>JAVVHH010000118.1:0-11444 GCA_032249615.1 Acetobacteraceae bacterium
GCCCAGCGGCGCCCCATAGAAATCGAGCGCTACAATTTTGGCCAGCCACCGCTTCAGCTTCGTAATATCCTGGTCGTTCTCCTCCAATTCCGCATACGTGAAATGCTGGTTCGCTGTTTCCTTTGCGATTTCGGCCTCGAAATCCCGGCACTTGCCAAGGAACTCCTCGAATTCGGCATTACGATCTGCGTTAAATCTCTGCACGACGCGATCTTCCTGCACGGAGTCGAGTGCCGTGGTTTCTAGCAGCACGGCCTCCCCACCCATCTCGATGATTTCGTGCTCGATCATGCGCAAGCGCCGGAGATGATCGTCGTTGCGGGGGAGAAGACATACGCCATCGCGCAGATAGACGGCGCCCATGCCCTTCAGTCGGCGCCACAGTGCCACGCGTCGCGTGCCGGGTTCAGATGGCACCTTGTAGGATATCTGCAGCCAGGTAAATAGAACCATCGTGACATCATAATGCTACGGCTGTAGCAATTCAAGTGAGCGGTTCGCGGGGTTCTGCCGGCAGTTCCCGGTTGAAAGGTCCGATTTTTAGCCGGCAGCACGCTGGGACCCCGGCTTCTGCTGTTTGGCCTTGCGGTTGAGGAGTTCGAGCGTCCTGATCCTTCGTCGCCATGAATGCGACCAAGATCCTCTGGGGCCAGGTGCTCCTCGTCAGCGTCACAGTTCTCGCCTTCATTTGGGCGGCGACGGAGTGGACCGCCTGGAAGCTTGGCTTTCAGCCGGGCCTTGGCCATCCATGGTTCGAGCTGTTCGGCTGGCCGGTTTACCATCCGCCGGCCTTTTTCTGGTGGTGGTTCGCCTACGACGCCTATGCGCGCGACATTTTTGTCGAGGGCGCCTACATCGCCGCTGCCGGCGGCATTGCGGCCGTCGTGGTGGCCATCACCATTTAAGTGTGGCGCGCACGCGAGGCGAAGCGCGTCACGACGTATGGGTCCGCCCGCTGGGCCGAGACCCGCGAGGTGCGCGACGCCGGGCTGCTCGGGCATGATGGGGTGCTGCTCGGCCGGTGGCGGGACGAGTATCTCCGCCATGACGGACCGGAGCATGTGCTGTGCTTTGCGCCGACCCGCAGCGGCAAGGGCGTTGGCCTCGTTGTCCCGACGCTGCTGACCTGGCCGGGATCAGCCATCGTCCACGACATCAAAGGCGAGAACTGGACGCTGACGGCAGGTTGGCGGGTGCGGTTTGGCCGCGTGCTGATCTTCGATCCGACCAATGCGCAGAGCGCCGCCTACAACCCGCTGCTGGAGGTGCGCCGCGGCGAATGGGAGGTGCGTGACGTCCAGAACATCGCCGACGTGCTCGTCGATCCCGAAGGCGCGCTGGAGAAACGCAACCATTGGGAGAAGACCAGCCACTCACTGCTGGTCGGCACAATCCTGCATGTGCTCTACGCCGAGCCGGACAAGACGCTCGCCGGCGTCGCCAATTTTCTGTCCGATCCGAAGCGACCGATCGAGACGACGCTGCGGGCGATGATGACGACGCCGCATCTGGGCGAGGCCGGCGTGCATCCCGTTGTCGCCAGCGCCGCCCGCGAGCTTCTCAACAAAAGCGAGAACGAGCGCTCTGGCGTGCTGTCCACCGCCATGTCGTTCCTCGGCCTCTATCGCGATCCCGTGGTGGCGGCCGTGACGCGCCGATGCGACTGGCGCATTCGCGACCTCGTAGAAGGCGCAAGGCCGGCCACCCTCTACCTCGTCGTGCCGCCATCAGACATCAGCCGGACCAAACCGCTGGTCCGGCTGATCCTCAACCAGATCGGCCGGCGCCTGACCGAGGATCTAAACGCGAAGAGCAAGCGGCACCGCCTGCTGCTGATGCTCGACGAATTTCCGGCGCTGGGTCGGCTCGATTTCTTCGAGAGCGCCTTGGCCTTCATGGCCGGCTACGGCCTGAAGGCTTTTCTGATCGCCCAGTCGCTGAACCAGATCGAGAAGGCCTACGGCCAGAACAACTCGATCCTCGACAACTGCCATGTGCGCGTCAGCTTCGCCAGCAATGACGAGCGAACCGCCAAGCGCGTGTCCGACGCGCTCGGCACGGCGACGGAAATCCGCGATGCCAGGAACTACGCTGGCCACCGACTCAGCCCCTGGCTTGGCCATCTCATGGTATCGCGCCAGGAAACCGCCCGGCCGCTGTTGACACCCGGGGAGGTAATGCAACTCCCCCATGATGACGAACTGGTGCTGGTCTCTGGCTGTCACCCGATCCGCGCCAAGAAAGCGCGCTACTACGAGGATTACCAGCTACAGGCGCGTATCCTGCCGCCACCGACGCCCGCGGCCGGAACGACGGTGGATGGCAACTCCGAGAAGCCCATTCCGGCGGCCAAAGATGATTGGCAGGGCGCCGTCGTCGCGCCGCCATCGACCGACACCGAAGACCCCGCCAACGCCGGCATCCGCCGCGAGCCGGAATTGCCCGAGCACGAGGACGTCGTTACGGCACCGAGAAAGCCCGCTCAAGAGTTCGATCTCCCGGATGACGAAGCCGATGACGACGCCCAACGGCTCCGCGTATTGCAGCGCCAGGTGCGTGCGACCGCCCGGCAGGTGTCCCTCGATCCCGCCGACGACATGGGGCTGTGACCGCAATGCGCACCAAGCACACATTCCGACTACCGCCAGACCTCGCTGGCAAGCTGGCAGACTACGCAACCCGAAAGCGGGTTCCGCAGGCGCTTGTGGTGGAAACTGCGCTGGCATCGCATTTGTCGCCAGACGGCGCCGATCGGCTCGAGGCCGCGCTTGCGCGCCGGCTCGATCGATTGTCGCGACAGGTCGAGCGGTTGGAGCGCCATGGCAACATCTCCAATGAGGCATTGGCCCTGTTCGTGCGGTTCTGGCTGACCACCACGCCTCCCTTGCCTGATAGCGCCCAAGCCGCCGCGCAGGCCAAAGGGCGAGAGCGTTACGATGGCTTCGTGGAAGCGTTGGCCCGTCGTCTGGCCCGCGGGCGCACCCTGGCGGACGAAATATCGAAAGATATCGGAGGGGGCGAAGCGAACGCGGACGACCAAAGCCCACAGGACTGATCAGCCATTTTGCCGATCGCCTGTCTTTCTATCCCCGAGCCCTATGGCCTTATCGCTGTTGTTGCGCGCCGCCATTTCCGGCTCTTTCTAATCAACCCGCTGATCACGCCGCCTCCATGAGGCGCCTTTCGAGGGGATTGATGTGTCGACGATCTCGTTTCGCTCAGAAGCCTTCGCCCGTGGCGCGCGCATGCTGCGCACCGCGCTAGGGCCGTCGATTGCGGCATATCTGGAAGACCCCAGCATCGTCGAGGTGATGCTCAATCCCGACGGCCGGCTCTGGATCGATCGGCTATCGGGCGGGCTTGAGGACACAGGCTGCCGCGTCACGCCCGCCGACGCCGAGCGGATCGTGCGGCTGGTCGCCCACCATGTCGGCGTCGAAGTCCACGCCGGATCGCCTCGTGTCTCTGCCGAACTCCCGGAAAGCGGTGAGCGGTTCGAGGGGCTGGTGCCGCCGGTGGTGGCCGCGCCCTGTTTTGCCATCCGCCGCCCGGCTGTCGCGGTGTTCACCCTCGCCGATTATGTCGAGGCCGGCATCATGACCGGCGGTCAGGCCGAGTTGCTACGCATCGCAGTTGCCACCCGCAAGAACATTCTCGTGGCCGGCGGCACCTCGACCGGCAAGACCACGCTTGTGAACGCGCTGCTGGCCGAAGTTGCCAAAACCGGCGACCGCGTGGTGTTGATCGAGGATACGCGCGAGCTGCAATGCGCGGCGCCCAACCTCGTTTCGCTGCGCACGAAGGAAGGCGCGGCCTCGCTCTCCGATCTGGTCCGCTCCTCGCTGCGGCTGCGGCCCGACCGAATTCCGATTGGCGAGGTGCGGGGCGCCGAGGCGCTCGATCTCCTCAAAGCCTGGGGGACCGGCCATCCCGGCGGCGTCGGCACGCTGCACGCGGGCTCCGCCATCGGCGCGCTGCGCCGGCTGGAGCAGCTCATCCAGGAAGCCGTCGTCACCGTGCCCCGCGCCCTGATCGCCGAGACCATCGACGTGATCGCCGTGCTGTCCGGGCGGGGCTCTTCCCGTCGCCTCGCCGAACTTGCCGCCGTCGGGGACCTCGGTCCCGACGGCGATTACGTCCTCACCCCAGCAGGAGAGCCCTGATGCTGAACCGTCTTCGTGACCGACTGGCGACGGCGTCCGCCTTCGCCTTCTTCGTCCTCGCCACCGCGCCGGCGTATGCCGCCGGCTCCAACATGCCGTGGGAGCAGCCGCTGACCCAGATCCTGGATTCGATCCAGGGGCCGGTCGCCAAGGTTGTCTCCGTCATCGTCATCATCACCACCGGTCTGACGCTGGCCTTCGGTGAGACATCGGGTGGCTTCCGCCGGCTGATCCAGATCGTCTTCGGCCTCAGCATCGCCTTCGCGGCCTCCAGCTTCTTCCTGACCTTCTTCCAGTTCGGCGGCGGAGCGCTGGTCTGATGGATCAGGCCGAACCGATCCTCGGGTTCTACGCGCCGGTCCATCGCGCGCTCACCGAGCCGATCCTGCTCGGCGGCGTGCCGCGCGCGGTGGCGATCCTGAACGGCACGCTCGCTGCCGCCGTCGGCTTGGGATTGCGGCTTTGGATCGTCGGCGGTGCCATCTGGCTGATCGGCCATCTGGCCGCCGTATGGGCGGCCAAGCGCGACCCGGCCTTCGTCGATGTCGTGCGGCGGCACCTGCGCTACCCGCAGCACCTGGTGGCGTGAGGCAGCGCCATGATGAACCTCGCCGAATACCGCCATCGCAGCCAGAGCCTCGCCGATTTCCTGCCGTGGGCGGCGCTGGTCGAGAAGGGTGTCATCCTCAACAAGGACGGCTCCTTCCAGCGCACGGCGCGGTTCCGCGGGCCGGACATGGACTCCGCGACGCCGGCGGAACTGGTCGCCATCACCGGGCGCCTCAACAACGCGCTGCGCCGCCTGGGCTCGGGCTGGGCGATCTTCATCGAGGCACAGCGCCTGCCCGCCAACCGCTACCCCGAAGGCGAATTCCCCGATGCCGCCTCGCGTCTGGTCGATGCGGAACGCCGCGCGCAGTTCGAGGAAGAAGGTGCGCATTTCGAGAGCCGATACTTTCTGACGCTGGTCTGGCTGCCGCCGGCCGAGGACGCGGCCCGCGCCGAGGCCTGGCTCTATGAAGGCCGCGCCCGTGACGGCGCCGATTGGCGCGCCGCGCTGGCGGGGTTCATCGACCGCACCGACCGGGTGCTGGCGCTGATCGAGGGCTTCATGCCTGAGGCGGAATGGCTCGACGACACGGAAACGCTGACCTACCTGCATTCCTGCATATCGACCCGTCGCCAGCGTGTCCGCGTTCCCGAAACCCCGATGCACCTCGACGCCATCCTGGTGGACGAGGAGCTGACCGGCGGCCTCGAACCCCAGCTCGGCAGCGCGCATCTGCGCACGCTCACCATCATGGGCTTCCCGTCACGCACCTGGCCGGGGCTGCTCGACGATCTCAATCGTCTGGCCTTTCCTTATCGCTGGTCCACCCGCGCGATCTGCATGGACAAGACGGACGCCACCAAGGTGCTCGGCCGCATCCGCCGGCAATGGTTCGCCAAGCGCAAATCGATCATGGCGATCCTGAAGGAGGTCATGACCAACGAGGCGTCCGTCCTGATGGACAGCGACGCCGCCAACAAGGCGCTCGACGCCGATCAGGCCTTGCAGGAGCTCGGCTCCGATCTGGTCGGCGAGGCCTATGTCACGGCCACCATAACCGTCTGGGATGCCGATCCGCGCGTTGCAGAGGAACGCCAGCGCCTGGTCGAGAAGACCATCCAGGGCCGCGACTTTACCTGCATGCGCGAGACGGTGAACGCGATCGAGGCATGGCTCGGCAGTCTGCCCGGCCACGTCTACGCCAATGTCCGCCAGCCGCCGGTCTCGACGCTCAACCTCGCCCACATGATGCCGTTCTCGGCCGTCTGGGCCGGGCCTGAACGGGACGAGCATTTCGGCGGATCGCCGCTGTTCTTCGCGCGAACGGAAGGCTCTACCCCGTTCCGGTTCTCGCTGCATGTCGGCGATGTCGGCCACACGCTGATCGTCGGACCGACCGGCGCCGGCAAAAGCGTGCTGCTCGCGCTTATGGCGCTTCAGTTCCGCCGCTATCACGGCGCCCAGATATTCGCCTTCGATTTCGGCGGCTCGATCCGCGCTGCGGCTTTATCCATGGGCGGCGACTGGCACGATCTCGGAGGCGCTCTGGCCGACGACATCTCCGAACCCGTCGCCCTCCAGCCGCTATCGCGGATCGACGATGCCGGGGACCGCGCCTGGGCGGCCGATTGGGTCGCAGCACTTCTGGCCCGTGAGTCCGTGACGGTCACCCCGGAACTGAAGGAGCATTTATGGTCCGCGCTGACTTCGCTTGCGTCCGCGCCAGTGGCGGAACGGACGATCACGGGCCTTTCCGTCCTGTTGCAGTCGAACGCGCTGAAGCAGGCCTTGCAGCCCTATACGCTGAACGGGCCTTGGGGCCGGCTGCTCGATGCCGAGACCGAGCGTCTCGGCGAGGCGGATGTGCAGGCGTTCGAGACCGAAGGCCTGATCGGCGCGGGGGCGGCGCCTGCCGTGCTGTCCTACCTGTTCCACCGTATCGAGGATCGTTTCGACGGGCGGCCCACACTGCTCATCATCGACGAGGGATGGCTCGCACTCGACGACAAAGGGTTCGCCGGCCAGTTGCGCGAATGGCTGAAGACGCTGCGGAAGAAGAACGCGAGCGTCATCTTCGCGACCCAGTCGCTCGCCGACATCGACGGCAGCGCCATCGCGCCCGCGATCATCGAAAGCTGCCCGACGCGGCTGTTCCTGCCGAATGAGCGCGCACTCGAACCGCAGATCGCGACGATCTATCGCCGCTTCGGTCTGAACGATCGGCAGATCGAGATCCTCAGCCGCTCGACGCCGAAGCGCGACTATTACTGCCAGTCGCGGCGCGGCAATCGGCTGTTCGAGCTGGGCCTCTCCGAGGTCGCACTCGCCGTCACCGCCGCGTCCTCAAAAACTGATCAGGCGGCCATCGCAACCCTTATGGCCGAGACAGGAAAATCCAAAGGGCTGCATTGGGCGGCCGATATGCTCAACCAAAATTCGGAGGTGCCGTTATGAGCGGCTATCGTTTTCGCGCCGCGCTCGCCGCTGGCGTTGCCGCGCTCACGCTCGCCACGGCGAGTGTCCCGGCGGACGCGCAATGGATCGTCTATGATCCGACCAATTTCTCCCAGAATGTGCTGACCGCTGCTCGCGAGTTGCAGCAGGTCAATCAGAATATCCAAAGCCTGGAAAACCAGGCCACCATGCTGATCAACCAGGCCAAGAACCTGGCGAGCCTGCCATATTCGTCGCTGGCCCAGCTCGAAGCCTCGATCCAGCGCACCGAGCAACTGCTCATGCAGGCGCAGAACATCGCTTACAGCGTCACGACGATCGACCAGGCCTTCACGCAGGTCTATCCGCAGAGCTACTCGGGCTCGACATCCAGCACGCAAATGCTCGCCGATGCGCAAACGCGCTGGCAGAACGCGCGCGCCGGCTACCAGGACTCGATGCACGTCCAGGCGGGCGTGGTGCAGAACCTCCAGAACGCGCAGACGCAGATCAGCGCGCTGATATCCTCCAGCCAGTCGGCAAGCGGCGCGCTCCAGGCGGCGCAATCCGGCAATCAGATCATGGGCCTCGCGGCGCAGCAGCTCGCCGATCTCACCGGCGTCATCGCTGCGATGGCCCGCGCGCAAAGCCTCGACAATGCCGGCCGGCTGGAGAGCGAGGCGCAGGGCCAGCAGCAGATGCAGAACTTCTTGAATTACGGCGCCGGCTATCAGCCCGGCAACGCGCAGATGTTCCACTGATGCGCGGCCGGCTTCTCAATGTTCCCGCTGTTGCGCGCACGGCGGGATGCGTGCTGGTTGCAGCCGCGATCATCGCGGCAGCCGTGCAGTTTCACCGCCACGGCGCGCCACGGCCATTGCCAACATCTTCGGCGGCATCTCGTACCGATCCATTGGCGGCAGCTATGGCACGTTGCCAGGCGCTCGGCATGGCGGCGGAGAACGACGCAGCCTGCCAGGCGGCATGGGCCGAAAACCGCCGTCGCTTCTTCAACGAGTCGCCGTCGCCGGAGGCTCGGTAATCGCGATGGGCGGCACCGGTGTCATCGACGGGTTCCTCGGGACCTTCACGCAGTATATCGATTCCGGCTTCGGCCTGGTGCAGGGCCACGCGCGCTGGCTCGCCGGCGTGCTGATCGGCATCGACATCACGCTCGCCGGCCTGTTCTGGGCGCTGGCGCCCGACGAAGATGTGCTCGCCCGGCTGATCAAGAAAACCCTCTATATCGGCGTCTTCGCCTTCATCATCGGCAACTACAACAACCTCGCCCAGATCATCTACAATTCCTTCGCTGGGCTCGGCATCGAGGCGGGTGGCGGCACGATGAACGCCTCCCAGCTCCTGCAGCCGGGCAAGCTCGCCCAGGTCGGCATCGACGCCGGCAAGCCGATCCTGACCTCGATCTCCGGGATGATGGGGTTCACCAGCGTGTTCGCGAACCTGGTGCAGATCATCATCCTGCTCGTCGCCTGGATGATCGTCGTCATCAGCTTCTTCATCATGGCGATCCAGCTCTTCGTCAGCTTGATCGAATTCAAGCTGACCACGCTCGCCGGTTTCGTGCTGGTGCCGTTCGGCCTGTTCGGGCGCACCGCCTTCCTTGCCGAGAAGGTACTCGGCAACGTCGTTTCGTCCGGTGTGAAAATTCTGGTGCTGGCCGTGATTGTCGGCATCGGCTCGACGATCTTTGGCCAGTTCACCAACGGCTTCAATAATCCGCCGACCATCTCCGACGCGCTGACGCTGATTCTCGCCTCCTTAGCGCTCCTCGGCCTGTCGATATTCGGGCCGGGCATCGCAAACGGCCTGATCGCCGGCGGCCCACAGCTTGGCGCGGGCGCTGCGGTCGGCACCGGCCTCGCCGTGGCCGGTTTTGGCGCTGCGGGCGCCGGGCTCGTGGCCGGCGGCGTCGGCGCCATTGGTGCTGCCGGCGGCGCGGTGGCTGGCGCTGCGCGCGGCGGCGCTTCGATCGCGGGTGCGGCCACGACCGCCTATCGCGCCGGCGGCATGTCCGGCGTCGCTGAGGCCGCCGGCTCCGCCGCGATGAGTCCGCTGCGGCGCGCCGCCGCCAGCATGCGCGAAAGCTTCGCCGCCGGCGGCAGGGCCGTAACAGGAGAAGGGTCGGGGGGTGGCGCCTCTTCCGGTGGTTCGAGCCAAGGCGAAGCGGCTAGGCCGCCCGCCTGGGCGCGTCGGATGCAGCGCAATCAATCCATCAGCCGCGGCGCCAACGCCGCCCATCAGGCGATCCGCTCCGGCGACCATCCGTCGAGTGGCAGCGGCATCGACCTGTCAGAAGGGGAATGATCCATGTTCCGAAGGCCCATCGTCCGCTACGGCAAGACACCCGAATCCGAGACGCCCTATCAGCGCGCGGGCCAGGTCTGGGACGACCGCATCGGCTCCGCCCGCGTCCAGGCAAAGAGCTGGCGGTTCGCCTGCTTCGGCGCGCTGGCGCTGAGCCTCGGCCTTGCCGGTGGCCTGGTCTGGCAATCGGCGCGTGGCACCATCACGCCCTGGGTAGTGCAGGTCGACAAGCTCGGCCAGGCGAAGGCGGTCTCGCCCGCGACCGCCGACTACCAGCCGACCGATCCGCAGATTGCCTGGCATCTGGCCCGCTTTGTCGAGGAGGTGCGGAGCATCCCCGCCGATCCTGTGGTTCTGCGCCAGGACTGGCTCGACGCCTACAACTACGTCACCGACAAGGGCGCGCTCGCGCTGAACGATTACGCGCGCACCAGCGATCCCTTCTCGAAGGTCGGCAAGACGCAAGTTGCCGTCGAGGTCTCCAGCGTCATCCGCGCTTCGGCCGACAGCTTCCGCGTCGCCTGGACCGAGCGGCGCTACGTCGATGACGCGCTGGCCGCCACCGAGCGCTGGAGCTCCATCCTCACCATCGTGGTGCAGCCGCCGACCGACGCCGATCGGCTGAAGAAGAACCCGCTCGGCGTCTACGTCCATGCCCTCAACTGGTCAAAGGAACTCGGCTGATGCACGCAGCGCCCCTCGCAATCCTTCTGCTTGCCGGCACGTCGCTCGGCGCCTGTTCCACCTGGAAGCCGCCGGAGATCAAATACGACGATAGACCGAAGCAGGCGGTGCTGGCGCCCGATCCGCCGAAGCCGGTGGAGATCGTCCAGTTGCCGCAGCCTCTGCCGCTGCCGGGTCAGCTGAAGCCGATCCCCGGCGGCAGGAGCGCGCCGCCCGAGGCCGCCGATCCGCGCGTCCGCGTGGGTCAGGCCAATGGCGCGGCCCGCGTTCAGCCAACGCGGGCCGGCTACATCAATGCCGTCCAGGTCTATCCGTTCTCGGACGGCGCGCTCTATCAGCTCTATGCCGCCCCCGGCGAAATCACCGACATCGCACTCGAACCCGGCGAACAGCTTGTCGGAACCGGCCCTGTCGCCGCCGGTGACACGGTGCGCTGGATCATCGGTGACACCGAGAGCGGATCTGGCGCAACCAAGCGCGTTCATATCCTGGTCAAGCCGACGCGGCCGGATCTCGTCACCAACCTGGTGATCAACACCGATCGCCGCACTTACCACCTCGAACTCCGCTCGGCCGAGAAGACCTACATGGCCTCGGTCTCATGGGCTTATCCGCAAGACCAACTGATCGCGCTGCGCCGGCAGAATGCCGCCGCCGATCAGGCCGCGCCCATCGCGTCCGGCGTAGATATTGGCGCGCTCAATTTCCGATATCGGATCGAGGGGGACGATCCGGCCTGGCGGCCGCTGCGGGCCTTCGATGACGGGCGGCAAGTGTTCATCGAATTCCCGTCCGGCATCGGCCAAGGCGAAATGCCGCCGCTCTGGGTGATCGGCGCGGAGGGCGGCGCCGAACTGGTGAACTACCGGGTGCGTGGCAACCACATGATCATCGACCGGCTGTTCGCGGCGGCCGAGCTGCGTCTCGGCGGGGAGCATCAGCAGAAGGTCCGCATCGTTCGCACTGACGGGAGGCCGCAATCGTGACCGCGGACGCGAACGATACGGGCGGAGACGGGCGGCCGGCGGTGGAGATGCGCCTGCGCCCGAACCGCGCGCCGGTCACAAGGCTGTCGCGCAAGGTGCTGCTGGGCCTGGGCACGCTGGCGGCGGTCGGCATCGGCGGCGCGCTGTTCTTCGCGCTGCGGCCGCAGCATCAGACCGGCGGGTCAGAACTCTACAACACGAGCAACCGCACGACGCCGGATGGGCTGGCCAATTTGCCGCGCGACTACAGTAAGCGTCCGCTGAAGGCCGCCTACCATATCGGTGGCTTCTGCGAGATGTTGG
>JAVVHH010000119.1:0-11345 GCA_032249615.1 Acetobacteraceae bacterium
CGTGCCCGCCATCATCCAGGCCGAAAGGTCGGTCAGCAGCGCCCGCATGGTCCAGGTCTGCGGGTTCGGGTTGGATTGCTGCTGGCACATGTTGCCCGTTCCCGGCGCCGGCAGCGGGGGCGACGCCGGCCCGTGCTGCGTGCTCGCCATGATGTAGGTCCGCACCCCCGCCGGGTCCGCCACGTCCCGCCGTCCCAGCGGGTCCGTCAGCCCCAGCGACTGCCGCCCCTCCCACATCTCCAGCACCGTCGCGACATGGAAGATCAGCGGACACGTCCCGCTCGCCTCGCACCGGTCCAGCAGCCCGCCCCGCCGCCCCGTCAGCGGATCGCTCTGGCTCCCATAGGTGAACGGAAACTCGTAGGCCGGATAAGTGTGGTCCGTCTGCTCGCCCCACGCCCGGTACGCCTGCCCGAACCGCACGTTGAGCGGCATCAGCCCGCCGCCGATATGCGGGAACGCCCCGTCGAACACCCGCCGCCCCTGCTCGTCCTCGTTGAACCCGAGCGCCAGGAAGCTGCGCACCATCCGCCCGCTCTGCGACGTCCCTTCCAAAATCGCCCGCTGACCGGGCCTGAACAGCGGGTTCGCCGTCCCCGCATCGTCGGCCGTCGCATGCGTCAGGAACGCCCCCAGGTCGCGCGTCGCCGCGAACCCGATCCCCTGCACCAGCGGGTCCTGCGCCCGATAGATCAGCTCATAGAGCCGCCCCGGCTTGAACCCCTCCGGCAAACAGATGTGCTTGGCGTCCGGCGGCCCCTGGCACGCGCCGAAATGCCACGCGCCGTTCGGGATCGGCACCCGCGGGTCCTGCTCGCGCGCCCGCACCGTCAGCGTCGGCAGGAACCCGTCCGCGAACGGCTGCGTGTTGTCCAGCTTCGCCGTCGGATACCCGTCATAGCTGTCGGCCGGCGGCGCCATCACCTGCTGGCTCCGCGTGAACGACAGGGTGTCCACCGGCGCCGGCGTCTCCATCTCCGCCCGCACCACGCCCGTGATCGGCGACCCGTCCGGCTGATGCGCCACGATCTCGGGCATCAGGATCCGGTTCCAGCCCGGCCGCACGTCCATCTCCCAGGCGCCCCAAACCACCGTGTAGCCCTGCCGCATCAACCACCCGTCGCCCGGCGACGTCAGCCCGTTCCGCTGCTCCGTCCCGCCCGCGACCCCGGCGTTGAAAGCCCCCAGGATCAGCTTGTTGCCACGGTTGGCCACCTCGAACAGCAACACCCCGTTGCCCCGCCCGGCCTCAGCTGGCGCAAGCAGCTCCACGTTGGTCGAATAATGCACCAGCCCCCGCGCATCCTTCGGCGCCAGCGCCAGGTCCTGGATGATCGCATTCCTGGGGTCCGCCGGATCCAGCACGCCCTCGACCCGGGCCGTCACCCATTCGTAGCTGCCCACGGCCCCGAACGCCTGCCCCCCGAAAGCCGGCTCCGCCCTGACGACATGCCACTCGGTGACCCGCGCCTCCGCCGGCGCCACCCCCAGCACCAGCACAACCCCCAGCAATCCCCAACGCACCCGACCCATCGTCGCCCCCGTTTACTTTTCGTTAGACTATGTGCCCGTAAACTCCCGCACAACCCCAGGACGCTTTCGAAACAACTATCGGTTGTTCGGAAGTATTTTCGGCCGAAACATAGACTAGACAATCATCGCGCGCTCATGCGATCGTAACAATCTAATGAAAACCGGGCCGACCTGGCCATCGATAGCCCTTCGGAGTGCCCGATGAGTTCGTTTCAAGACTGGAAACTCCGCGCGGCCTGGCTCGCCGCCCTCATCGCCGCCACCGCGCTCCTCAGCGCCGTCGCAATCGTCAACGGCGGCCCGCTTCTCTATCCCGACACGATCGCCTACCTGATCGACGGCGAACGGCTCGCCCACCTCACGGCCCCCTACGCCGTGCGCCCGATCTATTACGGCATCCTCCTCTGGCCCTTTCATCGGGTCGGCGCCTACGGTCTGGCCGTCGCCGCCCAGGCGCTCGTCCTGGCCCACCTGATCGCCCTCGCCGCTGCCCTTCGTCGCCACCGTCTTTCTCCTCGTCATTCTCAGCCCCATGGCCTGGACGGTCGCCCACCTCCTGCCCGATATTTTCGTCTCCGTGCTGGTCCTCTCCCTTTTCCTGCTCGGCTTCTGCCGCGACGCCCTCACCCGGTGGGAGCGGGTCTACGTCTTCCTTCTCGCCACCGGCTCCGCCTCCCTGCACCTCAGCGTCGCACCGGTCGCCGCCGCCGTCATCGGCCTGGGCACCCTCGCCTGGCTCGCCAGCTACCGGCGGCCCGAGCAACGCCGCCAAATCCGCCCGCTCCTGATGGCCCTGCCGCTCGCCGCCGCAATCGCCGGCTCGCTCGCCGTGTCCTTCATCATCTTCGGACGGGTCACCCTCACCCCCAACAGCCCTCCCCACTTCCTGTCCCGCATCCTCGCCGACGGCCCCGGTCGCCGCTTCCTCGACGAGACCTGCCCCGCCTCCGGCTTCGAGCTCTGCAATGTGCGCCAATCCCTGCCGGAAACCGAGGAAGGCTTCCTTTGGGTCACGCTGCCCTCCCTCCCGACCGCCGCCGGCAAGCGCGTCAAGGCCGAAGCCGCCGCTCTGGTGGCCAGCACGATCCGCGCCTACCCGCTGGACGTCGCCAGCCACATGATCTCCAACGCCGCGCGCCAGCTCGTCACCTTCGCATCGGCAACCGAATACCCGCCCGCAGATCGGCGGGCGGCCGAACAGGCCGGCATCCCGATCGCGCTGGCCCTGGCCGGAACCGTGCAAGCCCGCGACGGATTCGAAGCGCCGGCGCTCGATCGGATCAACGCCGCCCACTTCGGCGTCATCACGCTCTGCGCGGCCGCGTCCCTGGGCTCGCTCATCGCGCTCCTGCGCCGGCGCCTCACCCGCCCCGCCGCCCTCCTGGCGACGGTCCTCACCGGCCTGCTCTCCAACGCCGCCTTCACCGGCGCCGTCGCCGGCGTCTTCCCCCGCTTCGAAGGCCGCGTGATCTGGCTCCTCCCCTTCGCCGTCATGGCGGCGGCCCTCGCCCTGCGCAACAGCCGCGTCGCTCCGGTCCGGACCGCAGAACCCGCAATCGCATCCTAGGATCGGCGGCAAAGTCGACCTCGGCGACCGCTCCCTCAGCCTCATCCGCGAGGGCGCACCGCCGACGGGCGAGCCGAGCTCGACGGGGTTGGCCCCGCCGGCCGCACTGTCAGCAGAAACCACAATCCCAGGCAACTTTCCGCACAGCCGTCGCTTAATCGCTGGCCAAAACACAGGCTAGACCACGGTTCGTGAGCCATCGCGAGCGTAACGATCTCGAGGGGTCAACGACAGCGCTGCGGAGTGCCCAATGGACTCGTTACACGGCTGGAAACTCCGGGCCGCCTGGCTCGCTGCCCTAGCCGCCGCCACGGCCCTCCTCTGCGCCGTCGCGATCGTCAACGGCGGTCCGCTTCTCTATCCCGACACGATCGCCTATGTCATCGACGGTGAACGGCTCGCGCATCTCACGGCCCCCTATGCCGTGCGCCCGATCTATTACGGGATCCTCCTCTGGCCCTTCGATCAGGCCGGTGCCTACCGCTTGGCCGTCGCCGCCCAGGCGCTCGTCGTGGCCCACCTCCTCGCCGTCACCCTCCGCGCCACCGGAGCCCGGCCCGCCCCGCTCTCCTTCGTCGCCATCGTCCTGGCCATCGTCCTACTCACCCCCGTCGCCTGGCCGGTCGCCCATCTCCTGCCCGATATCTTCGTCGCCGTGTTGATCCTCGCCCTCTTCCTGCTCGGCTTCTGCCACGAAGCGCTCGCCCGATGGGAGCAAGCCTACCTCTTCCTTCTCGCCACCGGGTCCGCCACCCTGCATCTCACCATGGTGCCGGTCGGGGCCGCAGTGGCCGCTCTGGCCGCAGCGGCTTGGCTCGCCGGGCACCGTCGGCGCGTCCATCCCGTTCTGATGCTACTGCCGTTGCTGCTGGCGGTCGCCGGGTCCCTCGCCGTGTCCGACGCCATCTTCGGACGGCTCACGCTCACGCCCAACAGCCCCCCCGCCTTCCTCGCGCGGCTCCTCGCCGACGGCCCCGCTCGTCGCTATCTCGACGCGACCTGCCCGGCCTCCGGCTTCGAGCTCTGCAACGTGCGCCAATCGCTGCCGGCGACCGAAGACGGCTTCCTGTGGGGAATGCTGCCATCCCTCCCCGTCCCGGTCGGCAAGCGCATCAAGGCAGAAGCCGGCGCCGTGGTGATCGGCACGATCCGCACCTATCCGATGCAGGTCGCCGGCGACATGATTGCGAACGCCGCCCGCCAACTGGTGACCTTCCAATCAGAAACTCAGTATGCGCCACAGGAGTTGAACGCCACCGCGCGGGCCGGCGTGCCCATCGCGCGTGCCCTGGCCGGAACCGTGCAAGCGAGAGGCGGCTTCGAAGAGCCAAAACTCGATCCGATCAACGCCGTTCACTTCGCGATCGTCATCCTTTGCCTGCCCGCCGCCCTGGCCCTGTCGATCCGCCTCCTGCATCGCCGCCTCTGGCGAGCCACCGCCTTGATCGCCACGGTTCTCGCCGGCGCGATCGCTGACGGAGCCGTCACCGGCGCCTTCGGCGGCGTCTTCGCCCGCTACGAGGCCCGCGTGATCTGGCTCCTCCCCTTCGCCGTCATCACCGCGGCCCTCGCCCTCCGCAACAGCCGCCGCACCGCCGCCCGAACCGCGGAACCGGCATGCGCATCCTAGGCATCGGCGGCAAGATCGAACTCGGCGACCTCTACCTCAGCCTCATCCGCGAGGGCCACGAGGTCCGCGTCTTCGCCGGCGATCCCAGCTACGCCGGCTGCTTCGAGGGCCTGCTCCCCCGCACCACCGACTGGCACGCCGAGCTCGACTGGGTCGGCACCGGCGCCCGCAACGACGGCATGATCCTCTTCGAGCGCGTCGGCGTCGGCCCCCAGCAGGACGCCCTCCGCGCCCAGGGCTATCGCGTCGTCGGCGGCAGCGCCCTCGGCGACCGCCTGGAATACGACCGCGCCTTCGGCCAGCAAACCCTCCGCGACGCCGGCCTGAAAACCGCCGACGCCCTGAGCTTCCCCACCGCCGCCGACGCCGCCAGCTGGCTCGAAGCCAACCCCGGCCGCACCGTCCTCAAATACCACGACAACGCCAAGGCCACCTTCGTCGGCGACCACCGAGCCGGCCGCGACGTCCTCTTCCAGCTCCGCCGCGGCCCCCAGGGCGCCGTCCTCCTCATGCCCCGCCTCGAGGGCGTCGAGATCGGCGTCGGCGCCTACTTCAACGGCGAACGCTTCCTACGCCCCGCCTGCATCGACTTCGAGCACAAGCGCTTCTTCGTCGGCGAAATGGGCGAAATGACCGGCGAAATGGGCACCCTCGTCGCCTACCCCGAACACAACCGCCTCTTCGAAGCCACCCTCGCCCGCATCGAATCCGTCCTTCGCAAAGCCCGCCACGTCGGCTACGTCAACCTCAACATGATCGCCAACGCCGACGGAATCTGGCCCCTCGAGTTCACCTGCCGCTTCGGCAACCCGGGCTTCGCCATCCTCGCCCCGCTGCAGACCGCCGGCTGGGCCGACCTCTTCGCCCGCATGCTGAGCGGCGCCGCCCACTTCCCCGCCTCCCCCGAATGGTCCCTCGGCATCGTGCTGACCATCCCCCCCTTCCCCGAAGAGCGGCCCGGCGCCGACCCGGCCGACGACCCGCCCCTCTTCTTCCACCACGACCCGGCCTCCGCCGACCTCCCCCACTACCACCTCTCCGACGTCCGCCTCGAAGCAGGCCAGATGTTCGCCCGCCGCCGCACCGGCTACGCCATGGTCGTCACCGGCACCGGCCCCACCATCGAGGCCGCCCGCGCCGCCGCCGCCGCCCGCGCCCGGAACGTCTGCGCCCCCGACCTCCGCTGGCGCACCGACATCGGCGACCGCTTCCTCCGCGGCGACGGCGACCAACTTCGCACCCTCGGATGGCTATGAACCAAACACTCCAAGACTGCATCGACGGCGCCATCTCCCCCGAGATCGCCGTCGCCCACTTAATGTTCGTCGGCGCCGGCCCAGACACCATCGCCGACACCATCATCGCCGCCCTCGACGAAGCCGGCCCCCACCCCCGCCTCGACGCCGTCCGCACCCTGCTCCAGCAGCACGAACCCCAGATCGAGGCCCTCACCGCCCACGTCGCCGCCACCGTCGAAGACCACAACGCGTTCGGCGACACCCCCGAACAAGGCATCGCCCGCATCGCCGGCTTCTTCGACCGCGCCGTCGCCGCCTCCCCCGAAGCCAGCGTCGCCCTCTACTCCCTCGGCGACCCCGCCATCCTCGCCGCCGCCACCGCCGAAATCGTCGAGTGGCTCGAAATGGCCGACCTCCTCGCCCCCGCCGCCCCCCTGGGAGCGAACGTGCTCGACCTCGGCTGCGGCATCGGCCGTGTCGCCACCGCCCTCGCCTGCCGCTGCCGCAGCGTGCTCGGCCTCGACGTCTCCCCCGGCATGATCGCCGAAGCCCGCCGCCGCGCCGCCGGCCTCTCCAACCTCCAATTCGAGGTCACCGCCGGCCAGAACCTCGCCTTCCTCGACTCCGCCTCGCTCGACCTCATCCTCGCGATCGACAGCTTCCCCTACCTCGTCCAAGCCAACATCGCCGCCCACCACCTCGCCGACGCCGCCCGCATCCTCCGCCCCGGCGGCCACCTCGTCATCCTCAACCTCTCCTACGAAGGCGACGCCTACGACCGGGCCCAAGCCGCCGAATGGGCCACCACCTTCAACCTCCACCTCACCCACGCCGACGCCCACCCCTTCCGCCTCTGGGACGGCTCCGCCTACGTCCTCCGCAAGTGACCCCACTCCTCCGAGCCGCCGCCCTGCTCGCCTGCCTCCTCACCACCCCCGCCAGCGCCTCCACCCTGCGCCTTCTCGCCCACGCCGCCGCCGGCACCCTCGACCCCCAGATCAACTACACCGCCCAATACTGGCAGCTCTTCTGCTTCACCTATGACGGCCTCGTCGCCTTCCGCAAAACCCCCGGCCCCGCCGGCGCCGAACTCGTCCCCGACCTCGCCGACGCCCTCCCCGTCCCCGAGGATGGCGGCCTCCTCTACCGCTTCCGCCTCCGCCCCGGCATCCGCTTCTCCGACGGCCGACCCCTCCGCGCCCTCGACGTCGTCGCCAGCTTCCGCCGCATCTTCCGCGTCCGCAGCCCCACCGCCGAAACCTTCTACGGCGCCATCGCCGGCGCTCCCGCCTGCCTCGCCCATCCCGAAACCTGCACCCTCGACGGCGTCACCGCCGACGGCGACCAGTTAACGATCCGTCTCGCCCACCCCGACGCCGAATTCCTCGCCAAGCTGGCCCTCCCCCACGCCAGCATCCTCCCCGCCGACGCGCCCCCGGACGACGCCGGCACCCGCCCCATCCCCGGCACCGGCCCCTACCGTTTCACCGCCTACGACCCCAACGATCGCCTCACCATCGAGCGCAATCCCTACTTCCGCCCCTGGAACCCCGACGCCCAACCCCCTGGCCGCCCCGACCGCATCGACTACGAATTCGGCCTCGATGACGAAGCCGCCGTCACCGCCATCGAAAACGACCAGGCCGACTGGATGTTCGACACGCCCCCCGCCGACCGCCTCGGCGAACTCGGCCGCCGCATCGCCAGCCAGGTCCACCTGAACCCGGTCCCCGCCCTCTGGTTCGTCCCCCTCAACGTCAACCTGCCCCCCTTCGACGACCCCCGCGCCCGCCTCGCCGTCAACCTCGCCGTCGACCGCGACGCCGTCGTCAAGCTGTTCGGCGGCCCCGCCCTGGCCGACCCCTCCTGCCAGTTCCTGCCCCCCGGCCTACCCGGCTACACCCCCTTCTGCCCCTACCCCCACGACGCGGCCCGCGCCCGCGCCCTCATCGCCCAAACCCCCGCCACCGCCCGCGCCGTCACCCTCATCACCGACGACAGCCCGGTCAGCCGCACCATCGGCACCTATCTCCGCGACACCTTCGCCAGCATCGGCCTCGACACCAAGCTCCGCACCCTCTCGGCCAACGTGCAGTTCCCCTACATCCAAAACACGGGCAACCGCGTCCAAGCGAGCCTCACCTCCTGGTATGCCGACTACCCCTCGGCCGCGAACTTCCTGCTCGGCAGCTTCGGCTGCGCCGCCTTCCGCCCCGGCTCCGACGCCTCGCCCAACATCGCCGGCTTCTGCGACCCGGCCCTCGACGCCCAAATCGCCGCCGCCACCCAATCCGCTGACCCGGTCGCCCTCGCCGCCGCCGACCGCACCCTCACCAAAGTCGCCCCCGCCATCCCCCTCTTCAGCCCGCGCTATGTAGACATCCTCTCGCGCCGGGTCGAAGGATACGCCTACCACGAGGTGTTCCATTGGATGATCGACCAGGCCGACGCACCCTGAAGCGCCCTCACGATGCGCCCGCCAATCTCGAGCTTCCCTGCGGCGTTGTCGTCCAGCAACCGGAAGGAAGCAGGGACATGACCAGGTCGGACATCAAAGAACACATGGAAGTCATCGGCGCTGACGGCGTTCACGTCGGCACCGTCGACGCGGTCGAGAACAACAGGATAAAGCTCACCAAGGCGGACAGCGGCGAAGGGAGCCACAAGGGGCACCACCACTACATCGACCTCGGACTGGTCGCCGAGGTGGAAGGCCAGAAGGTCCGTCTCTCCGCCAACGCAGCCGTCGCCGTGACCATGGAAGAGGAAGCCTGACGCACTCCACCGCCAACACCCGCCCCCGCAAGGGCGGGTGAACCCACCGGGGAGCGATCAACCAACCGCCACATGAACCGATCCCCCTCCCGCCTCGCCGCGGCCGCACTTCTCTTCGCGATCATGGCGGGCGCCGCCCTGGCCCCGCTCTACGCCCGCTTCGTCTCCCGCACCGACCCTTTCCGCAGCACCCCGATGGCCCTCGTCGCCGGCCGCCCCGTCCTCGCCGACAACCCCGGCACCGGCGGCACCCCCGGCCTCGGCGTCACCCCGATCGGCCCCGCCTGGCGCGCCCCCTATCTGCTCGGTGCCGACAACCTCGGCCGCGACGTCGCCGCCCGCCTCCTCTACGGCGGCCGCCTCTCCCTCGGCGTCGCCGCCGCCGCGACCGCCCTCTCCCTCCTGGGCGGCACGCTCGCCGGCGCCCTCGCCGGTTTCGCGGGCGGCCTCGTCGACAAGATCATCTCCGCCCTGATCGACCTGCTCTGGGCCTTCCCCGTCTACCTGCTCGCCATCTCCCTCTCGATCGTCCTGGTCAACGAGGGCCTCCATCTCGGCCCCCTCACCCTCGAGGCCGACAACCCCCTCCTCCCCATCCTCATCATCGGCCTCGTCTACGTCCCCTACGTCGCCCGCCCCGTCCGCGCCGAAATGATCGCGCTGCAATCCCAAGACTACGTCGAGGCCGCCATCGCCACCGGCGGCACCCGCCTCCATCTGCTCCGCCGCCACCTCCTCCCCGCGCTCCGCCCCACGCTCGCGAGCCTCCTCCCCATCCTCGCCGCCATGGCCCTCCTCACCGAAGCCGCCCTCTCCATCCTCGGCCTCGGCATCCAACCCCCCGCCGCCAGTTGGGGCACCCTGCTGGCCGACGGCCAATCCCTCCTCTACACCCGCCCCCTCGTCGCCCTCGCCCCCGGCCTCGCCATCGCCACCACCGTCCTCTCCCTCAACCTCCTCACCGACCGCACGCCCTAACCCCCGGCCTCACTCCCTCCGAGGCACGCATCCACATACGGCCGCACCTTCGCCACGAACGCCGCAGCCCAGCGTTCCGCGCTCTCCTTGGCCATGTGCTCCTCGTCCGTCGCCAGCAGCCCCGCCGGCCGCACCGTCACCACTGGCGCCCCCGTTGCCCGATGGATCGCCTCCACCATCGCCCGGAACCCCCGCGCCGGGTCCGGAACCTCCGTCAGAATGACGCAGCCCGGCGGCAGCCCCAGCGGCTTCAGCATCGCCTTCGCCCGCACGCCGATCCCCTCCGCCAACTCCGGCGAGAACGGCTTCACCTCCGGCGGAAACGCCACCCGGTGGACGTTGGCCAGGATGCTCGTCCACGACCAAGCCCCGGTGCTCCGCGACCGGAACAGGTCGGGATAACGGAACGAGCACGCCCCCAGCGTCTCGCACAGCCAGCGATGCGCCGGTTGCGCCCACTTCTTGATCCAATCTCCCACCCGCATCCGCAGCGTCGGATGGATCGCCTCCTCCGCCGCCACCGACAGGTCGTCGAGAAAGAACGGATCGGCGTTGATGATCACCAGCTTCGGCTTGGCACCCACTTTCTCCAGCAACCGCGGCGGAAACGCCCCCGGCTCGCCATACCCGAACCCCAGGATATAGAAAGGCCGCCCCGTCCCCCGCAGATAAGCCAGCATCGTGTCGCTCGAGAACGCATACTGCGACTTGCTGTCGCCCAGCGTCACGATCTCGGCCCGCCGCAGCGCCGCCACCGCCCGCGGCTCCAACCCCCGCCAATACGCGGCATGCTCGTAATCGCCGATCGCCGGATTGGAGCAGTAGCCCATGAAGGCATCGTCCGAGTAGCCGCTCGCCTCGCAGTCGAAGAGCGCCCCGCCCCATGACCCGGCATACCCGACCCCCGTCGCCACTGCAGCCGACAGCCCGAACAACATCAAATACACAGCCCGGCGCACGCGTCAGAACCGAAAGTACAAAAACGCCGAAGGCCGCGTCAGCGTCCCCGAAACCGCCAAGCCGAACAGCAGCCCCAGCCCGATCGCCCAGCCCGGCCCCATCCGCCACGACCAGCGCCGACCCCCCGCCTGCAAACCCATGATCTCCTGCGAGTTCGGCGCAAACAGCGCGATCCCGCCAGCCAGCAGCAGCCACAGCAGCGCCGGCGCCTCCGGCATCCGCCCGCCGCCACCCCCGCCCAGCCCGGCCATCGCGCGCCAGAACGCCACGCTCGCCCCCAGATCCGGCGCCCGGAACGGCACCCACGCCAGCACCACCACCAGCAGCGTCAACGCCTGCCCCAACCACGCCGGCACCCGCCCCCCGACCCGGCGCCACCCATGGTTCGCCATCAGCGCGCCCCCATGAATCGCGCCCCAGATCGCGAAATTCCACGACGCGCCATGCCACAGTCCCCCGAGCACCATCGTGATCAGCAGGTTGAGCCGCCGCCGCACCGCCCCGTGCCGGTTACCCCCGAGCGGAATGTAGAGATAGTCGCGCAGGAACCGCGACAGCGTCATGTGCCACCGACGCCAGAACAGGACGATACTGGTCGACTTGTACGGCGAGTCGAAATTCAGCGGAAACAGAATCCCGAACATCGCCGCAAGCCCAATCGCCA
>JAVVHH010000120.1:0-11273 GCA_032249615.1 Acetobacteraceae bacterium
ACATTGTTGTCACGGACGAGAACCTGCACTTGGCCGCCATCTCCTGTTCGCTGGCCCGTTCCTGTGCGGAGCGGGCGTGTCAAAGGGTTTCCATCCAGCACGTCGCTGCGGAGGCGCCCGCATATCACATCGTGGCCGACCTGCGATAGCCTTTCGCGCGCCGCCATTTCGACCATATTGAAGTCATGGCCATTCTGAAGATCGCCCGGATGGGGCACCCGGTCCTGTTGCAGCGCGCGGAACCGGTCGCCGACCCGGGCGCGCCCGATATCCGCCGGCTGGTTGCCGACATGATCGAGACCATGGAGGACGCGAACGGCGCCGGGTTGGCGGCGCCGCAGGTCCATGTGCCGCTGCGGCTGTTCGTGTTCCGCGTGCCGCCGGGCCGCACCCAGCCGGCCGAGGGTGATGGCGAGCAGGGCAACACGGTGGTGATCAACCCGGAACTCGACCTCTACGACGAGGAAACGGTGCTGCGCTGGGAAGGCTGCCTCTCGATCCCCGGCTTGCGCGCTGCCGTGCCGCGCCGCAGCCGGCTCCGCTACAAAGGCGTCGATACCGACGGCAACGCGGTGGGCGGTTTCGCCAGCGGCTTCCATGCCGGCGTGGTCCAGCACGAATACGATCACCTCGACGGGATACTCTACCCGATGCGGATGACCGACTTCACCCTGTTCGGCTTCAACGAGGAGCTGGCGCGCGCGGCGCCGGCCGGAAAGTGAGGAGGGCGCGATGATATCGACCCCGGAGCGGAGCCCAGAACGCGACGCCGCCATCGAAGCCATGCTGCCGATGGTGCCCATCAGCGGATGGTCCATGCGCACCCTGATCGATACCGCGGGGCCGGACGCCGACCTGCTGTTCCCCGGCGGGGCCGCCGACATGGTGGAGACATACGTGGACTGGGCCGACCGGCGCATGGAGGCAGCCGCCGCGGCGGAGGACCTCTCCGGGCTGCGCGTCCCGGCCCGCATTCGCCGCGTGATGGCGCTGCGGTTCGAGCAAAGCCGCTACGACAAGGAGGCGGTCAGCCGCGGGCTCGGCGTGCTGTCCCTGCCGCAGAATGCCGGCATTGGCCTTCGGACTGCGGCCCGGACGGTCGACGCGATCTGGCACGCTGCCGGTGACCGTTCCGCCGATTTCAGCTGGTATACTAAGCGCGCGACGCTTCTGCCGATCTATGGGGCGACCCTACTCTTCTGGCTGCGTGACCAGTCGGCGGACGACCAAGAGAGCCTCGCCTTCCTCGACCGCCGGTTGGCCGGGGTCGGGCGGATCGGTCAGATGCGGGGTCGGGTCGCGCGGGCGATCGAGCGTGTCCGCCCGAAGATGCGGCAAGAGGCGGACGCAGCCTAGCCGGAGCCCGGCTCGAACTCTTTGCAGCCGGCGCGAATTGGGGTTCATTGCGCCAGTCTCCAGGAGAAGAGCAGCCATGACATTTTGGACGGTGGCCCGCGCCGCCATGCTGAGCACGACCATGCTCGCCGCCCTTGCCGGCACAAGCCAGGCCAAGACCCTCGTGTACTGCTCGGAAGGCTCTCCGGAGAATTTCAGCCCGATGCTGAACACGACCGGCACGACGTTCGATGCCAACGCGCCCATTTACGACACGCTCGTGCGCTTCAAGCCGGGGACGACCGAAATCGAGCCCGGGCTCGCCGAGAAGTGGGACGTCTCGGCCGACGGCACAAGCTACACCTTCCATCTGCGCCAGAACGCGAAGTGGCAGTCCAACAAGAGCTTCAAGCCGACACGCGGCGTCACGGCCGACGACGTGCTGTTCACCTTCAACCGCCAGTGGAAGGACGACAATCCTTTTCACAAGGTGGGCGGCGGCGCCTACAGCTATTTCGGCGACATGGCGCTGCCGAAGCTGCTGGCCTCCATCGACAAGGTCGACGACTACACCGTCGAGTTCAAACTGACCAAGCCGAACGCCCCCTTCCTGGCCGACATGGCGATGGATTTCGCCTCCATCATGTCGGCGGAATACGCGGACACGCTGCTGAAGGCGGGCAAGCCGGAGCAGATTGATCAGGAGCCGATCGGGTCGGGACCGTATTCCCTGCTGCAATATCAGAAGGACGCGACCATCCGGTACCGCGCCTTCGACGGCTACTGGGGCCCCAAGCCGCCGATGGACACGCTGGTCTTCTCCATCACCAAGGAAGCCGCGGTCCGACTGGCCAAGCTGCAGGCGAACGAATGCCAGGTCATGGCCTACCCGAACCCGGCCGACCTCCAGGCCATCAAGGGCAACGGGGACCTGCAGCTGATGCAGGCGCCGGGCCTGAACGTCGGCTATCTCGCGTTCAACGTCACCAAGAAGCCGCTCGACGACAAGCGCGTCCGCATCGCCATCAACGAGGCGATCGACAAGAAGGCGATCCTGGACGCCGTGTACCAAGGCTCCGGCACCCCGGCCAAGAACCTGATCCCGCCGACGATGTGGTCCTACAACAACGATGTTCAGGATTATAAGTACGACCCGGAAGACGCGAAGAAGCTGCTGGCCGAGGCCGGGCTGAAGGACGGGTTCGAGACTGACCTCTGGGCGATGCCGGTACAGCGCCCCTACAATCCGGACGCGCGCCGCATCGCCGAACTGATGCAGTCCGACCTTGCCAAGGTCGGCATCAAGGCGCGCATCGTCACGTACGAATGGGGCGAATACCGCAAGCGGGTGCAAGACGGCGACCACATGATGGCCCAACTCGGCTGGACCGGCGACAACGGCGATCCCGACAACTTCTTCTATACCCTCGCCAGCTGCGCCGCTGCGCGACCCGGCGGCGGCAGTTCCACGAAATGGTGCAACGAGGAGTTCAACGCCTTGATCACCAAGGCCGCGGAGCTCTCGGACCAGACCGAGCGCGCCAAGCTCTACGAAAAGGCGCAAGTCGTCATGCACGACCAGGCGCCTTATTTCCTGATCGCCCACTCCGTCGTTTTCATGCCGATGCGGAAGAACGTCACCGGTTACGTGATGAGTCCGCTGGGCCGGCACAGCTTCGACCATGTCGACCTGAAATGAGGGCCGAAGCGGAGCAGGTCTAGGACGTGCTCCGCTTTCTGCTGCGCCGGGTCGCGCTGATCGTGCCGACCTTTCTCGCCGTCACGCTGCTGAGCTTCATGCTGATCCGGCTCGTCCCGGGCGACCCGATCGAGGTCCGCGCCGGCGAGCGCGGGATTTCGCCGGAACGCCTGGCTGCGATGCGGCATGCCTATGGGCTGGATCAGCCGCTCTGGAAGCAGTTCCTTGACTATGAGCGCCACGTCGCCACCGGTGACCTCGGCACCTCCATCCTCACCCGCGACTCCGTCTGGGGTGAATTCACCACGCTGTTCCCGGCCACCCTCGAACTCTCCGGCTGCGCGATGCTGTTCGCGACGGTGATCGGCATCCCGCTCGGGGTCGTCGCCGCCACGAGGCGCGGCTCGGCGGTCGATTACGGGCTGATGAGCGTCGCGGTGACCGGCGCCTCGATGCCGATCTTCTGGTGGGGGCTCATGATGATCTTGATCTTCTCCGTCACGCTCGGCTGGACGCCGGTTTCGGGACGGATCAGCGATCAGTTCTTCGTCGAGCCCTGGAGCGGCTTCATGCTGGTCGACTCCTGGTTTTCCGACGACGCGGGCGCTTTCCGGTCCGCCGTCAGCCACCTGATCTTGCCGACCATCGTCCTTGGCACCATCCCGCTGGCGACCATCGCGCGCATGACCCGGTCTTCCATGCTCGAGGTCCTCGGCGACGACTTTGTCCGCACCGCGCGCGCCAAGGGCCTCTCCGCCTGGCGGGTCGTCGTGGTTCACGCGCTGCGCAACGCGTTGATCCCCGTCGTGACCGTCATGGGCCTGCAGGTCGGCTCCCTGCTCGGCGGCGCCATCCTCACCGAGACCGTGTTCTCCTGGCCCGGCGTCGGCCACTGGCTGATCGAGAGCATCCAGCGCCGTGACTACCCCGTCCTGCAGGGCGGCACGCTGATCGTCGCCTCGCTGGTGATCCTGGTCAATCTGGGCGTCGACGTGGCCTATGGCTGGCTGAACCCCCGGATACGACGGTAGATGTCCGGCGCCGACAACGTGGTTCTGGTCGCGCCCGACCTTGCCGCGCCACCACCCGACCGCCTCCGGCTGTTCTGGCGCAGCTTCGCCGAGAATCGCGGCGCCGTCGTGGGCGTCGCGGTCCTCCTCGTACTGATCCTCGTCGCCGCTCTGGCGCCACTGGTGGCACCCCACTCGCCAATCGAGCAGTTCCGGGACAACTTCCTGACCCCACCCATGTGGCAGAAGGGGGGAGACGCCAGCTTTCCGCTCGGCACCGACGACGTCGGCCGCGACATGCTGTCCCGTTTGATCTACGGCGCCCGCCTCTCGCTCCTGATCGGCTTCGTCGTCGTCACCCTGGCGCTGCTGACCGGCACCACCCTCGGCCTCACTGCGGCGTTCGCGGGCGGCGGCGTCGATATCGTCATCATGCGGGCGATGGACATCGTGCTGGTGTTCCCCAGCCTGCTGCTCGCCATCGTCATCGTCGCGATCCTCGGTCCAAGCCTGGGCAATGCGATGCTTGCGGTCGTCGTCGTGACGCTGCCGGGCTACACGCGGCTCGCCCGCGCCGCCGCGCTTTCGGAACTCGCCCGCGACTACGTGACCGCGACCCGTAGCGCGGGCGCGTCCACGCTGCGGCTCATGTTCAACACGGTGCTGCCGAATTGCGTCGCCCCGCTGATCGTGCAAGCCTCGCTCGGTTTCTCGACCGCCATCCTCGACGCGGCGGCGCTCGGCTTCCTCGGCCTGGGCGCACAACCGCCGACGCCCGAGTGGGGAACCATGCTGGCCGGCGCCTTCCAATACTACCAGCGCGCCTGGTGGGTCCTCGCCTTCCCCGGCTTCGCTATCCTGATCACGGTGCTCGCCTTCAACCTGTTCGGCGACGGCCTGCGCGACGCGCTCGACCCGAAACTGCGCCGCTGATGTTGCTCGAGATCGACAACCTCTCGGTCGAGTTCGCGACCGCACGCGGCCGGTTTCGCGCGGTCGAAGAGGTCGATTTGACGGTCGATGCGGGCGAAGTCCTATGCGTCGTCGGAGAATCGGGGTCCGGCAAGAGCGTGTCGATGTTGGGGCTCATGGGCCTCATCGCCGCGCCGGGCCACGTGGCCGCGGACACGATGCGTTTCGACGGGCAGGACCTGCTCGGCATGGCGTCGCGGCAGCGTCGGCAGCTGATTGGGCGAGACGTCGCCATGATCTTCCAGGAGCCGATGAGCTCGCTGAACCCCTGCTACCCTGTCGGGTGGCAGATCGCCGAAGCGCTGCGGGCGCATCGCGCCGTCCCGCGGCGTGCGGTGGGAAACCGTGTCGCCGAACTGCTCGCCCAGGTCGGTATCCCCGACCCGGTGCGCCGAGCCCGCGCTTTCCCCCACCAGCTCTCGGGCGGGATGAACCAGCGCGTCATGATCGCCATGGCGATCGCCTGTCGCCCTCGCCTGCTCATCGCCGACGAGCCCACCACGGCGCTGGACGTGACGATCCAGAAGCAGATCCTCGATCTGCTGATCTCGTTGCAGAACGAGAACGGCATGGGACTCGTGCTGATCACCCACGACATGGGGGTGGTGGCGGAGACCGCGGACCGGGTGCAGGTCATGTATGCGGGCCAGGTCGTCGAGCGCCAGGCCGTCGGCGGCTTGTTCGCGGCGCCGCGCCACCCCTATACCGCCGCGCTCCTCGACGCCCTGCCCGAGCGCGCCGTGGGGCGCCGTCGGCTCCCGACCATCCCTGGAGTCGTGCCGGGGATCGATGACCGGCCGGATGGCTGCCTGTTCAGCCCTCGGTGCCGGTTCGCGACGGATCTCTGCGTACGCCTGCGCCCTCCCCTCGACCCGGTGCCGGGCGGCGCGGCCCGCTGCCACTATCCGCTCGACGATGCCGGCCAACCCACGAACCATCCGGGCGACGAGCGCGCATGACCGAACCCGTGATGGAAGCGCGCGAGCTCCGCCGGTCATACCCGGTCCGTGGCGGCCTGTTCGGCACGGCTGGCACGATCCGCGCCGTCGACGGCGTCTCGTTCCGCCTCGCGGCCGGGCAGACGCTGGCGGTCGTGGGCGAATCAGGCTGCGGCAAGTCGACGCTCGCCCGCATGGCGACCCTGCTCGAGCCCGCGAGCAGCGGCGCGCTGCTGCTGGATGGTGAACCGACCCAGGACCCGGCTCAGTGGCGCCGCCAGCGCCTCGGCGTCCAGATGGTGTTCCAAAATCCATACGGATCGCTCAACCCACGCAAGACCATCGGCGCGATCCTCGAGGAGCCGCTCGCAATCAATGGGCGCGGCTCACGCGCCGAGCGGCAGGCGGCAGCCCGCAGCATGCTGCAGAAGGTTGGGCTGCGGCCCGACCAAGCCGGCCGCTACCCGCACATGTTTTCCGGCGGCCAGCGCCAGCGCGTCGCCATCGCCCGCGCGCTGATGCTGAACCCGAGAATCGTGGTCGCCGACGAACCCGTCTCCGCCCTCGATGTATCGGTCCAGGCGCAGGTGCTGAACCTGCTGATGGACCTGCAGGACGAGTTGGGGCTCGCTTACCTCTTCATCAGCCACGACCTGTCGGTCGTTCGCCACATCGCCGACGAGGTGCTGGTCATGTACCTCGGGCGACCGATGGAGCAGGCCAGCAAGGCGGACCTGTTTGCCACACCGAAGCACCCCTATACCCGCATCCTGCTCGCCGCGACCCCCTCGGTAGACCCGTCGCACCGTCATGCAGCCACGGTGGTCAAAGGGGAGCTGCCTTCCCCACTCGCGCCGCCTCCGGGTTGCGTTTTCACCTCGCGTTGTCCGTACGTTCAGGCTCGCTGCACCGCCGAGCGGCCGGCGCTGCGCCAGGTCGGAACTCAGCTCGTGGCCTGCCATTACGCCGATGCGCTCTGACCGCCCGGGTGTGACAGCGTCGTTTACGTCCTAGTAACCAGGACGCGTTAAATTGATTCGATTAGCAACAGAAGTGTTTGCGCTGCGATGGAGATGCATTCCGCCGAGCCGACGGCGCCGCTGAAGTATGCGGGCGGCGTTGATCGACAGGTTTACCGCTTGGCTGCACAGACTTGGCTCGCTCTCCAGGCAATCGATATCCCGCCTACTCCGCGCAACTTCGAGCTTTGGTACACCCACCTGGGCGGCTCCCACGCCGAACTCAGCCGCCGGATGACCGAAGCGCTGAAGGATGGCTCTCGGCCGGTCCCGGAAGTGCTCGGCCAAATCTACGCCGAGTGCCTAGCCGACCAGGACCACAGCGACGTCGAGCTGTTGGATGATGGCGCGGCCGTGGTGGAGCGTGCCGCGCGAGAGGCGGCGAGCCATCTTGCGGCCGGCCAGCGCCACCTCAGCGATTACAGCAGCATTCTCTCGACGGTCGGTGTGCAGCTCGGAAACGATCAGACAGTGGAAAGTCTGGTCAATTCGGTCTCCATCCTCGTGGAGGAGACCAAGCGCGCCAGCGATCTCAACCGGAGCCTGCAAGCAAAGCTCCACGCCTCGGCCTGCCAGGTCCAGCGTCTTCGGCAGTCGCTCGCCGAGGTAAAGCAGGATGCGGCAACCGATTCGCTGACCGGGCTGATCAACCGGCGAGGATTCGACGCGAGGCTCCGGCGCGCGATCAACCGCTCCAGGCTGGAAAACACGCCACTCTGCCTCCTGATCGCCGACGTCGACCGCTTCAAAACGTTCAACGACACGTATGGCCACAAGACGGGCGACCTCGTGCTTCGCCTCGTGGGCCGGCTGCTCGCCGACAACGTCAAAGGGAAGGACACTGCCGCCCGCTTCGGCGGCGAGGAGTTTGCCCTCATCCTGACCGGAGCCGACGAACATGCCGGGAGCCGGGTTGCCGAGCAGGTCCGCGCCGCACTCGACGGCAAGCGGCTCATCAATCGCGGCAACGGGGAGCACCTTACCGGAGTGACCATGTCGATCGGTGTCGCCGAGTTGCGCCCGAACGAACGTTCCTCCAGCTTGGTCAACCGGGCCGACGCCGCGCTCTACGTTGCCAAAAACACGGGGCGGAACAAGGTCTGCACCAGCAGCCAAGTGGCTCCCGCCGACTAGGGCCGGGGGCTAAGAAGCCGCGAGCTGCAGCCGGTCGGCCGCCCGGTTGCGGCCCATCAGAGGCAGCAGGTCGCGCAATTCCGGTCCGTGGTCCTCGCCGGTCAACGCCTGCCGGAGCGGCATGAACAGCTTCTTGCCTTTCCGCCCGCTCTGCGCTTTCAGTTGATCGATCCAGACCCGCCAGACGTCGTTGTCCCAGGGTTCGGGCGGCAGCGCCTGCAGCGCCATCTGTAGATAGTCCGCCTCCTCGGTCAGCAGCGGCGGCACGATCGACCCGGCGACGACGTCCCACCATCCCCGCGCCTCGTTCAGCAGATCGAGGTTGCCGCGGATCGCCGCCCAGAACGCGGGCGTGGCCGCCGGCGGAAGCCGGTCCTGCACCGCTTCGAACGGCAGCTCGCGCAGGGTGCGCCGATTGAGGGCGAGAAGCTGCTGCCCGTCGAAACGCGCCGGCGCGTGCGAGACCCGGCCGATGTCGTAATCCGCGGCCAACGTGTCGGGTAGGCCGGGCACTGGATCATCGGCCGTGCCAAGGCGGGCCAAGTAGCCCGCCAGCGCCGCCGGCTCGATCCCGTCCCCGCGCAGCCCCCGCAACGTCAGCGAGCCGATCCGCTTGGACAGCTTGCCGCCATCCCCATCCACCAGAAGCGGCAGGTGGGCGAACCGCGGCATCCTGCGGCCCGGCGCCAACGCCTCCATGATGTCCAGCTGCAAGCCGGTATTGGTGACGTGATCCTCGCCGCGCACGATGTCGGTGATGGCCTCGTCGAGGTCGTCGACGACCGACGTGAAGGTATAGAGCGGCGTTCCGTCAGCCCGGATCAGCACCGGATCCGAAACGGCCGATAGCTTCACCTGCCGCCGGCCCAGCACGAGATCGTGCCACTCGACCTGGCGGCCCGACAGAAGAAAGCGCCAGTAGGGCCGTTTGCCGCCGAACTCGGCCTGCGCCCGCTGCTCCGCCGTCAGCTTCAGCATCGCCCGGTCATAGAGCGGCGGCAGACCGCGCTTGAGGCGCTGGTCACGCTTTGCGTTCAGCTCCTCTTCACTCTCGAAGCAAGGGTACAGCCGCCCGCTCGCTTTCAGCCGCTCCGCCGCATCCGCATAGCGCGCCAACCGCTCGGACTGCCGGAACATCTCGTCCCACCGCAACCCGAGCCAGCGCAGGTCGTACTGAAGCGCGTCCTCGAATTCCGGACGGTTGCGCTCGGCATCCGTATCGTCGATTCGGAGCAGGAACGTACCGCCCCGGCGCTTGGCGTGCAGATAGTTGGCCAGCGCCGTCCTGACGTTGCCGACGTGCAGCAAGCCGGTCGGGCTCGGTGCGAAGCGAACCTTCACTCTTCGTCCTCGTCGGTGCGCCCGCGCGGATCGAGGCTGCGCCAATCCCGATCGGCCCGGTTCGCGCGGCGCGCCGCGAAATCGCTCAACTCCGTCGAACTCCGCCAGCTCAGCTCGCCCGCATCCGGGACGATGGCGTCTTCGCCGAAAGCGAACCACGCATCCAGCACGGCCTTCGCATCCATGCCGGGCGCCCGGCAGCGCTCAACGCTGTCCCGCACGTATCGGCGCGCAAACAGATTGGCGTCCTCGACGGTGTCGAACGGGCCGATATCCTCGACGATGTTGTCCTCGGCTCCGCCCGACAGATCAAGGATGCGCACGGTCCAGGAGCGCTCGCTCATGCGCGCCCGTCCCGCTCGTGCGCCCGATTGACGTGCGCCGACAGCAAGAATTCGCGCCCGACCTTCACCCGCATCTCATCGCCATAGGCCACGATGTCGGCGGTCGCGTACGTTTCGTGCCAGTCGCGCGGGATGAAGCTGCCGGTGCCGACCACGTCGATCGGCGCCTTCGTATCGGCCATGACCCGGCACTTCTCCACCCCGAAGCCCGACGACACGACGATGCGAACCCGGTCGAACCCCGCCTCATCCAGCGCCTCGCGCATGCGCCAGATCGCCGCGGCCGAGACCCCGGTGCCGACGAGGTCTCGCAGTTCCGCGTCGCTGCGATAGCGACGTATCGCACCCGGCGCCCGCCGCTCGAGAACGCCATAGCTCGCGGCCGGGTCGAGACCCTCGAGGTAGCGCCCGCCATGCGTATCCAGGCGAACCGCCAGCCGCCCCTCGGCCGCCAGCGCGGGGAACGCTCGGCACACCGCCAGGCCATCCGTCACTTCGCGTCCGAAATAGTCTGTCAGGACCGTGAGGAACTCGCCGGGGCAGGTCTCGTGGAACATCTGCGCAGCCCGCACCGTGGAGCCCGCATAGCCGATCAGCGCATGCGGCATCGTGCCCCGGCCCCGCGCCTCACCGAAATAGTGGCTCGTCATGTCGGTGGAACTGCCCACGAACCCGATCGCCCCCTCCCGCTGAGCGGCCCGGCTGCCCACGGAAGCCGCATACCCCATCATGTCCTGCATTGCGGGCCCGGCGCAGTGCCGTGCCTCCATCGCCAGGAACTGCACCTTGGGGAGCGCCGCACACATCTGATAGGCGTTATGGGCCGCAACACAGGCCGGGCCGAGCTTCTGCAAGAACAGCGTCTCGCAATCGGCCAGCGCTTGGAACGACCCGGTGATGTAGGCGATCGGCTCGCCCGCGCCCACCCATTCGCCCTCGGGCTGGATGACGTCGGTCGTGAAAACCGTGTCGCGCGCCAGTGCGACCTGTTCCAACCACTCGAGCATCAGCCGCGGCGCCGAGACGACCGGTCGCCGCAGGAACACCGCGTAGGTCACGACGATGTCGCCGAACCGGCCGATCACGTCGCGCGTGCGGTTGAAATAGGCATCCGTCCGCCGCCCGATATCGTCGAGCAGCGGCTTCGAATCGTTCAACGTCAAAACGTCGGCCTCACTGGGCCGCAATCGCGAGCGCACCCGACCGCCGTGATTTCAGCGACTCCGCAACCAGGAACGCCAACTCGAGCGATTGTTCCGCGTTCAGCCGCGGGTCGCAGAACGTCTCGTAGCTCTGCGCGAGATCGGCCTCCGTCAGCCGGTGCGCGCCGCCCACGCACTCCGTCACGTTCCGCCCCGTCATCTCGACATGGACGCCGCCGGCCCATGTGCCCGCCTCGGCGTGGGCATCGAAGAAGCGCCGAACCTCAGTCACGATCGCATCGAAGCTGCGCGTCTTCACCTTGGCTGCCGTGCTGATCG
>JAVVHH010000121.1:0-11139 GCA_032249615.1 Acetobacteraceae bacterium
TGATCGCCATCCCGTCGTTCCGCCTCGTCTATTACGAGGACCGGACGGACGATCCGGCGATGACCATCAAGGTCACCGGGCATCAGTGGAACTGGGAATACAACTACCCGGACAATGGCGGGTTCAGCTTCATCAGCAACATGATCCCGGACGAGGATCTCAAGCCGGGTGATCTTCGCCACCTGTCGGTCGACAACCGCCTCGTCCTGCCGGCTGGCCAGAACATCCGCATTCTCACCACCAGCACGGACGTCATCCACAGCTTCTTCATCCCGTCGCTCGGGGTGCAGCGCTACGCCATCCCAGGCCGCACGATCGAGACCTGGGTGCGGGTGGACAAGCCCGGCGTCTATTACGGCGAATGCAACCAGATCTGCGGCACCAATCATTCGGTCATGCCGATTGCCGTCGAAGCGTTGAGCCCCGAGGAATTTACCAAGTGGGCGGCGCAGGCGAAGACGAAGTTTGCTAGCGTTCCGGCGCCGTCTCGCGAGAGTGGCGAACAGGAACTCGCATCGGTTGCACAGACGCTCCGCTGATCCAACATCAGCGCGACAGGAGAGAGTAGATGTCTGCGACGACGAAAGATGTCCACGCGCACGGCGATGACCACGGGCACTACCCCGCCTTCGTCAAGCGCTGGCTGTTCAGCACGAACCATAAAGATATCGGTTCGCTTTATCTGATCTTCGCGGTGTGCGCGGGGATCATCGGCGTGGCGCTGTCCGTCTGGATGCGCATGGAGTTGATGAACCCCGGTCTGCAGTATTTCAAAGATGGGCAGGCCTGGAACGCCACTGTCACGGCCCACGGCCTCATCATGATCTTCTTCATGGTGATGCCGGCGATGATCGGCGGCTTCGGTAACTGGTTCGTGCCGATCATGATCGGCGCCCCGGACATGGCGTTCCCACGCCTGAACAACATCAGCTTCTGGCTCCTGGTTCCTGCCTTCGCGCTGATCATGGCCGGGCTGTTCACGGGTGACGGCGCCGGCCCCGGTTGGACACTGTATCCGCCGCTTTCCTCGGCGGCCTACCACTCCGGCCCGGCGATGGACTACACCCTGTTCGCGCTGCATCTCGCGGGCGTGTCGTCGCTGCTCGGCGCCATCAACTTCATCACCACGATCTTCAACATGCGCGCGCCGGGCATGACCCTGCACAAGATGCCCCTCTTCGTCTGGTCGATGCTGGTCACCGCATTCCTGCTGCTGCTCTCCATCCCGGTGCTCGCTGGCGCGATCACCATGCTGATCACCGACCGCAACTTCGGCACCGCCTTCTTCGATCCGCAGGGCGGCGGCGACCCGGTGCTGTTCCAACACCTCTTCTGGTTCTTCGGTCACCCTGAGGTCTACATCATGATCCTGCCGGGCTTCGGCATGGTCAGCCACATCGTCTCGACCTTCAGCCGCAAGCCGATCTTCGGTTACCTCGGCATGGCCTATGCCATGATCGCCATCGGCGTGGTCGGCTTCGTCGTGTGGGCCCACCACATGTTCGTCTCCGGCATAAGTGTCGACACGCGGGCTTACTTCATGGCGGCGACGATGATCATCGCCGTGCCCACGGGCATCAAGATCTTCTCCTGGATTGCGACCATGTGGGGCGGCTCGATCGAGCTGAAGACGCCGATGCTGTTCGCGATCGGCTTCATCTTCCTGTTCACGCTGGGCGGCGTCACCGGCATCGTGCTGTCGAACGCCAGCATCGACCAGATCATCCACAACACCTACTACGTGGTCGCGCACTTCCACTACGTGCTCAGCCTCGGCGCCGTGTTCTCCATCTTCGCCGGCTTCTACTACTGGATCGGCAAGATGTCGGGCCGGCAGTATCCGGAGTTCTGGGGCCAAGTGCACTTTTGGATGACCTTCATCGGCGTCAACCTGACCTTCTTCCCGATGCACTTCCTCGGACTGGCCGGGATGCCGCGGCGCTACCCGGACTACCCGGACGCTTTCCATGGCTGGAACTACGTCGCCTCGATCGGCGCCTACATCTCGGCCGCGTCGGTGCTCGTGTTCCTCTACGTCGTCTACCGGACCTTCACCTCGAAGGTGCGGCTGGTCGACAACTACTGGGGTGAGGGTGCGACGACCCTCGAATGGACGGTGAGTTCGCCGCCGCCCTTCCATACGTTCGAGGAATTGCCACGTATCCGCTAATGTCTGACATCACCGAAACACTGCCGGGCGCGAGCCCGGCAGAACTCCGTGACTGGCTCGTGCTGCTGAAGCCGCGCGTCGTTAGTCTCGTGGTGTTCACCGGCGCGATTGGTTTGATCGTGGCGCCGGAGCCCATGAACCCGGTGCTCGCCTTCGCGGCCGTCCTCTGCATCGCCGTCGCAGCCGGCGCGGCTGGCGCCATCAACATGTGGTACGATCGCGACATCGACGCGGTCATGCGCCGCACGGCGTCCCGCCCGATCCCCGATGGACGGATCGAGGCCGGGGCAGTGCTCGGGTTCGGCATCGTGCTGGCCGTCTCCTCGGTGCTGCTGATGTATCTGGCGACCAACGTCGTCGCGGCGAGCTGGCTCACGATTTCCATTCTCTTCTATGTCGTCGTCTACACGATGTGGCTGAAGCGCCGGACGCCGCAGAACATCGTCATCGGCGGCGCTGCGGGCGCGTTCCCGCCACTCATCGGCTGGGCCGCGGCGACCGGGTCAATCGGCGTGTTCCCGCTACTGATGTTCGCAATCGTGTTCTTCTGGACGCCTCCGCATTTTTGGGCCCTGTCGCTCTACGCGTCGGGTGATTACGCCCGGGCCGGAGTGCCGATGCTCCCGGTGGTTGCGGGGCCACGATCGACGCGGTGGCACGTTTTGGCCTACACGGCCGTGCTCGTCGGCACCTCGCTCACCCCGTATTGGCTGGGCTATGCCGGCCCCCTCTACGGCGTGGCGGCTGCGCTCCTCGGCGCAGTCTTCCTCGGCGGCGCCACCTCGATGATCTTCGATCGGCAAGACGAGGCGGGACGGAGCCTGTCCAAGGATCGGCCGGCGAAATGGACCTTCAAATACTCGCTGCTGTATCTGTTCCTACTCTTCTTCGCGCTGGCGATCGATCATGTCGTACGGTGATCGCGTTCCGGTGACGGATGTCGAGATCAAGCGTCGGCAACGCGTCCGTAACGTGGCGCTGCTGATCGTGCTCATCTGCGTGTCGGCGTTGTTCTACGCGATCGCCATCGTCAAGTTTAAGACGCACTGATGCGGCGCAACACGTTCCTGGCAGGCGGCCTCGCCGCTGCTGTCGTCGGCATGGTCGGGCTGTCTTTCGCGGCGGTCCCGCTCTATCGGAAATTCTGTGCGGCCACCGGCTATGGCGGCACGCCCCAGATCGGCGGCGCGCTCGGTCCGGGCGCGGAGGGCGGTACGATCGATGTTCGGTTCGACGCGAACACCAGCCCGACGCTGCCCTGGCGGTTCACGCCGGGCCAGCGCGTGATGACCGTCAAGCTGGGCGAGGAGAACCTTGCACACTACGTCGGCATGAACGAGGCCGGTCGCCCCGTGACCGGCGTTGCCACCTACAACGTGACGCCCGACAAGGTCGGCCATTATTTCCACAAGACGGCCTGCTTCTGCTTCAACGAACAGACTCTCGCCTCGGGGCAGGAGATGCAGTTCCCTCTGAGCTTCTGGGTCGACCCGGCCATCGCCACCGACCCCGCGACCCGCGACGTGCACACCATCACGCTTTCCTACACATTCTTCCGCTCGCTCGACGACGCCGCCAAAAACGGGGGGCTCGACCATGCCGGCCCGCACGTGGGCGCGCGCGCCGAGGCTGGTCCGGCCGCCACTTCGGGGTTGAGTCCCGCGACGATTTCGCGATAGTGCGGCGGCTTACGGACGGGACCCGATGACCACACAAACGACGATTGACCCTGTTTCTGTCGTGACCCGCGATTCGCACGAGGCGATGGCCGCGATGGACCTCTCGGGCATGAAGCAGCCCTATCACCTGGTCGATCCCAGCCCATGGCCGCTGCTGGCCGCGGCGGGTGGCGGGTTGACCCTGTTCGGCATCGTCGAGTGGGCGCACGGCATCAGCAAGATCCCGTTCTTTGCCGGGCTGGTCCTCACGCTCGTCGTTGCCTTCCTCTGGTGGCGGGACGTGCTGCGGGAGAGCAAGACCCCCGGCCTCCACACGGCGGTCGTCCGCCTGGGTCTGCGCTACGGCATGATGCTGTTCATCGCCAGCGAAGTGATGTTCTTCGTCGGCTTCTTCTGGGCCTACTTCAATTTCTCGCTCTACCCTGAGCATGTTCTTGGCACGGCCACGCCCGCTTGGCCGCCGGTTGGGGTCCACACCTTCAACCCGTTCGGCCTGCCCCTGCTCAACACCTTCATCTTGCTGCTGTCTGGCACGACGGTCACGTGGGCTCACCACGCGCTCATCGAGGGTGACCGCAAGCACCTGATCATGGCCCTGGGCCTGACGGTGCTCCTGGGCCTGAGCTTCACCTGCTTCCAGGCGATCGAGTATTCGGATGCACCGTTCAAGTTCTCCGGCGGTGGCATCTATCCCTCGGTGTTCTTTCTCGCGACGGGCTTCCACGGCTTCCACGTCATCATCGGCACGGCTTTCCTGATCGTGTGCTGGTTCCGGGCGCGCGGCGGTGATTTTAGCCCGCAGCGGCACTTCGGGTTCGAGGCTGCGGCATGGTATTGGCACTTCGTCGACGTGGTCTGGCTCTTCCTGTTCGTCTGCATCTATCTCGGTGGCCTCTCCAACGTCGTCACCGAGTAGCCATGGGCTGACCGCACCGGGTCGCGTCCGCCGGCTTTTGTGGCCGGCGGTCACCGCGGCGATCATGCTCGCGATCACGCTGTCCCTCGGTGTGTGGCAGATCGAGCGCCTCCACTGGAAAGAGGGCCTGCTCGCGGAAATCGACCGTGCGGAAGCCGCGCCGCCCGTCGCTCTCCCGCCCGCACCATCGCCATTCGAAAAGGTGGAGGTCGAAGGTCAGTTCCGAGCCGATCTCGCGGCGCATTACGGGTCGGAAGTCCGGAGCACCGCAGAAGGCCCCCAACTGGGATCGCAGCTGCTGATGCCGCTCGTCCGGCCCGGACAGCCGCCAATCCTCGTCGACCGCGGCTGGCTTCCCGACGACGCCAAGGTCCCGGCGAGCACTGCGCCTGTCACCGTGGTGGGGTATGTCCGCCCGCCCGAAGCGCCCGGGCGCCTCAGCCCCAGCCCCGATCTCTCCGCGCGGCGCTTCTGGTCGTTGGACCCGGCGCAGATCGGTGCGGCGTTGGGCTTGCCCCGAATCGCGCCGTTCACGCTGGTGGCACTCGGTCCCGCAGATGCCAGCCCGATGCCTGCGCAGGCGCTTCCGCGTCCGCCAAACGACCATCTCGGCTATGCCATCACCTGGTTCGGCCTGGCCGCTTGCTTGATCGGGGTGTTTACCACCTACGTGAAGAAGGCCGTGCGCCCATGACCCCCTATGAGCGACTGACGGACCGGTTCGCCCGCATCGCGACCATCGGCGAGGCGACCGCGGTGCTGCATTGGGATGCGTCGGCCATGATGCCCGCGGGCGGCGCGGCGGCGCGTGGCGACCAACTCGCCGTGCTCGCCGGCGTGGAGCATGCGATGCTGACCGACGCTGGCGTGGGCGACGATCTCGTCGCCGCGGAGCATGCCCCGCCCGATGGCGAATGGGACGCGGTCAACCTGAAACTCATGCGGCACGCCTACTCCCGTGCCACGGCGCTTCCGCCCGACTTGGTCGAGGCACAAGCGCGGGCGAACGCCGCCTGCGAGCAGGTCTGGCGCGAGGCGAGGGCCCAGTCCGATTTCGCCGCCGTCTCACCCTATCTCGCCGAAGTGGTCTGCTTGAGCCGCCAGGCGGCCGACGCGCTGGCCGCCGAGCTGAAGCTCTCACCCTACGACGCGCTCATGGACGGCTTTCAGCGCGGGATCACGGCCGCGGATGTGGAGCCGGTGTTCGACCGCTACGAGAGATGGATGCGCGACGCGCTGCCCCGTGCGGAAGAGCGGGAGGCGCAGCGCGGTCCGGCCGTAAGGCTCGACGGTGTCTTTCCGGCAGACCGGCAGGAGGGTCTCTGCCGGCATCTCTCGGCGCGGGCCGGTCTGGAGCCCAGTCATTTCCGGCTCGACCGGTCGGCCCACCCCTTCTGCGGCGGCACGCCGACCGACGTTCGCATCACCACCCGCTACAACGAACGCGACCCGGCCCAAGCGCTCATGGGCGTGTTGCACGAAACCGGTCACGCGCTCTACGAACGCGGCCTGCCCGATGCGTTCGCGCGCCAGCCGGTCGGTCAAGCGGCTGGCATGGCGGCGCATGAGAGCCAATCGTTGATCATGGAAATGCAAGCCTGCCGCAGCGACCCGTTCCTGCGCTGGCTTGGCCCGACGCTGCATGGGACGTTCGGCGGTGAGGCCGCGCAGTTCGATCCCGACAATCTGTGCCGTCTCTGGCGCCGGGTCGAGCGTGGCTTCATTCGCGTCGACGCCGACGAGATGACCTATCCCGCCCATGTCATCTTGCGCTTCCGGCTCGAGCGCGCGCTGATTGCGGGTGACCTGGTGGTGGCAGACCTGCCGGGCGCCTGGCGAGACGGGCTTCAAGGTCTGCTCGGCATCGTGCCGCCTGACGACGCACGCGGCTGCCTGCAGGACATCCACTGGTATGACGGCCTGTTCGGCTATTTCCCCAGCTACACGCTGGGCGCGATGGGGGCTGCGCAACTCATGTCCGCAGCAAGGCGCGAGGTCGAGGGCCTCGACGCCGACATCGGCCGGGGCGACCTGCTCGGGCTGTTGCAATGGCTGCGGGCGAAGGTGCATGGCCAAGGCAACCGGCTGGGCTTCAACGACCTGCTCGCCTTTGCGACCGGATCGCGGCTCGACCCGTCGTTCTTCGAGGCGCATCTCACGGCCCGCTACCTCGGTGAACACTGATCGTTTGGCGCGGGCGCGGCTTGGTGCTAGAGCCCCGCGACATTTTGCGCCCAATGCGTTCCTTTGGGCTGACTTCCGCGACGACGAATAAGGAGTGCGTGTATGGCCGACCCGAAGATGACGCCGATCGATCTCGAGCCGTCCGAAGTGGCGCTCGTGATCGGCGAGGAGGACGGCTCCATGACCGTTCGCGTCGTTCCCGCCCGCGAACTGCCTGAAGGCGCCACCGACGTGCCGGAGCCGTATGGCATCGCCGTCGCGCTCGCGATGCGGCTGCTCAACGATCCCGATTTCCATGACGATGTCATGGAGTGGTACGAGAGCCAGGAAGACGACGAAGACGAGACGGAAGACGAGGACGAGGACGAAGAGGACAAGTAGGCCCTTCTTTGCGCTACATCTCGACCCGGGGCCAAGCGCCGGCCCGCGACTTCGCCGGCGTGCTGCTCGCGGGTTTGGCTGAGGATGGGGGGCTGTTCGTGCCGGACAGCTGGCCCCACCTTTCGCCAGCCGACCTGCGCGCGATGCGTGGCCTGCCCTACGCGGAGGTCGCGGCCCGGGTGCTGCACCTGTTCGTCGGCGATTGCATCGCCTTCCAGCCCTTGCAGGCGCTGTGCCGCGACGCCTACGCGGGTTTCGGCAGCCCGGCTGTCGCCCCGCTGGTCCAGCTCGAGGCCGGGCTCTGGTCGCTGGAGCTTTTCCACGGACCTACGCTGGCGTTCAAGGACATGGCCATGCAGGTCCTTGGCCGCATGTTCGACCGCATCCTGCGCGAGCGTGGCGAACGCGTGACCATCGTGGGCGCCACCTCCGGCGATACCGGCTCGGCGGCGATCGAGGCGTTCAAGGGACGCGACGCGCTCGACGTCGTCATCTTGCACCCGCACGGCCGCACCAGCGAGGTACAGCGCCGCCAGATGACGACGGTGGACGCCACCAACATCGCGAACATCGCGATCGACGGCACCTTCGACGACTGCCAGGACCTGGTGAAAGCCATGTTCGCCGACGCGCCGTTCCGCACCGAGATGCGGCTGTCCGCCGTCAACAGCATCAATTGGGCCCGCGTTGCCTCCCAGATTCCTTATTACGTTGCCGCCGCCGTCGCCCTCGGCAGTCCAGACCGCGAGGTCGCCTTCAGCGTGCCGACCGGGAATTTCGGCAACGTGCTGGCCGCTTGGGCGGCGCGCCGGATGGGCGTACCGGTCGCGCGGCTGATCGTCGCAAGCAACCGCAACGACATCCTGACCCGTTTCCTCGACTCCAACGACATGAGCATCCGCACCGTCGAGCCGAGCCTGTCGCCGAGCATGGACATCCAGGTCAGCAGCAATTTCGAGCGCCTGCTCTTCGAGTTGCTCGACCGAGACCCCGCCGCCACCGCCGCCACCATGGCCGGTTTTCGCGCGACGGGGCACATGGGCGTGCCCGAGGCGTCGTGGCACCGGGCTCGGACGCTCTGCCAGGGCTTCCGGCTGGACGATGCCGGCACGGAAGCGGAGATCCGCCGGCTTTGGGGGCAGGGCTACGACGCCGACCCGCATACGGCCATCGGGGTCGCGGCGGCGCGCGAGTTTCCGCTCGGCCATATCCCGACCATTGTCGCGGCGACAGCCCATCCCGCCAAGTTCCCCGACGCGATGGAGCGGGCCACTGGCATGCGTCCCCCCCTGCCATCGCGGCTCGCAGACCTATATCAAAGACCTGAGAACTATACGCACGCGCCCGCTGAACTCGACGCCGTCGAGGCCCAGGTCCGCGCCTTCGCCCTGAGGAACACCGCATGAGCGACGCCGTCCGCGTCACCCGCCTCCCGTCTGGCCTGACGGTCGTCACTGAAACGATGGACCGCGTCGAAACGGTCTCGCTCGGGGCCTATGTCGCGACCGGCACCCGCAACGAGACGGAGGCCGAGAACGGCGCCTCGCACTTCCTCGAACACATGGCGTTCAAGGGCACGACCACCCGAAGCGCCGCAGCGATTGCCGAGGCGATCGAAAACGTGGGCGGTCACATCAACGCCTACACCGCGCGCGAGCAGACCGCCTATTACGTCAAGCTGCTGAAAGAGGATCTCGCGTTGGGCGCCGACATCATCGGCGACATCCTGACCCACAGCACCTTCGCCCCCGATGAACTGGAGCGCGAGCGCGGCGTGATCCTGCAGGAGATCGGCCAGGCGAACGACACGCCCGACGACATCATTTTCGATCGTTTCCAGGAGACCGCCTTCCCCGCGCAGCCGATGGGTCGCCCGGTGCTGGGCACCGAAGCCGGCATCCGCGGCATGAAGCGCGAGCAGCTGACCGGCTACATGCACCGCCACTACGCGGCCGGCAACGTCGTAATCGCCGCGGCTGGCGCGCTGCAGCACGACACCGTCGTCGAACTCGCCAGGCGGCACTTTGCCGACTTGCCGTCCGAGCTGCCCGGCAAATTCGCGCCCGGGGTCTATACGGGCGGCGAGTTCCGCGAGGAGCGCGATCTCGACCAGGTCCACATTGTGCTCGGCTTTCCGGCGGTGGGCTATGGCGACCGCGACTACTATCCGTCGCTACTGCTCAGCACGCTGCTGGGCGGCGGCATGTCCTCCCGCCTCTTTCAGGAGATCCGCGAGAAGCGGGGCCTCGTCTACTCGATCTACTCCTTCGCCTCGCCCTTCATCGATGGCGGCCTGTTCGGCATCTATGCCGGCACGGGCGAGGACGAGGCCAAGGAGCTGATGCCGGTCACGCTGGCCGAGCTGCGCCGCGTGCAGAAGGACGTGAGCCAGGCCGAGTTGGACCGCGCGCGGGCGCAGGTCAAAGCCGGGCTGCTGATGTCGCTCGAAAGCACGGGCAGCCGCTGCGAGCAGATCGCCCGGCAGATCCAGATCTTCGGCCGGATCATCTCGACGGGCGAAACCGTCGACAAGCTCAACGCGGTCACGCTCGACGACATCAGCCGCTGTGCCGTCCGGATCTTCGGCGGCACGCCGACGCTCGCGACGGTTGGGCCCGCCGAACATGTGCCGTCTCTGCCGGCGATCGCCGATCGGATGGCCGCATGAACGAGTTGGATACGCTCTCCGACCTGATCGGCCGGGCCCGCGCGGCCGGGGCGGATGCAGCCGACGCGATCGTCATCTCGGGCACGTCCGTTTCGGTCCAACGCCGCCTCGGCAAGACCGAGCAGGTGTCGCGGGCCGAGGGCCACGATCTCGGGCTTCGGGTGTTCATCGGCCAACGCTCCGCCTCCGTGTCCTCCTCTTTCGTCGACCCGGCGAGCTTCGACGCCCTGGTCGCACGCGCCATCGCCATGGCGAGGATCGTGCCGGAAGATCCCTATGCGGGGCTTGCCACCGAGGCCGCCGCTCCCCACGACCTCGACCTCGAGCTCGACGATGGCCGCGAGCCGGACGTGGCGGCGCTGATTGCGCGCGCTGCGGAAGCGGAGGATGCGGCGCTTTCCGTGTCGGGGGTGACGAACTCGGAGGGGGCCGAAGCCGGCTATTCCCGCGCCCGCATCGCGCTGGTGACCTCGGCCGGCTTCGCCGGGCAGACGGCGCGCAGCTCCCACTCCGTGTCGGCGACCGCGCTGGCGGGGGAGGGGACGCGGATGGAACGCGACTACGACTACTCCAGCGCGGTTCACCTTGCCGACCTCGAGCCTCCCGCCGAGATCGGCCGCGTGGCGGGCGAGAAAGCGATCGCCCGCCTCGACCCGATCCGGCCCAAGACCATGCGCGTTCCGGTCGTCTACGATCCGCGCGTCGCCGGCAGCATCCTCGGACACCTGTCCAGCGCCATCAACGGCAGCGCGATCGCGCGCGGCACCAGCTTCCTGAAAGAGCGCATGGGCCAGCAGATCTTCGCCCGCGGGATCTCGGTCATCGACGACCCACGCCGGGTCCGGGGCCTGCGATCGCGCGAGTTCGACGGCGAGGGCGTGCCCACCCGCACGCAGGCCGTCATCGAGGACGGGGTGCTGACGACCTGGTTCCTCGACAGCCGCACGGCCCGGCAGCTCGGCCTCCGCACAACCGGCCACGCCTCGCGCGGCATCAACGGCCCGCCATCCCCATCGGCCACCAACCTGTATCTCACCCCTGGCTCGGTCTCTCCGCAGGAGCTGATGGCCGACATCAAGGAGGGGCTCTACATCACGGAAATGATGGGCTCCAGCATCAACGGCATCACGGGCGACTACAG
>JAVVHH010000122.1:0-11037 GCA_032249615.1 Acetobacteraceae bacterium
CCGAGGCTGAGGTCGACGCCGACGGCTTGGGCGAGGAAGAGGGTCGCCAGCGTCATGTAGATGTTTGTGCCGTCGAGGTTGAAGCTGTAGCCGGTGGGGACCACGAGGCCGACGACGGATTTGGGGGCGCCGAGGGCTTCCATCTTTTGCATGAGCTGCGGCAGCACCGTTTCCGAGGAGGAGGTGCCGAGGACGATCAGGAGCTCGTCTTTGATGTAGGCGATGAAGCGGAGGATGGAGAAGCCGGCGATCTTGGCGACGATGCCGAGCACCACGAGCACGAACAGGACGCTGGTGAGGTAGAAGGTGCCGACGAGGCCGGCGAGGCGGCCGAGGCTGGAGAGGCCGTATTGGCCGACGGTGAAGGCCATGGCGCCGAACGCGCCGATGGGGGCGAGCTTCACGACGATGGCGATGATGCGGAAGAAGATCTGGCCGGCGATGTCGACGGCGTTGCTGACGGCGGGGGTGCGGTCACCGAGGCCGGCGACGACGACGCCGGTGAGGATGGAGATGAGCAGGATCTGGAGCAGGTCGCCGGAGGCAAACGGGTCGAGGAAGCTGCGGGGGATCAGCGCCAGGATGTGGGCGACGGTGCTGTCTTTGGCGGCGGCGGTGGCGTAGGTGGCGACGGCTTTGGCGTCGAGGGTGGCCGGGTCGGCACCGAAGCCGGCGCCGGGGTGGACGACCTCGCCGACGACGACGCCGATAAGGAGGGCGAAGGTGGAGATGACCTCGAAGTAGAGGAGCGCCTTGATGCCGACGCGGCCGACTTTCTTGAGGTCGCCCATGGCGGAGATGCCGTGGACGATGGTGCAGAAGATGATGGGGGCGATCATCATGCGGATGAGGCCGATGAAGGCGTCGCCGAGCCATTTGAGCGATTTGGCGAATTCGGGGGCGACGACGCCGAGGACCACGGCGAGCGCGATGGCAATCAGGACCTGGATGTAGAGGATCTTGTACCAGGGCTGGCGCGGGGCGGGTGCCGATCGGATCGGGGTGGTGTCCATCGCGGTCGTCTTTCCAGGGTTAGGCTTTGCGGCCGCGGAGCAGGAGGGCGAGGAGGGAGCCGAGCGGGAGGAGGACTTGGACGGGGCGGAGCTGGGCGAAGTAGCTGGGGGCTTCGCCGTGCTGGGCGGCGGCGCGATCGCGGAGGCCGAGGGTGGCGTAGCCGAGCAGGAGGCTGGTGGCGGCGGCGCGGGGCTTGGGGAGGAGGAGGCCGCCGGTGCCGAAGACGAAGAGGGTGAACATGTCGGCGAGGTCGCGCAGCATGGTGCCGCCCGGCTGGCGGAAGCTGAGGCCGCGGCGGACGCCGCCGAGGAAGCAGAGAACGGCGGCGGCCCAGCCGATGGTGGGGCGTTCGATCGTTTCGGCGGCCTGTTCGTCGTCGGCCGCCAGGACGAGGGCGGTGCCGGCGAGGACGGGAACGAGGGCGATGAAGGCGAGGAAGAGGCTGATGGGCGGGGGCGCCGTCATGGGCTGTTCCGCGCCGCCGGTGAGGCGGCGGTCGCCGAGGCTCATTGAGGCGATACCGGGGGTTGCGGCTTCGCTTCCGGGTGGGGGCTGAGGTAGCCTTCGTGGTTTTCGTGGCCGACCAGGATGGCGGCGCAGCCGTCCGCTTCGGCGCGGCAGTAGAGGCCGGCGATCGGGGCGGCGGTGTCGGCGTTGGCGACCTCGACGATGTCGGGCCGGGCTTTGAGGCCGGCTTCGAGCTGGGCGAGGCCACCGGGCTCGGTGCTGAAGTAGAGGCGGTGGTTCGGCCAGGTCTCGTGGCGGACGCTGAGGTCGATCACGGCCTGGCCGAGGCGGTCGGTGAGTTCGTGGAACAGGTGCTTGGCGGCTTCGCGGGCGGCGGGGGAAAGGCCGGCTTCGTCGGCTTCGGCGTCGATCTCAACGGGGGAAGAGGCAATCAGCATCGTCAGTGGATTTCTCCGGAAGCCTTCAGGGCTGCACGGAGCTTATCGGGCGTGAAGTCCGGGGCGTTCACGACGTCGAGGATGACTTTCTCGCGACGGGAGATGAGGTCGATGGCGGCGGGGAGCTTGGTGACGGCGTCGGCGGGGATGACGACGGCGCCGTGGTAGTCGGCGTGGATGACGTCGTCATGGACGGCGTGCATGCCGAAGACGTCGACGGGCTTGGCGAAGTCGACGATGTGGACGTAGGCGTGGCTGGGGCCGATGCGGCCGCCGACGATCTGGAAGCCCGGCGCCAGCATGTCGCAGTCGCGGAAGGAGCCGTTGGTGACGCAGCCCAGCGCGCCGAGCGCTTTGTGGATGGCGGAGTTCACTTCGCCCCACCAGGCGCCGTAGCCGGGTCGGGAGTCCAGGTCTTGAAGGACGACGACGGTGGGGAAGTCGGCGTTGGCCACGTAGTCGTACCAGTCGATCCGCTCGGCGACGGGGGCGCGGGGGTGTTCCATGGCGCGGACGTAGCCGACGCGGGCGAGGCCGACGATGGGCTTGAGGGCGCGGTCGGCGGCGATCATGGGCTCGACGGTGAAGCCGATGGCGCGGCGGTCGGGGACGACGAGTTCGAGGCCGTTGCAGATGGTGGGGGTGTCCCACTGCTTGAGCGTCTCGAGATCGGCAGCGGTGAAGGGGTAGGTCATGGGGGGTACTCCCTGTCGGTCGGGTTTGACCGGACCCTCACCCGGCCCTCTCCCGATGGGAGAGGGAAAGGAGGCGGAGTTCAGGCGGCGGCGACGCAGCGGCGTGCCATGACGCCGATGAGGTGGGCGCGGTATTCGGGAGAGGCGTGGATGTCGCCGTTGAGGTCGTCGGAGGGTGTTTTGATGTCCTTGATGGCGTCGGCGCTGAAGTTTTGGGCGAGCGCCTGTTCCATGGCGGTGTGGCGGAAGACGCCGCCCTGCCCTGCCCCGGTGATGGCGACGCGGATGCCGGCGGGGCCAATGGCTACGAAAACGCCGACCATGGCATAGCGGCTGGCCGGGTTGCGGAACTTCTCGTAGTTCGACTTTTCCATCTTGGGGAACTCGATGGCGGTGATGAGTTCGCCGGGCTCGAGGGCGGTGGTGAACATGCCCTGGAAGAAGTCGTCGGCCTTGATGCTGCGCTTGTCGGTGACGATGGTGGCGTTGCAGGCGAGGACGGCGGCGGGGTAGCAGGCGGCCGGGTCGTTGTTGGCGAGCGAGCCGCCCATGGTGCCGCGGTGGCGGACCTGGGTGTCGCCGATCCAGGATGCCATCTTGGCGAGGCCGGGGATGTGCTGCTGGATTGCCGGGTTCGACATGATCTCGTGATGGGTGGTCATGGCGCCGATGCGGATGGTGTCGCCTTCGACGGTGATGCCGCGCAGGCCCAGGCCGTTGAGGTCGACGAGGATGGTGGGCTTGGCGAGGCGCTGCTTGAGGACGGGGATGTAGGTCTGTCCGCCGGCGATGGCCTTGGCTTCCGGGTCGCTGCCGAGGGCCTTGAGGGCGTCGGGGACGCTGGCGGGCTTGGTGTAGGTGAAGTCGTACATGGGGTTCTCCTACTCGGCCGCCAGCCGGGGCTGGTTGGCCTGGATGATGGACCAGATTTTCTCCGCCGAGGCGGGCATGTCCAGATGGCGGACGCCATAATCACGCAGCGCGTCGACGACGGCGTTGATGACGGCGGGGGGGCTGCCGATGGCGCCGACCTCGCCGACCCCCTTGGAGCCGAGCGGGTTGTGCGTACAGAGGGTGTTCTCGGTGCCAACCGTGAGCTTGGCGAAATCATGGGCGCGGGGCATCTGGTAGTCCATGAAGGAGCCGGTGACGAGCTGGCCGTGCTCGTCGTAGGTGGCGTTCTCCATCAGGGCCTGGCCGATGCCCTGGGCGACGCCGCCCTGGACCTGGCCTTCCACGATCATGGGATTGATGACGCGGCCGATGTCGTCGATGGCGGTGAAGTTCACCACGGCGACGGTGCCGGTGTCGGGATCGATCTCGACCTCGCAGATGTGGCAGCCGCCGGGGAAGGTGAAGTTCTTGGGGTCGTAGAAGGCGGTTTCGTCGAGACCGGGCTCGATCTCGTCGATCGGGTAGTTGTGGGGGACGTAGGCGGCGAGCGAGACCTCGGCGAGGGCCTTGCTCTTGTCGGTACCGGCGACGGAGAAGCGGCCGTCCTTGAACTCGATATCTTCGACGGCGGCTTCCATCAGGTGGGCGGCGATGCGCTTGCCCTTGGCGATGATCTTGTCCATCGCCTTGACCATGGCGGAGCCGCCGACGGCGAGGCTGCGGCTGCCGTAGGTGCCCATGCCGAAGGGGATCTTGCCGGTGTCGCCGTGGACGATATCGACTTGCGCCATGGGCACGCCGAGCTGGTCGGCGACGAGCTGGGCGAAGGTGGTTTCGTGGCCCTGGCCGTGGCTGTGGGCGCCGGTGAAGACGGTGACGCTGCCGGTGGGGTGGACGCGGATGTTGGCGCACTCGTAGAGCCCGGCGCGGGCGCCGAGGGAGCCGACGACGGCCGAGGGCGCGATGCCGCAGGCTTCGACATAGGTGGAGATGCCGATGCCGCGGAGCTTGCCGCGCCGGGCTGCTTCGGCGCGGCGGGATTCGAAGCCGTTCCAATCGGCCTGCTCGAGGGCGACCCGGAGCGTCGTGAAGTAGTCGCCGCTGTCGTATTGGAGGGCGACGGGGGTCTGGTAGGGGAAGGCGTCGACGGGGATGAAGTTGCGGCGGCGGAGCGCGATCTTGTCGAGGCCGGTGTCGTAGGCGATGACGTCGAGCAGCCGCTCGAGCAGGAAGGTGGTCTCCGGGCGGCCGGCGCCGCGGTAGGCGTCGACGGGGACCGTGTGGGTGAACACGGCGGTGACTTCGGCGTAGATGGCCGGGGTCTTGTAGACGCCCGCGAGCAGGGTCGCCGACAGGTAGGTCGGGATGCAGGGGGCGAAGGTGCTGAGGTAGGCGCCCATGTTGGACAGCGTCTTGACGCGGAGGGCGAGGAAGTTGCCCTCGGCGTCGAGCGCCATTTCGGCGGTGCTGTCGTGGTCGCGGCCGTGGGCGTCGGAGATGAAGGCTTCCGAGCGGTCGGCGAGCCACTTGACCGGGCGGGCGAGCTTGCCGGCGGCCCAGGTGACGATGGCTTCCTCGGCGTAGTGGTAGATCTTGGAGCCGAAGCCGCCGCCGACGTCGGGGGCGATGACGCGCAGGCGGTTTTCCGGGATGTGCAGCACGAAGGCGCCCATCAGCAGGCGGATGACGTGCGGGTTCTGGCTGGTGGTGTAGAGGGTGTAGTCGCCGCTGGAGCGGTCGAACTCGCCGATGGCGGCGCGGGGTTCCATCGCGTTCGGCACGAGGCGGTTGTTGTGCAGGTCGAGCTTGACGCGGTGGGCGGCGCGCTCGAAGGCGGCGTCCACCGCGGCTTTGTCGCCGATGTGCCAGTCGTAGCAGATGTTGCCGGGGACGTCGTCGTGCACGAGGGGGGCGCCGGGGGCGACCGCGGCCTTCATGGTGGCGATGCCGGGGAGATCTTCGAAGCCGATTTCAATGAGTTCGGCGGCGTTCTTGGCTTGGAGCCGGGTCTCGGCGATGACGACGGCGATGGGGTCGCCGACGTGGCGGACCTTGCCGACGGCGAGCACGGGGTGCTTGGGCTCGGCCATGGGCGAGCCGTCCTTGTTGTGGATCTGCCAGCCGCAGGGGACGCCGCCGACGCCGTCGGCATCGAGGTCGGCGCCGGTGTAGACGGCGATGACGCCGGGCGCGGCGCGGGCGGCGGCGGTGTCGACGGAGAGCAGGCGGGCGTGGGGGCGGTCGGAGCGGCGGAGGACCGCGTAGAGCTGGCCCGGGCGGTTGATGTCGTCGGTGTAGTTGCCGTTGCCGCTGAGGAAGCGGTGGTCTTCCTTGCGCTTGACGGAAGCGCCGATGCCTTCGAAGCCCATGACGTTTCTCTCCGATGTTATTTTTGCGCTCTCCGGGTGGGAGAGGGTCGCTGCTCTTGGGACCGCCCCCACCTCCCCTCTCTCCCGGCGGAGAGAGGGGAAGCCGGAGGGCGGCTAGGCGGCTTGGGCTTGCTTGTCGTGCATCAGCGGCCAGGCGGCGGCGATGGCCTTGACGATGTTGTGGTAGCCGGTGCAGCGGCAGAGGTTGCCCTCGAGGCCGTGGCGGATCTGGTCTTCCGAGAGGCCCTCGGGGTGGAGGTTGACCAGGTCGATGGCGCTCATGACCATGCCGGGGGTGCAGAAGCCGCACTGCAGCGCGTGATGTTCGCGGAACATCTCCTGCATGGGGTGGAGCGTGCCGTCGGGGGCGGCGAGGCCCTCGATGGTGAGCACGTCGGCGCCGTTGGCCTGGACGGCGAGCATGGTGCAGCTTTTGATCGAGTTGCCGTCGACATGGACGACGCAGGCGCCGCACTGGCTGGTGTCGCAGCCGACATGGGTGCCAGTGAGGCCCAACTTTTCGCGGAGGAGTTCGACGAGGAGGGTGCGGCCCTCGACCTCGACGTCGTGTTTTTTGCCGTTCACGGTGAGCGAAACTGCCGGCATGAGAATTCCCGTCCCGATTGTTATCCTGGTCGCATCCTGCGAGGGCCGGAGGCAGCGGGTCAAGCTGTGGGCCGTGAACTCTGCCCCGTCTCGCGCGTCAATGGACAATGATCCCGAATCGCTCCTTTGCAATGCTGGTTTTGGCGATGGTGGCGCTCGCGTCGTGTAGCGGGGCTGGAAAGGCGGAGCTGGGGCCGGCGCGGTCGACCGGGCTGCCGTTCGAGATGAATTCGCGGGAGGTGGAGACGCCGAACAGCCTTCCGCCCGGGTTCACGACGGTCAACCCGATGGCGCCGGAATCGGGCGTGGTGGGTGTCACGCATATGCCGCCTTAAGCGGAAGTCAGGCGGCGATGGCGGTTCCGGCCAGCGGCGGCAGGACGTCGAGGTGGCAGGCGGCCTGCTGGCCGGGGGGCGCGCCGGGCATCGCGCGGAGGACGGGTTCTTCGGTGCGGCAGCGGTCGAAGACATAGGGGCAGCGCGTGTGGAAGCGGCAGCCGGAGGGCGGGTCGATCGGGCTCGGGACGTCGCCGGAGAGGACGATGCGGTTGCGGGCGGCGCGGGGGTCCGGGACAGGGACGGCCGAGAGCAGGCAGCGCGTGTAGGGGTGGCGGGGCTGGGCGAAGAGGCTGGCCCGGTCGGCAATCTCGACGATGCGGCCGAGATACATGACGGCGACGCGATGGGTCAGGTGCTCGACGATGGCGAGGTCGTGACTGATGAACAGCAAAGCCAGGCCGAGCTGATCCTGCAGGTCGGAGAGGAGGTTGACGATCTGCGCCTTGACGGAAACGTCGAGGGCGGAGACGGCCTCGTCGCAGATGATGAGGTCGGCGCCGGGGGCGAGCGCGCGGGCGATGCCGATGCGCTGGCGCTGGCCGCCGCTGAACTCGTGGGGGAGCCGGTCAACGGCGTCGCGCGGGAGGCGGACGGTGTCCATCAGCTGGGCGACGCGCTTGGTGAGCCCTTGTGTCATGCCGAAGTTACGGAGGGGTTCGGCGATGATGTCGCCGACGCGCATGCGGGGGTTGAGCGAGCTGAACGGGTCTTGGAAGACGACCTGCACGCGTTGGCGCAGGGTGCGGAGCTGGGACGCGGGCACGTTGTCGATACGCTCGCCGTCGAGCCTGATCTCGCCAGCGGTGGGATCGGTGAGGCGCAGGATGGTCTTGCCGACGGTGGATTTGCCGCAGCCGCTCTCGCCGACGATGGAGAGGGTTTCGCCGCGGCTGACGGTGAAGCTGACGCCGTCGACGGCTTGGACGGTGCCGCGCTTGCCGCCGAAGAAGCCGCCCTTGAGGGGGTAGTGCTTCTTGAGGCCCTCGACCTCGAGCAGCGGGGTCATGCCGCGACCCGGTCCATGCGGTAATCGGCGTAGTGGCAGGCGACGTAATGGCCGGGCTGCTTTTGCTCGACGGCGGGGGCGACGCTGCGGCAGAGGTCGGTGGCCGACAGGCAGCGGCCGGCGAAGGGGCAGCCCGTGATGCGCTGGCGCAGGCTCGGGACCTGGCCGGGGATTTCGGCGAGTTTGGTGCGGCCCTGCGTGCCGAGGGAGGAGCCGAGTTTCGGGACGGCGCCGAGGAGACCGCGGGTGTAGGGGTGCTGCGGGTCGGCGAAGATGGCGTCGACGGGGGCTTCTTCGACTTTGCGGCCGGCGTACATGACGACCACGCGCTGGGCCATTTCGGCGACGACGCCGAGATCGTGGGTGATCAGCAGGATGGCCGAGCCGAGCCGGGTTTTCAGGTCGCGCATGAGGTCGAGGATCTGGGCCTGGATGGTGACGTCGAGGGCGGTGGTGGGTTCGTCGGCGATCAGCAGCTTGGGGTTACAGGCGAGCGCCATGGCGATCATGACGCGCTGGCGCATGCCGCCCGAGAGCTGGTGGGGGTATTCGCGGACGCGGCGGCCCGGGGCGGGGATGCCGACGAGGGTGAGCATGTCGACGGCGCGGGCTTCGGCGTCGTGGCCGTTGAGGCCTTCGTGGAGGCGGAAGGTCTCGCCGATCTGGCGGCCGATGGTCAGCACCGGGTTGAGGCTGGTCATGGGCTCTTGGAAGATCATGGAGATGTCGCCGCCGCGCAGCGTGCGCATGGCGGGCTCGGAGAGGCTGAGGAGTTCCTGGCCGGCGAAGCGGATGGAGCCGGCGATCTTGCCCGGGGGGGTGGGGATCAGGCGCAGGATGGACATGGAGGTGACGGATTTGCCGCAGCCGCTTTCGCCGACCACGGCGAGGGTTTCGCCGGGCTGGATGTGGAAGGAGAGGCCTTCGACGGCGCGGAGGATTCCGGTGGGGGTGGCGAAGTGGGTTTGCAGGCCGGTGACCTCGAGCAGGGGCTGGGAGGCGGCCGGCCGGGGGGCGAGGGTCGTCACAGGCGTTTGGCCATGCGGGGGTCGAGGGCGTCGCGCAGGCCGTCGCCGAGGAGGTTCACGGCCAGGACGGTAGCGGAGAGGAAGACCGCGGGGAAGAAGACGATGTGGGGCTTGACCTGCCAGAGGGCGCGGCCCTCGGCCATGATGTTGCCCCAGGAGGGGATGGTGGGCGGGGTGCCGGCACCGATGAAGGAGAGGATGGCTTCGGTGATCATGGCCGACGCGCAGATATAGGTGGCCTGGACGGTGATGGGGGCCAGGGTGTTGGGCAGGATGTGGCGCCAGATGATGAGGGGCGCGCGGGTGCCCGACGCGATGGCGGCCTCGACGTAGGGCTGTTCGCGCAGGCTGAGAACGACGCCGCGCACGAGCCTGGACACGCGGGGGATTTCGGCGACGGTGATAGCGAGCACGACGTTGCCGACGCTGCCGCGGGTGAGCGCCATCAGGGCGATCGCGAGCAGGATGGGCGGGATGGACATCAGGCCGTCCATGACGCGCATGATGAGGCCGTCGAGCCAGCGGACGAAGCCGGAGACGAGGCCGATGAGGAGGCCGGCGGCGCTGGCGAGGACGGCGACGGCGAAGCCGACGGTGAGCGAGACGCGGGCGCCGTAGAGGACACGGGAGTAGATGTCGCGGCCGAGGGCGTCGGTGCCGAACCAGTATTGGGCGGAGGGCACGCGGGTGCGCTTGGCGGGGGCGAGCGCGGTGGGGTCGACGGTCCAGAGCCAGGGCGCGGCCACGGCGCAGATCAGGATGAGCAAGAGCAGGACGCCGCCGATGACCATGGTGGGGTAGCGGCGGATGAGGGTCATGACCCGGCCGCGCTGCTTGATGGGCGGCAGGATGTCGGGGAGATCGGGCGCCGGGCTGACGTGGGGCTCGGCGGCGGCGGCGACGGGGGCTTCGATGACGAGGCTCAATAGCGGATCCTCGGGTCGACGAGCGTGTAGACCAGGTCGACGCCCAGGTTGACGAGGACGTAGACGAAGGAGAACAGCAGGACGACGCCCTGAATGATGGGGTAGTCGCGGCGCAGGATGGCGTCCACGACGAGGCGGCCGAGGCCGGGGATGGCGAAGACGCTCTCGGTGACGACCGCGCCGCCGATGAGGAGTGCGACGCCGATGCCGATGACGGTGACGATGGGGACGGCGGCGTTCTTCAGCGCGTGGAGGAACAGGACCGTGGTGTTGCCGACGCCTTTGGCGCGGGCGGTGCGGATGTAGTCCTGGCTCAGCACCTCGAGCATGGTCGCGCGGGTGATGCGGGCGATGAGAGCGATGTAGACGCCGCCGAGGGTGATGGCGGGGAGGATGAGGTTGGCGAGCCAGGGGCCGACGCCGCGGGCGATGGGGGTGTAGCCCTGGACGGGGAGCATGGCGTTGGATACGGCGTCGGCGGCGGCCGGGCCGAACACGGCGCCGACCTTGTCGGCGATGCCGAGGCCGTCGAGCGCGAAGACGTAGGCGAGCAGGTAGCCGACGACGAAGACGGGGATGGAGAAGCCGAACACGGCGAACAGCATGACGATGCGGTCGATCCAGGTGCCTTGCTTGGCGGCGGCGAGCACGCCCATGGGGACCGCGAGGCCGATGGAGAGGATGAGGGTGAGGACCATCAGCGAGATGGTGGGGCCTAGGCGCTGTTCGATCATGGTGGTGACGGGCAGGTTGGTGAAGATGGAGGTGCCGAGGTTGCCCTGCAGCACGTTCCAGAGCCATTCGACGAAGCGGACGAGGAAGGGGCGGTCGAGCCCGAGGCCGGCGCGGATGCGGTCGATGTCGGCCGGGCTGGCTTGATCGCCGGCGATGATGGCGGCCGGGTCGCCCGGGGCGAGGTAGAGGAGGCTGAAGACGAAGAGCGCGACGATCGCCATGACGGGGATCGTCGCAGCCACGCGCCGGGCGATAGTGTTGAGCATCAGGTCTTGGTCACGCCCCAGAAGACGGGGAACGGGGCTTGGACGACGCCGGAGACGTTCTTCCGCCAGGATTGATATTGCAGGAAGAAACCGGTGGGGGCGTAGGTCACGAAATCCATGGATTCGCGGTTGATGCTGTCCATGGTGGCGGCCTCGGCAGTTTTGTCGGGGGCGTCGTACCAGTTGGAGATGGCTTGCTGAATCTTGGGTGAGTTGGGCCAGCCGAACCAGGCCTTCTCGCCACCGGCGTCGAGC
>JAVVHH010000123.1:0-10906 GCA_032249615.1 Acetobacteraceae bacterium
ATGCCGTTGGCCTTCAGCGCCATCAGGATGACCATGTTGGAGACCGAATTCGGCGCCGTGAATCCGATCCGCTTGCCCGCCAGGTCATTGATGCCGTGCAGCGGGGAGCCGGCCTTGGCGATCCACATCTGGTCGCCCACGCTCTGCGTGCCGCCCGCCACGATGACGAGCTTCTCGCCGGCATTGATCGCCTGCACCGCGGCCGCGAGCGACACTTCGCCGAACGGGATGCCGCCGGCCAGCGTGTTGCGCACCGCCGTGCCGCCGCCCGGCGCGGTCAGGATGCCGGTGATGTCGACCCCGTGCTGCTTGAAGTAGCCCTTCTGCATGGCAACGGCGTAGGGGGCCCCGTAGAATTGGCCGCCCCAATGCGTCACCGTGATCGTCTCGGCGCGCGCGGTCGCCGCCAGGGTTGCCGTCGCGAAACCAGCCAGCAGCAACAAGCGCCGCACCATCGTCATCGAAGCCATCGGTCCCTCCAATGTTGGTCTTTACGCGATACTACTCCAGCGCCCCCTCGGAGTGATAATGAAGTTCAGAGGCGGGCGTCGGTCTGGCCGTGCCGCCGCTCGAACTCATGCACGGCGGGAAAGCCCATCAGCGCATTCATCTCCGCAAACGGCATCAGCTCGGCCCCGCCGGTGCCGATTCCGGCCGTCTTGAGGCGGCTGTACGAGGTCTTGAGCGCGGCGGCGGCGGCGAGGAAGCCGACCGACGGGTAGATCGCCACCGTGAACCCCAGGCTCGCGAGTTCGTCGGTGCCGAGATAGGGGGTGCGGCCGCCCTCGACCATGTTGGCCAGCAGCGTCGCGCCCCGGAAGCGTTCGGATATCTGCCGCAGCTCCTCGAGGGATTCCGGGCTCTCGACGAACAGGATGTCCGCCCCCGCCTCGAGAAAGCCGTCCGCGCGCCGCAGCGCCTCGTCCATGCCGTGGGCGTAGCGGGCATCCGTGCGGGCGACGATCAGGAAGTCCGCGCTCGGCCGCGCCTCGACGGCGACCCGCACCTTCGCCACCGCGTCGGCCATCGGGATCACGCGGCGATATTCCGTGTGCCCGCACTTCTTCGGGAACTCCTGATCCTCGAGCTGGATGCCGGCCGCACCGGCCGCCGCGTAGCCGCGCACCGTGCGATCCACGTTCAGCAGCCCGCCGTAGCCGGTATCGCCATCGGCGATGAACGGCACCGAAACGGCGCCCGCGACGCAACGCACCCGGTCCAGCATCTCCGAGAACGTCGCCGTGCCGGCATCCGCGACCCCCAACGATGACGCCACCGACCCGTAACCCGTCATGTACAGCGCCGGGAAACCGAGACTATCCGCGATCCGCGCCGATATTCCATCGAATACACCCGGAAGTCCCAAGCACTTATTCGGCTGCAACAAATCACGGATCGTATTCATCCCGCCTTCCTCCAGACTAGCATCGATACTTCGTCGTAAGGTCGCTTTACTCTAAATACCGGGTCGAGCCGCCTTGTGCAACCGATCGGCTGGCCAGCCGATCAGGGCGGCAGGATGCGACGGCGCTGCAGATCCCGCAGCTCCCAGGCGAGCGATTCCGCCGTGTCGATGCAGTCGGCGAACCCGGCTTGGCGGATCTTGATGGTGCTGAGCAGGGACGCGGCCGAGTGCGTGCGCGAGAAGGCGAAGTCGGCGAACTGCCAGGAGCTGCCTATCAGACCGGCCAGCGTGGTCGGGGCCAGGCCGTGCTGCCGGACCAGGGCGGCCCAGCTTGCTTCGTGGCCGGGCATGACCGTGGCCAGCGGCATCGGGTGCGGGAGGCCGACTTCCATGCCGAACACCCGCGCGACGACCGGCCAGAGGTTCTGCCAGACCAGCACGTCACCGTTGGTGACGTTGAAGATCTGGTCGGCGGCGGCCGGGCTCTCGCCGGCCCAGGCGATGGCGCGGGCGAGCAGGCGGACGTCGGTCGCCTCCGTGACCCGGTGGCCCCGCCCGGGATAGACGAGCGGGAGGCCGCGCGCGCGGCTGATGGCGGCATAGGTGCCGATGGCGGCCACCATGTTCATCGCGCTGCCCTCGGCGAAGCCGAGCACGACTTGCGGCCGCAGCACGGTCCAGCGCCAGCCGCCGGCCTGTTGCCGGGCCCGCAGCAGGTCTTCCTGCTCCCAGTAGAAATTCGGGTGGAGGTGCCGCGGGGCGTCCTCGCGGGCCGGGACGGGAATTTGCCCGAGATGCACCCCATAGGCCTTGGCCCCTTGCAGCAGGGTGACGTGCTGCAGCCCGGCGCCCTCGAGCGCGTCGAGGACGTTGCGCAACATGAGCAGGTTGGTGGCGATCTGGTCGGCCTCGAGCCACCCGGCGCCGAGATCGGGCTTCTCGAACAGCGCCGCGTAGACCAGGTGGCTGACGCCCTCGAGCGGGCCGAGCTTGGCACGGCACTCCGCGGCGTCGGTCAGGTCGACCGAGATATGGCGCCCGGCCTGCGCGCCGCGCGGCAGCCGGCGCGACAGGCCGATGACCTCGCGGCCGCTTGCGGCGGCGTGCCGGGTGACCGCACCGCCCACGATCCCGGACGCCCCTGCAACGATCACTGCACCCGGCATCGATCACTCCCCTCTTTTCTTACGCGCGAGCATAGGCAAGGGTGGCGACTGGGATAAGCCGTAACGGCGACCGAAGGAGGAGAGCCGACATGCAGCGACGCACCATGGTGATGGGTCTTGCCGTTCTCATCGGGCTGGGCCACGCCGCAAGCGCGGCCGACCCGGTCAAGGTGGGCGTGATCTTTCCGCTGAGCGGCGGAGCGGGGCGTCAGGGCCAGGGCGTGGTCGACGCGATCAAGGCCATGGCGAGCATGATCAATGCAAACGGCGGCGTGCTCGGCCGTCAGATCGAGCTGGAGGTGCGCGACGACGAGAGCACGCCGGCTGTCGGCGTCTCGAAAGCCAACGAATTGGCCGGCCAGGGTGTTGCCGTCGTCATCGAGGGTTGGAACAGCCCGGTGACCTTGGCCATGCAGCCGATCCTGGCCCGCGCCGGCGTGCTCGACATCACCGCGATCTCCAAGGCCGACGGCATCCTGACCAGCGCGTCCAACAAGCTCGCGATCCGGCTGAACAGCTCCAACGCGCAGGATTCGGAGGTCATCGCGAAGTATCTTGCCGGCAAGAGCAAGACCGGCCGGCTGGCGTTCGTTACCGAGAACGACGCGTACGGCAACGGCGCGCAGGCCGGGATCGAAGCGGCGCTGAAGCGCGAGGGCGCCAACTATGACATCGCGACGGTGCAGAAATTTCCGTTCGCGCAGACCGATTTCCGCGTCGAGATTACCAGCCTCCAATCGGCCAAGCCGGACCGCGTGGTGGTGATAGACGCCAACGAGGGCGCCGGGCTGCCGGCGTTCATCCAGCAATACGCGCAGGCGCGGATGACGGCGCCGCTGGTCTGCTCGGTCGGCACGGTGAGCCCCAGCGTGGTCGAGACGGCCGGCCCGGCGGCCAACGGCATCGTCAGCGCCGACATCTATTTCCCGCACGCCGAACCGTTCGCATCGAACAAGGACAACCAGAAGTTTGTTGCCGAAATGACCAAGCAGTTCAAGCAGGAGCCGGAGAAGTTCGGCGCGCTCGGGGCGGCCGCGCTGCAGGTTTGGGCGCACGCGGCCAACAGCGTCAAAAGCCTCGACCGCGAGGCCGTGGCGACCGCGATCCGCGGGCACGACATCCCCGACACCATCTTCGGCACCGCCCATTTCGCCGCCGACGGCCAGATGCAGCCGACCTATGAACTGTTCACGGTGAAGGAAGGCAAACTGGTCATTGGCGACTGAGCCGCCGGTCTTTGCCGCGGAAGGGTTGAGCGTCCGTTTCGGCGGTTTCCAGGCGCTGCAGGATGTGTCCTGGTCGGCGCAGGCGGGGCGCATTCTCGGCATCATCGGGCCGAACGGCGCGGGCAAGAGCACGTGTTTCCAAGCGGCCACCAACATGGTCCGGCATAGCGGCCGGCTGCTGCTGGACGGCCGCGACGTTACGTCCTTCGCGCCGCATCTCCTGCCGCCGCTCGGCGTGCGCCGCACGTTCCAGCAGAATGCGTTCTTCGGCGGAATGACCGTACGGGACAACCTCGTCGGCATCCTGGCCCGGCAGGCCGGCACGCCGCTGCCGCTCTCGGTCCTCGCACCCCCGGTCGAGGCGCGGCGGCGGCGGGCGGCCGAGGCGCTCGCGGCCGAGCATCTGGCCGCGTTCGGTGTGCCGGCCGAGGCGCACGGCAAGCTGCCGGGAGAGTTGCCCTATGGCGCGCAACGGCTGCTGTCGATCGCGCTGGCCTGCGCCCCCGGCGCGCGGGTGGTCCTGCTGGACGAGCCCGGCGCCGGGTTGGGCGGGACCGACCTGGCCCGGCTGCGCGACCTGCTGGTCCGGCTCCGCAATGACGGGATCGCCGTCGTGCTGATCGAGCACCACATGGATTTGGTGATGAGTATCGCCGACGAGGTGCTGGTCATCGAGCAGGGCCGCCCGATCGCCTGCGGACCGCCGCACGCCGTGCAGGCGGACCCGGCGGTGCTGGAAGCCTACCTGGGTCGCGCCGCATGAGCCCGGTGCTCGCCGTGGAGGACCTGCTCGTCACCCATGGCGGTTTGCCGGCCGTTCAGGTCCCCGCGCTGGCGCTGGCGCCGGCGACGCTGTCCGGCGTGGTCGGCGCCAATGGGGCCGGCAAGAGCACCTTGGTCAACGCCATCGCCGGCTGGTCGCGCGGCAGCCCGGCCGTGCGGGGCCGCGTACTGCTGGGCGGCAAGGACGTATCCGGCCTGCCGGCGCACGAGCGGGCGCGGCGGGGCATCACGCTGGTGCCGGAGGGACACGGTGCGTTCCTGCGGCTCTCGGTGGAAGACAACTTGCGCGCGGTGCGCGAGCCGGACGGGACCGGGCGCCGGTCGTTCACGGTGGCCGACGTATTCGCGCTGTTCCCCCGCCTGGAGGAGCGCCGGGTGAACCCGGCGGGCTCGCTCAGCGGCGGCGAGCGTCAGATGCTGGCGCTGGGGCGGGCGCTGCGGATGGGACCCCGCGTGCTGCTGCTCGACGAGCCCTCGATCGGCCTGGCGCCCAGGCTCGTGCTGGCGCTGCTGCAGACGGTGCGGCGGTTGGTCGATGACGGGCTGACGGTGCTGCTGGTCGAGCAGAACGTGCGCGCGGCGGCCGAGGTGGTCGATACGCTGCTGCTGCTCGAGCGTGGCCGGGTCGTGGCCAACGGCCCGGTCGAGATCATGCGGAACGACCCCAGGATTGTCGACGCCTACATGGGGACGTCGCACGGGTGAACGTCGTGGCGGAGCCGCGCAGATGAACGTTTTGCAGCAGACGATCAACGGGCTGATCATCGGGCACGCTTTCGCGCTGGTGGCGGTGGGGTGGACCTTGTTGCTCGGCTCCGCGCGGCTGGTCAATTTCGGCCACGGGCAGATGTACATGGTGGGTGCCTTCGTCGCCTGGTGGGTCATGCGCACGACCGGGTTGCCCTACCTGCTGGCGGTGCCGTGCGCGGTGCTGGCCGGGGCCGCGCTGGGAGCGCTGATGCAGAAGCTGATGCTGCGGCTCACGCTGCAGCAGAACCTGGTCAGCCTGATGATCGCGACCCTCGGGTTCGGCCAGTTGCTCGAGGGCGCGGCCGGCTTCGCGTGGGGACCGCGGCCGCAGATGCTCGCGAGCCCGCTGCAAGCGATCGAGCTTCGCTGGGACGACGTCTGGCTCACCGCGCAGGATCTGCTGCTGGTGGTCGCCACCATCGCGGTGTTCGCCGCGCTGCACCTCGTGCTGAAGCGGACGGTGTTCGGGTCGGCGGTGCGGATGGTGGCCGAAGACCCGAAGCTGACGCAGCTCGGCGGCCTCGACGTGGCGCGCGTCTACATGGGAATCTTCGCCTTCGAGGGCGCGGCGGTGGCGTTCGCCGCCTGCCTGGTCGCGCCGCGCACGCCGATCCTGACCTCGATGGGGTTCGAGCAGGTCATCATGACGTTCGTGGTGGTCGTGCTGGGCGGGATCGGCAGCGTGGGCGGTTCGTATGCCGCCGGGCTGGGGCTCGGGTTGTTCACGGCGTTCTTCGGCGCCCTGGTGTCGCCGGCCTACACGACGGCGGCGGTCTTCGTCGTGCTGATCGCGGTCATGGTGCTGCGGCCCGGCGAACTCGCCTCGGCCGGCGGGTTCGCGCGATGAGGTTCTTCTGGCCGGCGCTCGCCGTGCTCGGGTTCTTTTCGCCCCGCCTGCTCGGCGGCGGCGCGCTCGTCTACGGCACCCTCACGGTCATCGCGATCTTCGCGGTCATGGCCTACGGGCTCGACATCATCCTGTCGGACCTCGGCGAGGTCAGCCTGGCGCACACCGCTTTCTTCGCCGCCGGCGCCTACGCCGCCTCGCTGCTGGCGGTCGACCACGATTGGGGCGCGTGGGCGACGCTGGGCGGCGCGATCGTCGTCTCGGCCGTGCTGGCCCTGGCACTCGGGCTGCTCACCTTGCGCACCCGCGAGTTCGCGTTCTCGCTGGTGACGTACGCTGCGAGCGTGGTCTGCGCCGTGGTGGCGGCCAACTGGTCCGCGCTGGGCGGGTCGGACGGCGTGGTGGGCGTGCCGCCGCTCGACCTGTCAGTGGGCGCGGTCAAGCTGGTCGCGGGCACCAACGTGCAGCTCTGGCCCTATGCCTACGGCCTGCTGCTGCTGACGATGTTCCTGGTCTCCCGCTTCCGCCGCTCGCGGCTGGGGCAGGCCGCGCTGATGGTCCACATGAACCCGCGGCTCGCGGTCATGAGCGGGCTCGATCCGCAGCGAGTGCGGCTGCTTGTGTTCCTTCTCTCGGCGCCGATCAGCGCGGTGGCCGGGTGGCTCTACGCCTATCAGCGCGCCTATGTCGGGCCGGACCTGTTCGACACCTATTTCCTCGTGCTGATGCTGACGGCGGTGATCCTGGTGGGGCGGCGTATCCTGGTCGCGCCCGCGCTCGGCACCGCGCTGCTGGTCGGCCAGACCAGCTTCGCCTCGCTCGGCAGCTACGGCGACAAGGTTCTGCTGGGCGTCGTTCTGCTGACGATCCTGTGCCTGTTTCCCGGCGGCCTCGCCAGCATCCGGCCGCGGCGACCCCGGCCGGACCGAGCTGCCCTACGAACGATGGAGCGTTCATGACCGAATTCGACGTACTGGCCAGCGGTTTGCGCTTTCCCGAGGGTCCCGTGGCCATGCCGGACGGATCGGTCCTGCTGGTCGAGATCGCGCGCGGCACCGTCTCGCGGGTGCGGCCGGGCGGCGCCGTCGACGTCGTGGCCGAGTTGGGCGGCGGCCCGAACGGCTTGGCGCTCGGCCCGGATGGTGCGCTCTACGTCTGCAACAACGGCGGCTTCGTCTGGCACGAGGAGCCCGGCCTGCTCCGCCCCGTCGGCACCCCGACCGACTACAGTGGCGGGCGCATCGAGCGGCTCGACCTCCAGACCGGCGACGTCCGCGTGCTGTATCGAGAGTGCGGCGGCAACCGCCTGAACGGGCCGAACGATATCGTGTTCGACCGCGGCGGCGGCTTCTATTTCACCGATCTCGGCAAGTCGCGGGCGCGGGATCGCGACCATGGCGGGGTCTACTACGCCCAGTGCGACGGCTCGGCGATCACCGAGATCATCCATCCGATCCTGACCCCGAACGGCATCGGCCTCTCGCCGGACGAGAAGACGCTCTACGTGGCCACCACGGAGGCGGGCCAGCTCTGGGCGTTCGACCTCGAGGCGCCCGGCCGTATCCGCCGCCACGGCTTCCCGTCCCCGAACGGCGGGCGGCTGCTCTACAACCAGGCGGGCCACCAGCGCTACGACAGCCTGGCCGTCGATGCCCATGGCAACGTGTGCGTCGCGACGCTGCTGACGGGGCAGATCACGGTGGTCTCGCCCGACGGCGCCCTGGTACGGCAGGTGGACTTCCCCGACCCGTACGTAACGAACATCTGTTTCGGGGGAGCCGACCTCCGCACCGCCTTCGTGACCCTGTCGGGAAGCGGGCGGCTGGTGTCCGTGCCATGGCCGGAAGCCGGGCTGCGCCTCAACTATTCCGCGGCTTGAGGCAGCGTGAGCTCCGTCTTGATCCAGCCGGCCTCCCGCTGGTCGAAATGCTTGTACGCCTCGATGACGTCGGTCAGCGGCTCGACCTTGGTGAGGATCTTCACCGGGTCGATCGCGCCCATCCGCACGAGTTCGACCAGTTTCGGGACGTAGGCGCGGTGGTTGCAGTTGCCGGCGTTGATCGAGAGGTTCTTGTTCATCGCCGCGCCGATCGGGAAGGTGGTGGCCGTGGGCGGGTAGACGCCGATGATGCCGAGCGTGCCGGCCTTGGCGATGCACTTGACGGCCCATTCCAGCGCCTGGCTGGGCGCGTCACCGGGCACGAAGGCGCCGTCATGCGGGTGCTGCTCGGGAGCGATCTGCGCCTGCTCTTTTTCGAACGTCTTCCGTTTCTCGGCATCGGGCGCGGCCGGGCCTTCGTGCGCGTGCATGGCATCCACGCCGACCGCGTCGATCACCCGGTCGACGCCGATGCCGCCGGTCAGCTCCTTGATCGTGCTGGCCGGGTCCTCTTTCTCGAAGTTGACCGTGAACGCTCCCTGACGTCGGGCCATGGCCAGCCGGTCCTCGTATTTGTCCACCGCGATGACCCGGCCCGCCCCTTGCAGCATCGCGCTCGCGATCGCGAATTGGCCCACCGGCCCGCAGCCGAACACCGCCACCGTGTCGCCCTCGCCCACCTCGGCCAGGAGTGCGCCGAACCAGCCGGTCGGGAAGATGTCCGAGATCAGGATCGCCTGGTCGTCGCTGACCTCGTCCGGCAGCTTGACCATCGTGGTCGCGGCGTAGGGAATGCGCGCTTTCTCGGCCTGTAGCCCGTCGACCGGGCCTGTCTGCGCCGGGCCGCCGAAGAAGCAGGTCCCGGCGTCCTTGCCGTTCGGGTTGGCGTTGTCGCATTGCGCGTAGTAGCCGGCGCGGCAGTAGGAGCAGGTGCCGCAGGCGACCGTCGAGCAGATCACGACGCGGTCCCCGATGTCGAAATTGCGCACCATGTCGCCCCGCTTTTCGACCACGCCCACGCCCTCGTGCCCGAGGATCGTGCCCGTCTTCATGCCGGTGAAGGTGCCGCGCACGAAGTGCAGGTCGGTGCCGCAGATTGCCGACGCGGTCAGGCGCACGATGGCGTCAGTAGGCTGCTGGATCTCCGGTTCGGACACCTCGTCCAACCGAATGTCGCCGATGCCGTGCCATACAACTGCCTTCATTGAACATCTCCGAACTTGTTCAGGCCTGCCGGAGGTAACGAGGCAACCCGCGCGGAGACTCATCCCGCGCGGCAACCCGCACGCGATCGTGACGCCCTAAGCCGCGTGGGCGACGACGTGCGCGCGCATGTCGGAGAGCACTTCGAGGGGCTTACGTCTGGCACACTCGTCGTAGCGCGCCAGAACGGCGGTCTGAAAACGGCTCTCGTACCCCCGTCCGAGCAAACGGACCACCTGATCCCGGCGGAGCTTTCCGATCACTGCCAAGCAACTGCCGAGCGTATCTTGCCAGACCAGGGAGCTGACGGCGCCGATCTCGTGCATCCGGAAAGTATTATGCACGTAGTTGAGATACATGAAGATGACGGCGTCATCCGGATACCCGACGATGGCATCCTGCAATCGTCCAAGCACATCGCGGGCTTGGGGCGAGTCGATGACGGTCTTGTTCACGAGGTTGGCGAGTGCGTTGTTGTGATTGATGAGCGTCAAGGCACTTTGCCGCTTGGTGTAGCGAAACGTCACGATGCCGATGGTCACGGCGATGATCGCGGTGCAGATTTGGCAAACGGTCCCGACGTGTTGAATCAAGGCGACGATTTCGGCCGACACGGTCGCGGGCATTCGGACTCTCCAAGGACATCAACCGGGCGCTGCATGCTGCACCCGGAGGCGGATCGCTGTGACGAAGGTCACAGCGCCGCGCCCGCATCAGCGTCGGGGACCTGCGAAGGCGACGCCGTAGTTGCTGCAGATCGCGGCAACACGCGCCGGGTCGACGCCGTCCCGCTGCTCGCGCGTGAGTTCGGCCAATTCGGTGAACATCGCGCCGATTCCGGTGCCAGGAGAGATCAGCACCAGCAGCTTGGCGGCCTCGTCGCCATCGCAACGGAAGCCGTGAATCCGGCCGCGCGGGCCGTAGAAGAAACCGCCGGCACTCAGAGCAACGCCACCGTCATCACAATCGTCGCCCTCGATGACGACACGGCCGGAAAGCACGTAGAACGCTTCGTCTTCCTGGCTGTGCCGGTGCGGCGGAATGCCCTGGCCGGGCGGGACCGTGATCTCGGCACACACGAGCTGCCCAGCGGTGTCGGAGGCCTCTGCCTTGTAGGTCGCATGGGTACCGAGGACCGCCTCGGTGCGTCCCGCTCCTGGCAACGAGACATGGTTGAGCACGTCATGTTCGTTGATGGTTTCGCTCATCTCCAGCCCTTCTCCTGCTCCGCCGACTCGATGGACGGTCTGTCCACTATAGCAACATTGCGATGGACGTTATGAGTCGCTGTCCGAGCGCGCCGCCCCGGCATCCGGCTGGCCTACGGCGTCGTCTTCCGATGCATCGAGCCGCCGGGCCGGCGGCTTGGAGCGGGCCGGGTCGTAGAGATGGGCGTGCGAGGGTGGCGGGGCGGCGTGGGCGGGGGCCGGAGGGCCCTTCATGACGATGTAGCCGGAGAGCTTCAGCATGCTCACCAGATGCTGGGCGGCCATGGTGGACGTCATGACGTCGCGGTCGCTGACGCGCTTGCCGGAGCGGTTGTAGCGCAGCGCGAAGGCGAGGCTCTGGATAAGGTCCTCATCCGCCGCCGGGGTCAGCTTTCGTTCGTCCATGCGCGGCTCCTCCATCCGCGGCACGGTATCGCGA
>JAVVHH010000124.1:0-10836 GCA_032249615.1 Acetobacteraceae bacterium
CCTACGGGCAGCCCGGCATCGCCGGCACGCACCAGCGCCCGATAGACCCGTAGCCGGGTGGGATTGCCCAGTGCCTCAAGCTGCCTGGCTGCTTTTTCGACTTTCATGGAAATAAGATAGGCAGGACGGCACGGTGACGCAACCGTTATTTCGATGTCCGTGGAAGCAGCTGAGCCACCGGAATGCGGTGCCGATGTTTCAGCTGGCCTTCAGAAGATCGGCGAGAGGGCAGCCCAGCGCATCGGCGAGCTGCTGCAGCGTCTGCACGGTCGGGTTCGCCTGACCGGCCTCGATCAGGGAAATAGCCGGCTGCGCCAGGCCGGCTCGCTGCGCCAGCTCGGCCTGGGTCAGGTCGGCGCGCTGGCGCGCTCTCCGGAGGTTGGCGCCGAGGACCACAACGGCGGTTGCGGTCGGCGGGCTGTCGCCCGGCGGCCGTGGAGGAGGCTTCGGCGAGCGGGTCACTTTGCGTGTCCGCCTCCATGCTGCCCGGCCGCTTCGTCGGCGGAGGGCCGAAACCGGCGGGTCACTGCATGATCGGCCCGAGGCTGACGGGCGTGCTGCCGGTGATCGTGCGATGATCGACGTAGGGCCGGAGGTGCATGTCCTTGTTGACCATCACCACGAACCGGTAGCCGGGCCGGATCTCCAGCGTGTTCGGGATCGCCAGACCGGCGCGCGCGTATTCCTGCCCAAGCTCGCCGAATTGCTGGCCAAGCGCGGCGGCGGCAATCTGCTGCGAGTTGTAGCCGTTCGTCGTCTGGCCGGTTCCCTGCGAAAGCTGCACGCCGGCGCCGGCGATCGAGATCAGCAGCGCGTTGCCGATCTTCGACCAGAAATGCGTGTCCACCTGGTCATGGAACCCCGCATAGCCGCCCTGATCGGCACCCTCCATCGAACCGAGGTCGATCGACTCCGTATCCGGGTAGATGATGCGGTTCCAGATCACGCCCACGCGGGTCTGCCCGTGCGCCACCATGTTGTCGTAGGAGCCGATCAGCCGCGCGCCTTGCGGGACCAGCAGGTATCGGCCGGTCGCGGTGTCATAGACGTTCTCCGACACCTGACCGATCACCATGCCCGGCATGTCCGAGTTGATGCCGCCGATCATGACGGCGGGAATGGCGGTGCCCGCCATCATCAGGAAGGGCGAGGACGGATCGCGCAGTGTGGCTTGCAGGTCGTCCGAGCTGCCCGTCATGTCGCCGGGCTGATTGAGGAACGCCTGCTTCTCCCGCTGGGCGCTCGCATCCACCCGCACTGGCGGATAGGTCGGCAGGCCGAAGCCCCCTGGAAATGTCCCAGGAGCGACGCCAGGGGCGTTGACACGCACTCCAGGCGCGACACCAGCCGGGAGTGACGCAGGGCCGCCAGCGGTTCCCGGAGCACCCGTGCTGGATGCGACGGTTTGGCCGCCGTTGCTGTTGCCAAGGCCAGTCTCGGCGGTCATCGCCGAAGTGGCGGCGGTCAAGCGGTCCTTCTGGAGTTGGGCGAGCTGGGCATAGTACGTCTGCCACGCTTCCCGCCGGGCTTTGGTGGCGTCATCCTCGCCCTGCGTTTGCCCGCTGCCTGCGCCGGAATTGTCCGACGGCATCGAAGGCGGCTGCATTTGTGCAGGCTTCGGCGAGGCGCCATGCAGACCGCTCGGCAGCGGCGTTCGAGCAGCCGCGGGCTCGACCACGCCCCCAACCGGGGCTCCGTTGAGCACGGCGGAGCCGTTGCCCGGCTCCGCCTTATGCGAAGCTGCCTGCTGCGCGTTCGCGGCGGACTGCATCAGGCGATCGCGATAGGTGTAGCCGATCGCGGCCACCACCAGCATGGCGCCGCCGATGACGAAGACGATCGGCAGCTTGTTCAGCCGCCGCACGCCAACGCCGCGCGTCGGCGCGGCCGCGAGCAGTGCCGGCGACTTATCGGGCGCATCGCTCACCGTGCAGTCTCCGCCTGCGTCACCGTGAACGGGCCGCCGGATTGCAGACCGCCGGCCGAGTTGCGCACGAAGAAGCGCGATCCTTCGGTTGCACCACCGAGCGTCAGCCGGACCAGGTCTCCGTTGTCGAGAGGGGTGACGAGATAGCGCAGGCGATGCACACCCGACGGCACCTTCTGTCCGTCTTCCGCGACCGCAAACCCGCGGCGCCGGAGAGCGGAGGCGAGGGCGGGCGTCAGGGCGTTGCGGGCCTGGTCCGAAGGGGTTGGATCGAGCGCCACGGTGCTGGATGCCGCGGGAAGCCGCATCGCCACGAAAGCCGCCATGCCGTTTGCCAGCACTTCTGCATCAGCCGGCTGCTCGAGCTGGGCGACGTAGGAGCTGTTCGGCCCGAAGGCACAACCAGTCAGCAAGGCAACAAGGCAGGGCAGGGCGCAGCGAAGTGACCGGATCATCGCGCGCCATCCCGCGTGATCATCACGCGCGTCTGTCCACCGCCGACACCCGAGACCAGCTCGGCGCGATCGAGCACCCGGTCCACCACGTAGCGGTCGCCGGCAATGCGATAATTCACCATTTGCTGCGTGGGGCTGGAGAACCAGCCGCCGTCATTGTCGAGACCCACCAGGGCCGGCGCCGAGCCGAAGGCCATCGCGTGCGGAAACTGGATGTAGGTCTTCGCCCCATCCGTATAGACGCGCAAAGGACGCCACGCGGGGTTGTCGCCCGCCAGCCGGAACCCGAGGTTCGCCACGTTCTCGCCCGTGGGCAATGTGGACGAAGCTGCCCCCCAGGCGACGTGCTGCTGGTAGGCGCTCCATTGGCGCTGCATGTCATCGGGGTAGTTGAAGGCGATCAGCGGCATCCACGAGCGCTGTGTGGAGACCAGCTTGATCGCGTAGGTGCGCCGGTTCGTCTCGACCGTCATGCTGGAGATGAGCCCGGCATCCGTGGGCTTGATGATCAGGTGCGTGACCTGGCCGGCCGGCGAGCCCGACAGCCCCGGCGAGACATTCCACCGCACCTTGTCGCCGAGGTTGACGTTGTTGACGATCTCCCCCGGCTGGAGCGCCAGGTCGCAGACCTGCAGCGGGGCGCAGACCACGGTCGGCAGCGTCGCGCCATAGAGAAAGCGCACCACGCCATCCTCGCCGGCGTGCGGCATCGCGTTTCGGTTCGCCCATCGCCGCGCCAGCGCCACGGCCTGTTTTTCCTTGGAGTTCAACGAAGCCGAAGGCGACACCAGCCGGATCGGCGGCGGCATCGTGGCCGGGACGGCACCGGGACTTGCCGACCGGTTGCCGACAGCGCCTGCTGAGGCCGACGCAGCCGCCGCGGCGTTTGCCTGCACGATCGCCGGCACCTGTGTCGCCTGGGCGTGCGCCAGGGCAGGGAGACCGGCCAGCAGGATGGCCCCGAGAGCCTGCTTCATGGAATTGCCCCCCGGTTTCACGGCAGCGGTCTTCATTGGCGCTGCGACCAGTCGAATGACTCGACGTAGAGCCCGGTCGGATTGACCAGGATCGCGGCGTCGTTGGTCGGCGGATTGATGCTGACCGTGATCGTCGCCTGCCAGTGCTGCGACGCTTCCAGCCCACCCTGCCGGGTGCGCCTGTCCTCCCGCCATTCCACCCGCCAGGTTTTGCCGGACAGGGGAAGCACGGACTCGACCGCAACGCCGACCGTGTCGTCCTGCGCTCGCTTGAACGGGTCGTTGTGCGAGAACCACTCGTTCAGTGCCTGCGCCCCGGCCGCGTTGCGATCCACCATTGCGTAGGCTTCGGTGATGACGTGCTTCTCGGCTGCCACGTCCACATAAACGGAGCGCACGTCGTCCACCCAGCGGGCGAGCTGCGAGCGGATGAGGCGAGGGTCGGCGGGCGGCGAGACGTCCGCCCGCCTGATGGCGATCGCGTCGCCAAGCCGGTCCGTCTGCACCACGTACGGCACCACGCGGTTTTGCGCGCCGATCCAGACCACCCCCACGACCGCGACGAAGGCGACGCCTATCGAGGCCAGGGCCGTGAGGCGCCAGGCGTGCGCCTGCGCGATGTAGCTGCCGTAGCGCTCGTTCCATTCCCGGCGCGCGGCCAGATAGACGGCCGAGTGCGGGCTCTCGGGATCGAGGGCAGGGGTCTTCAAAGACCGCTTCATAGGTGCTCCCGACTGCTAGCTGATCGTGTTGCCACTGCCGCCGGGCGGGCGAGGAGAGGGCTTTTGGCTGTCGCCTTGGAGAAGCCGGCGACGGTTCGCGAGGTCCGCGCTCGCGCGCCAAGTCGCGAGCCCATGCCGCGAGCCTTGGCCGCTCAGGCGGCGCCCCACGTCGGCGAGCGGGGCCGAGGCAAAATTGCGGGCCGCGTAGCCCGTCATGGCTGCCGCGCGGCCGAGCCGCGAGCGCTGCGGGGCTTCGCCACCGGTTGTCTCGGCGGCTTTCGCATCGGCCGCGTCCATCTGCGCCCCTGCAAGGCGCACTGCGTTGCCCGCCATGGAGCCGGCACCGGCCATGCCCAGGCCGACTGCGCCGACGGCGCCCCCCACGGCGGCGGCAGCACCCACCAGCGCCGATCCGCTGGCCATGCTGGAGCCGTTGACGATGCGCTGCATCGTCTCGGGCAGCACCTTCACCAAGGCGAGCAGCACGATGGAGCAGCCGACGAGGATGCAGAGCGACTGCGCGGTTACGTCATTGAAGGTCGCTGCCCACTGCTGAATGAGGCCGTCGCCGATGCTGACCAGGAGTTGCAGCACGAACAGCTTGGCGCCAACCGACACGGTGTAGCGGACAGTGCTTACGGCGAAATCCTTGGTCCAACGCGAGCCGCCGAACGCCATGAGCAGAACGCCGGACGAGATCACGAGATAGCTCTCGACCAGCGCCAGCACCATGAAGGCGGCGATCAGCGCGAAGCAGACCTCGATGACGAGGCCGGCGATGATGAGCCCGACGCTGGTCGATGGCGACCAGATCGTGATTTGAGAGATCACTTTTTGCGCCAGATTCACTCCGGCAGCGAACACGTCGCTCGGCGCGAGGCCGGTGCCACCTGCGGCGCCGGCGGCTTGCCGGAAGCCATCCACGATGGCCGTTCCCCAGGTGACCGAGTTTTGGAGCAGCGCCAGAAAGAATCCGAGGAAGAGGATTTGATTCACGATTTCGGCGAGCCATTCGCTCACATCCGAGCCGCGGAACGCCAGCTTGAACGCAGCCCAGGCCAGCTCGATCGCCGCCAGAATGCCGAACGTGTTGAGCGCGAAGCTTCTGAGACTGGCCTCCCATCCGGCAGAGCGGGACTGAAACTGCGCTACGATCTGGTCGAGTACGTTGGCCGACTGTGCTTGCGCTGCACCAACGGACGTCAGAGTCATCGCGAACGCGATCCCGCCGACCAGGAGGAGCCGACGGCCTTTCACCACTTCTTTCCCTGGTTGGTTGGGAGCGGCAGGCCTCCCAGGGGCACGCTGCGATTTTCAGCTGCCGATGCCACTGGCGCCGGGCAGCTCACCGCAACGTTGGCCTGCATTGTCGTCCTGGTCACAAGGTAGCTCGCGCCAGCCGCGACGGCAGCAGTGCCGGCGAGGATGACGATGGCAACGGAGATTTTGAGGGTCAGCATAATGCTCACCACCGCTGGTAGCCGGTCGTCGCGACCGGCTGTGGTGTTGCGAAGTGCAGCATCGCGGCATCCTCCGTGGCCTGCCGATCGGCGGCGACCGCGGCGTTCGACGCCTGCATCTGCGCCGTCGCCGTCAGCGTCGCCTGGATCTGCACGAGCTGGGCGGCGTTCGCCCCGGCCAGTTCATTGCCGGCCTGGATCGCCTGCATCTGACCCTCTGCGGATTGCGAATGCTGCTGCAGGGCCTGGATGATCGCGGCCTGGTTCTGCTGCTGCGATTGCTGGAGCCCCAGCGTGCGCCCCATGGTGCTCAGGTTGTTCCCGATCGTCTGCTGCCATGTGCTGAACTGGCCGGCGACATTGCCGAGGCTGGCCGCCTGATTGGCATAGGCCGAGGCGGACTGGAGCCGGGAGATCATCGAGCCCGAGTTGCCCGACAGCAGCGAGGCGGCGTTCGAGAGCGCCTGGACCTGCATGATGTCCGACTGCACGGTCCCCCAGACTTCCCGGGGCAGCGCCACGGTGTTCGTGACCAAGTTGGCGTATTGCTGAAGCTGCGTCTGGTACTGCTGCAGCTGCATTGCCAGCGACTGCGCTTCCTTCCCGTATTGAAGGAGCTGCGTCCAGGTGGTGGAGCAGTTTACGCAGGTGACGGCCCATTGCGCCGATGCAGGCCGAGGGGCGGAGATGCTCGCAACAGCCGCGACCGCGGCGCCGGCGAGCGCGAAGCGGCGCATGGATGCCCGCCGGTTACTGGAGAGCCGCATAGTCCACCCCCTGTTCTTCGAGCCACGCGAAGGGCCACCGTTCGCCCTCGCGCTGCACGAGGCGATCGAGATGCGCGAACTGTTCCTTGGAGCTGATGCCGGCGAAGGACAGCGCGATGGGGCCGAGGCCGAGGTCGAACAGCCGCCGCCCTTCGGGAGACACCAGGTAGTAGTGCCGCTTCTTCGTGGCGGTCCGGATGATGTCGATCTGCGTCTCGTTGAGGCCCATCGCCTCGTAGAGATCGCGCGGGCCGGGATGCTCCGGCGTGCCCGCCGTCCCGGCCTCCTCATTCGGCAGGAATATCTTGGTCGGACAGGACTCGATCAGCACGTCGAGAATGCCGGAGCGCGCCGCGTCGGACAGCGATTGCGTCGCCAGGACCACCGCGCAATTGGCCTTGCGCAGCACCTTCAGCCATTCCCGAATCTTGGCGCGGAACACCGGATGGCCGAGCATCACCCAGGCCTCGTCGAGCAGCAGATAGGCCGGCTGGCCCTTCAGCGACCGCTCGAAGCGGCGGAACAAATAGAGCAGGACCGGGATCAGGTTCCGCTCGCCCATCGCCATCAGGTCCTCGATCTCGAAGACCAGGAACGGCGCGTCCGCGAGGCCGTCCTCCTCGGCGTCGAGCAGCCGGCCGAGGGTGCCTTCCAGTGTGTAGTAGCGCAGGGCGGACCGGATCGCTTCGTCCTGCACCTGCGCCACGAAATGCGTCAGGGTGCGATCGTTAGCCGATCGCAGCAGGAGCATCGCCCGGTGGATCGCCTCGCGCTCATGCGGCACCGGCGGCCGGCCGGCCTGCAGCTCGAAGCACGTCGCGATCCAATCTTCCGCCCAGGCCATGTCTGTCTCGGTCTCGAGGATGGCGAGGGGGCAGAAGGCCGGTCCGGCGCCCTCGCCGGCGACGTCATAGTGCCGGCCACCGCACGCGCGCACGGCGGCCCACATGGACCGGCCCTTGTCGAAGGCGCAGATCGTGACGCCGGGGTAGCGCAGGGCCTGGAGGGCGATCGTGCAGAGCAGCACCGACTTGCCGGCGCCGGTCGGACCGAAGATCAGGCTGTGCCCCACGTCGCCGACATGCAGGTTCACCCGGAAGGGCGTCGCGCCCGACGTGGCGCCGTGCATCAGCGGCGGCGAGCCCGCCGGGTAGAAAGGGCAGGGGTTCTCCTCCCGCCCGGTCCAGACGCCCGCCAGGGGCAGCAGGTCGGCGAGATTGCCGGTGTGGATCATCGGCCGGCGGACGTTCGGGACCGTGTGCCCGGGCAGGCTGCCGAGCCACGCCTCCATGGTGTTCACCGTCTCGATCCGAGCCGAGAAGCCCTCGCGCATGATCTCGCGGACGACTAGCCGGGCGTTCTCGATCAGCGCCGCCCGGTCCTGGTCCATCAGCACGATGACCGGCGTGTAATAGCCGAAGGCGACCATGGCCGAGCTTGCCTCGGCGATCGCCGCGTCGGCCTGGCCGGCCATCAGCAGGGCGTCCTCGTTGACCGAGCCGCCCTGCGTCTTGAATACCTGCGTCCAGAAGCCGCGGACCTGCTGCTTCCACTTGCGGCGGAATTTCCGCAGCTCCGCCAAGGTCTCGTGCTGGTCCAGATAGATCATCCGCGTTGACCAGCGGAACGGGATCGGCAGGTGGTCGAGGGCATCGAGAATTCCGGGGAAGGACTCTTGCGGGAAGCCCTCGATCGCGACGCCGCAGATGAAGCGGCTTTCGATCGCGCTGCCCAGGCGCGGCGTATCGCCCGGCCACAGCTCCCGGCCGCCGATCACCGCATCCAGGTAGGCGCCGGCCGGCGGGATGTTGAGCGCCGTCTCCTCGCCCGTCAGGGCGAAGTGCAGATAGTTCACCAGATGGTCGCGCAGGTGCTCCCGGCCGAAGCGGCAGGTATGGGTATAGCTCTCCATCCGGCGCAGGTTCACGGCATCACCGACCGCGTCCTCCAGGTCCGCGATCGCCTTCTTGAACTGCTCCAGGATACGGCTGGCCGGGCTGGTGTTCTCGGCCGGATCATCGTCGTAGATCAGGTCCGCGACCTTGCTTCGGCGTCGCAGGGGCGGGGTGAACTGGACGACGATCGCGTATTCGCCCTCGTAGTGGACGCCCCCACGCAGGAACTGCGCGCGGCGCTCGGCATCTACCAGGCGGGAAATGGGATCCGGGAAGTGCGACAGCTCCGCCGTCGGGTAGCTCGACGACGGCAGCCGCACGGTGTCGATCCAGGATGCCCAGCCCGCGCCTAGCCGCGCCAGTGCGGCGTTCACCCGCGCGGACAGCCAGTTGCGCTCGCTGTCTGTGGAGCTGGCAATGTCGGGTGCCCGGTAGAACCAGCCGGCGAGCAGTGAGCCATCCTTGCACAGGACGATGCCACTATCCACCAGGTGGCTCCAGTTGAGCAGGTCGGCGAGCCCGGCCGCCTTGTCGCGGAACGTCTTCAGCGCGAGCACGCCGGCTACTCCGTCCGCCACGGGCGCGAGCGCGCCGGGTAGTAGCCGCGGTACCGGAGCTGGCGCAGATAGACCTTGGTCATCTGCGGGTCGGCCTTCGCCATCCATCGCAGCAGGGGGATGGAGCCGAACCACACCGCCGCCCCGACGATGAAGGACACCGTGTTCATGCCGGAGACGGCAAGGCCGCCGGCGACGATCGCGGTCATCAGCGCGGGCTCGCGCTCGCCTCCCAGGAACAGGCTGGGGCGGTGCAGCACACGGTGGAAGGTGAGGCGGCGCAGACTCACACCACGGCCCCGGTGATGCCCAGCGCCGAGGCCAGGTTGGTCACGCCGACGATGAAGGCGCAGACCAGCACCAGCATGATGATGCGTCGGATGAACTCGTTGATCTCGCCGCCGAACACCAGGGCGGCGCCGCAGGCGACCATGGCGAGGAGGCAGATGGTGAAGGCCACAGGGCCGGTTATGTCATTCTTCAAGGTGGTCAGAGGGGTGTCCCAGGGCAGGCTGCCGCCGGTGCTGGAGGCGTGCGCCGCAAGCGGATGGAAGGACAGCGCGACCACCACTGCTAGCCCCAGGAAGAGCAGCCAATTGCGGCGGACAACATCGGCGTAGAGCTGCATTGCGGGGGTCACTCCAGGGTGGAAAACCGGTACTCGCCGTCGGTGCATCCCGTGACGGCCACGATCTCGTCAATCCGCCGTCCGGCGGCATTGCCGGTCTTCACGATCGACACGATGAGGTTCACTGCCTCGGCGATCAGGGTGCGCATCGGCGTTTGGCTGACTTCGGCGATCAATTGCTCGACGCGCTGGAGGCCGGCCCGCGCATGGTTGGCGTGCACGGTGCAGACCCCGCCGGGATGGCCGGTGTTCCAGGCTTTCAGGAGGGAGAGGGCCTCGCCGCCACGAACCTCGCCGACAATGATCCGGTCCGGCCGCAGCCGCATCGTCGCCTTCAGCAGGCGCTGCATATCCACGGTGTCCGTGGCACGCATCACCACTGCGTTCTTTGCCGCGCATTGCAGCTCGCTGGTGTCCTCGATGATGACGATGCGATGCTGGGGCGCGGCCTGGACCATGTAGTCGATGACGGCGTTCGTGAGTGTCGTCTTCCCGGTACCGGTGCCGCCGACGACCAGGATGTTGTGACGCTGCGCCACGGCCGCCTCGATCGCGGCGCGCTGCCGAGAGGACATAATCCCCTGGCGTTCATACTCTTGCAGCGTGAAGACGGCTGACGCCTTGCGGCGGATCGTGAACACCGGGGCCGGCACGACCGGTGGGATCAGCGCTTCGAAGCGCGAGCCGTCGAACGGCGCATCCAGCGGCAGCTCGCATTCGAGGATCGGGTTCTCCCGTGTTACCGTGCTGCGCAGGGTCGAAGCGACGGTGCCGATGAAGGATTCGGCGGACGCGGAGGGCATCGTGCCGACCGGCGCCATGCCCTGTCCGAGGCGGTCGGCCCAGACCGTGCCGTCCGCGTTCAGCATCAGCTCGACCAGTCCGGGCTCCGCCAGGAAGCCGCAGAACTGACCGAGCTGGCGCTTCATCGACTCAGCGAGTCGCCGTGCCTGCTCCTCGCGCGTGGAGGGCTTGCCTTCGTCCGCCATGACCGTCCATAACGTGCGCCCGATGCAGCGGGCAGACCCGGACCATATTAGATAAATCTAATATAATGCAAGCCCGGGAACGCAGGCGAAGGGCATTATTTTCGCTTGAGCTGCGATGCTGGCGGCTTCAGCAAGGCGCGGACGTCCTTACCGACCGCGAGCGCGAGGGCGGTCATGGTCGCGAGCGTGGGGTTCTGCTTGCCGCCCTCGATCTGCGAGATGTAGGCCTGCTTGATGCCGGTGTGCATCTCGATGTCGTGCTGGGTCAGGCCGGCCTTGATCCGGGCGAGGCGAAAGTTTTCGCCGAAGAGCGCCTGCATGGCCTCGGACGCACTACTCGCGGCGCTAGCGCCCGGTGCGTCCTTTCTCCCCGGCCCGTCGCCTGCGGGCCTCGGCATTTGCGAATCGACCTCCCTAGTCCGATCGCGTAATAGCCAGTTTCACCGTGGCGTAACATTG
>JAVVHH010000125.1:0-10611 GCA_032249615.1 Acetobacteraceae bacterium
CGCGCGATCGCCGGCGTCCGGTCGCTCAAGGAAGTGTTCGAGATGCAGGCGAACTTCGCCCGCGCCAGCGTCGAGAAGGCGATGAGCCAGACCGGCCAGATCACCGAGGCGTCCCTGAAACTCGCCGGGCAGGCCTATGAGCCGATCGTCAGCCGCGTGAACGTGGCCGTCGAGAGCTTCAAAGCCGCCTAAAACGACAGAGCCGCCGCACCGCGCGGCGCTCCATCGGACAGAAGGCCCGGGTGGCGACGCCCGGGCCTTTTCTGCGTTCACGCTTTATCAACATCCCCCGGCGAATATCCGGGAACAGCCACGCGAGGCTTTTCGCGGCGCTGCGCATTCCGATATGCTTCGAATTGGGGCTGTAGCCGCCCCAGCGACGTCGGGCTCGGCGTGATGCGGCGGCGGGCGGTGCTTGCGGCCAGGGTATTAGGACCAATGAGCGACAACGATAAACGCGGCAACGGAGAAGGACCCAATACAGGCGTTGTGGTGAAGGCGCGGCCCAAGACGCGCAAGCCGGCGATGTACAAGGTTCTGATGCTGAACGACGATTACACTCCCATGGAATTCGTCGTGCACGTGCTCGAACGGTTCTTCCAGAAGAATCGCGATGAAGCCACGCGCATCATGTTGCACGTGCATCGGCGGGGCGTCGGCGTCTGTGGCGCTTACACCTACGAAGTTGCGGAAACGAAAGTCACTCAGGTCATGGACCTTGCGCGACAGAACCAACATCCGCTGCAATGCACTATTGAGAAGGAATGAACACGAGCCCACGTTGAATGGTCACTTATCTCGAATGATCGATCCCCTTGCCCCGCGCAGTTCGGCGCGGTCGAACAAGGGTCAGTGCGAAGGAGCGTCACCCCAATGCTGTCACGCAATCTAGAGCAGACGCTGCACCGCGCACTTTCGCTGGCAAGTGAACGCCGTCACGAATACGCAACGCTCGAACATCTGCTGCTCGGCCTGGCCGACGACAGCGACGCCGCAACGGTGCTGCGGGCCTGCGGTGTCGATCTCGACAAGCTGCGCCAGGATCTAAGCGAGTTTCTCGACAAGGATCTTTCCGGCTTGGCGACCGACCGAGCGGGCGATCCCAAGCCGACGGCCGGATTCCAGCGCGTCGTCCAGCGGGCCGCCATCCACGTGCAGAGCTCCGGTCGCGACGAAGTGACCGGCGCCAATGTGCTCGTCGCGCTGTTCAGCGAGCGGGAAAGCCATGCCGTCTACTTTCTGCAGTTGCAGGACATGACGCGGCTCGACGCGGTCAATTTCATCAGCCACGGTATCGCGAAGGCACCCGGTCGGGCCGCGCAACGGCCGGTTCAGGGCGCGACCAAGGAGGAAGGTGCTACGGAAGGCGAACGCGAAGAGAAGCCCGGCCGCCGCGCTCAGGACGCGCTGTCCAACTATTGCGTCAACCTCAACAAGAAGGCCGCGGCCGGCAAGATCGACCCGCTCATCGGGCGTGACGTCGAGATCGAGCGCACGATCCAAATTCTCTGCCGCCGGACAAAAAACAACCCGCTCTATGTCGGCGATCCCGGCGTGGGCAAGACGGCCATTGCCGAGGGCCTGGCCAAGCGGATCGTCGAGGGCGACGTGCCCGAAGTGCTGGCCAAGAGCACGATCTTCGCGCTGGATATGGGCGCATTGCTGGCCGGAACCCGCTACCGCGGCGACTTCGAGGAGCGGCTGAAGGCCGTCGTGACGGAGCTCGAGGCGCATCCGGGCTCGATCCTGTTCATCGACGAGATCCACACCGTGATCGGCGCGGGCGCGACCAGCGGCGGCGCGATGGATGCCAGCAACCTGCTCAAGCCGGCGCTGGCGTCGGGCTCGATGCGGTGCGTCGGCAGCACGACCTACAAGGAGTACCGCAACTACTTCGAGAAGGACCGGGCTCTCGTCCGCCGCTTCCAGAAGATCGACGTGAACGAGCCTTCGCTCGAGGACGCGGTGAAGATACTGCGGGGCTTGAAGACCAATTACGAGAAGCACCACAAGGTCCGCTACACGGAAGAGGCGATCCGCGGTGCCGTCGAGCTGTCGGCGAAATACATCAACGACCGCAAGCTGCCGGACAAAGCGATCGACGTGATCGACGAGGTCGGGGCGAGCCGGATGCTGCAGCCGGAGAACAAGCGCCGCAAGACGGTGACGCTGCGTGACGTGGAAGAGATCGTCGCCAAGATCGCGCGGATCCCACCCAAGTCGGTTTCGGCCGACGACAAGGAAACGCTCCGGCATCTCGAGCGCGATCTGAAGGGGATGGTGTTCGGCCAGGACAAGGCGATCGAGGCGCTGTCGGCGGCGATCAAGCTGTCGCGGGCCGGGCTGCGTGAAGTCGAAAAGCCGATCGGTAACTACCTGTTCAGCGGTCCGACCGGCGTCGGCAAGACGGAGGTGGCCAAGCAGCTCGCCGCCACGCTCGGGATCGAGCTGACGCGGTTTGACATGTCGGAGTACATGGAGCGCCACAGCGTCTCCCGCCTGATCGGAGCGCCGCCTGGCTATGTCGGCTTCGACCAGGGCGGGCTCTTGACCGACGCCATCGATCAGCATCCGCATTGCGTGCTGCTGCTCGACGAGATCGAGAAGGCCCACCCGGACCTGTTCAACATCCTGCTGCAGGTGATGGACCACGGGAAGCTCACCGACCACAACGGCAAGATCGTCGATTTCCGCAACGTCATCCTGATCATGACGACCAACGCGGGTGCGTCCGACATGGCCAAGGAGGCGATTGGCTTCGGGCGCGAGGCGCGGGAGGGCGAGGACGAGGAGGCGATCAAGCGCCTGTTCACCCCCGAGTTCCGCAACCGGCTCGACGCGATCATCACCTTCGCCGGGCTCACCCCGGAGATCGTGGGCCGCGTGGTCGAGAAGTTCGTCATGCAGCTCGAGGCGCAACTGGCCGATCGCAACGTGACGATCGGCCTGTCTTCGGCCGCCAAGGAGTGGCTGGCCGAGCGGGGCTACGATCGTCTCTATGGAGCCCGGCCGCTCGGGCGGGTCATCCAGGAGCACATCAAGAAGCCGCTCGCCGAGGAGCTGCTGTTCGGCAAGTTGGTCAAGGGCGGGGCCGTGAAGGTCACGCTCAAGGATGGCAAGCTCGACTTCGAATACACCGAGGCGGCCCCGGTGGCCGCCAAAGAGGGCGATGGCGACGAGGGTGGGCTGGAGAAAGAGCCGGAGACGGTCGAGTGAAGGCCGTCTGGAACGGCCAGACCATCGCGGAGAGCGACGACATCGTGACGGTGGAGGGGAACGCCTACTTCCCCGCCGCCTCCCTCGACTCTTCGGTCACCAAGCCCAGCCAACATACCTCGGTGTGCCCGTGGAAGGGCACGGCGCGCTACTACAACCTGGAAGTGGACGGGAAGCGCAACGAGAACGCGGTGTGGTATTATCCGGAGCCGAAAGAAGCGGCCGCCAGCATTCGTGATCGGGTTGCGTTCTGGAAGGGCGTCACCGTCACGGCATAGCCGGGTATTCGATCTGCCCGCTTTAGGGTAGTTCATTCCTGATGCCGCGTTCTGCCGACCTCACCCGCAATACGTCCGAGACGCGGATCAGCCTGAAACTCGATGTGGACGGCTCGGGGCAGAGCCGGATCAAGACCGGGGTCGGCTTCCTCGACCACATGTTGACCGCCTTCGCGCGGCATTCCCTGTTCGACCTCGACGTCGAGGCCGCTGGCGATCTGCACATCGACTTCCATCACACGACCGAGGACGTCGGCATCGTGCTCGGCCAAGCGCTCGCCCAAGCCATTGGCGACAAGCGCGGCATCCGCCGTTACGGCCACGCCTCGGTGCCGATGGACGAGGCCCTGGTCGACGCCTCGGTGGATTTCTCCGGCCGGGCGTTCCTCGGCTGGTCAGCTACGTTCTCGCGCGACAAGGTCGGCGAGATGGACACCGAGTTGTTCGAGGAATTCTTCCGCGCGCTCGCCGGCAACGCGGCGATCACGTTGCACGTGACGCAGCGCGCCGGCAGCAACGCGCACCACATCGCCGAGGCGTGTTTCAAGGCGGTGGCACGGGCGCTCCGCGAGGCGACGGAGATCGATCCGCGCGCGGCCGGCGCCATCCCGTCGACCAAGGGGTCGCTGTGAGGACCTATACCGTGCACCTCAGACCGGAGCAGCCGCCGGTGCTGGTGCGCGAGGGCTGGAGCTGGGCCGGGTTCTTCTTCGGCCCGGTTTGGCTGCTGTCCCGTGGCAGCTGGATCACCGCGCTGCTGGAGATCGCCGCCCTGGTGATCCTCGTCGCTGCACTGCCTCCCTGGCTGCGGCTCCCTGCCCTCCTCGGGCTGGGGTGGTTCAACGGCCTGCTCGGCCGCGATCTCGACCGCTGGTCGCTCGCGCGCCGCGGTTACGCACTCGATCACGTGGTGCTCGCCCCCGACCGCGATGCCGCGTTGCTGCGCCTCCTCGCGGCCCGGCCCGACCTTCTCGGCTCGCCCGCATGATGCGGGTCGCGGTCGTCGATTACGGTAGTGGCAATCTGGCCTCGGCCTCTCGGGCGCTGTCGACGGCGGCTGAACGCGCCGGCATCCCGGCCGAGGTCACGGTTACGGCCGATCCCGCCGTGGTCGCCGCGGCGGACCGCATCGTGTTGCCCGGCCAAGGTGCGTTCCGCGACTGCGCCATGGGTCTGGCCGCCATCCCCGGGCTGCGGCCGGCGATCGAACGGGCCGTTGCGGCCGGCCGGCCGTTCCTCGGCATCTGCGTCGGCATGCAGCTCATGGCCGAGCGCGGCCTCGAACACGGCGAGACACAGGGGTTCGGCTGGATCGAGGGCGAGATTGCACCGATGGAAGCCCAAGGGTTGCGGCTGCCGCAAATGGGCTGGAACGAGCTCGTGTTCGAGCCCGGCTCGCATCCGCTACTCGACGGCCTGCGACGCGGCGATCACACCTACTTCGTCCACAGCTACGCGTTGCGCCACGGCCGCCCCGACGAACAGCTGGCCACGACCGATTATGGCGGGGCCGTCCCGGCGATCGTCGTGTCCGGCAACCGGGCGGGCACGCAGTTCCACGTGGAGAAGAGCCAAACCGTCGGGCTGCGCCTGCTCGCCAATTTCCTGCGCTGGTCACCCGCATGAACGAGCAGGCGGCGCACGCCCTTGACGTCACGCGCGTCACCGAGCTGAACGATGACGATCTGCAGCAGCTCTGCGAGGCCGCGGACGCCGCGATCCTCGAGGGGGGTGGGTTCGGCTGGCTCAAATCGCCGGGCCGCCACGCGCTGGAGACCTATTTCCGCGGGGTCCTCCTCGTGCCGGGACGCGAGATGTTCGTCGCACGGCTCGACGACACGATCGTGGGCAGCGCGCAGTTGGTGCGTCCGCCACGCAACAATGAAGCCCAAGCCTTCGCCGCGACGCTGACCCACGCCTTCATCGCCCCCTACGCGCGCGGTCACGGCCTCGCCGTGATGCTCCATCGCCGGGTCGAGGAAGGCGCGCGCGCACTCGGTTATCAAATTCTCAACCTGGACGTGCGAGAAACGCAGACGGCTGCGATACAATTGTATGAACGACTCGGTTACCACCGCTGGGGCGAGCATCCTTGCTACGCCCGGGTGGGCGGCCAAACGGTGCGGGGGATCTACTTCGTGAAGCTGCTCAAGGAAGACCGCAAGGCGTGATCCTCTACCCCGCGATCGATTTAAAGGACGGCGCCTGCGTCCGGCTCCGCCGCGGCGACATGGAGCAGGCGACGGTCTATTCGGACGACCCCGGCGCGCAGGCGCGGCTTTGGCAGCAGGCCGGTTGCCAATGGCTGCACGTCGTCGACCTCAACGGCGCGTTTGCCGGGAGGCCGGTGAACGAGGCGGCGGTCGACGCCATCCTCGCCGCCGCGACGGTTCCGGTTCAGCTCGGCGGCGGCATCCGCGACATGGCCGGCGTCGCACGCTGGATGGACGCTGGGATCAGCCGGGTCATCCTCGGCAGCGCGGCGGTCAAGACCCCGTCGCTGGTCTACGAAGCTTGCCGCGCGTTCCCGGGCAAGATCGCCGTCGGCATCGACGCGCGGGACGGGATCGTCGCGACCGAAGGGTGGGCGGAGAGCTCCGGCGTCGACGCCCTCGAGCTGGCGCTGCGCTTCGAGGACGCGGGGGTCGCCGCAATCATCTATACCGATATCGGGCGCGACGGCATGCTGTCGGGGATCAACCTCCAAGCGACGCTGGCGCTGGCCGAGCGGGTGCGGACTCCCGTGATCGCCAGCGGCGGGGCCGGGTCCCTCGCCGATCTGGAAGCGTTGGCCGAGACGGCGCCCCGATTGAATGGCGTGATCGTCGGCCGGGCCCTCTACGATGGGCGGATCGATCTTGCCGAAGCGCTGTCGGTGCTGGCGAGCGGCGAACCGGCCGAGATGGGCTGACATGCTGAAACTTCGGGTGATCCCATGCCTTGACGTTCGAGATGGGCGGGTCGTCAAGGGCGTCAACTTCGTCAGTTTGCGGGATGCCGGCGACCCGGTGGAACAGGCAGCCGTGTACGACGCGGCCGGAGCGGACGAGTTGACCTTTTTGGACATCACCGCCAGCCACGAAAACCGCGACACGATCTTCGACGTGGTCTCGCGCACTGCCGCGCGCATCTTCCTCCCGCTGACCGTGGGCGGCGGCGTGCGGTCGACGGACGACATGCGCAAGCTGCTCCTGGCGGGCGCGGACAAGTGCAGCATGAACTCTGCCGCCGTCGCCCGCCCCGATCTCGTGCGCGAGGCGGCCGAGAAGTTCGGCAGCCAGTGCGTGGTGGTCGCCGTCGATGCGCGGGCGACGTCGCCGGGACGTTGGGAGGTGTTCACGCATGGTGGCCGCACCGGCACCGGGCTCGATGCCGTCGCCTGGTGCCGGCAGGCCGCAGAGATGGGCGCCGGAGAGATCCTGCTGACGAGTATGGACCGGGACGGCACCGGCACCGGCTTCGACACGGACCTGCTCCGCGCGGTGTGCGGTGCGGTGCGCGTGCCGGTGGTAGCGTCGGGCGGTGTCGGCGAGCTGGATCACTTCGTCGACGGCGCCCGGGCCGGCGCGACCGGCCTCCTGGCCGCCAGCGTGTTCCATTTTGGCACGTTCGCCGTCGCGGAGGTGAAGCGCCGGTTGGCGCAGGCCGGGCTGCCGGTGCGCTTGCCCCGAGAGGCGGCCGCATGAGCAAAATCGGGAAGCTGAAAGTTGCCAAGAACGCCGTTCCTGCCCCAGCGGGGGCGGAAATCCTGGACCGGCTCTGGACGACGGTGGTCGCGCGTCGCTCGGCCGACCCGGCGAAGAGCCATTCGGCCCGGCTCCTCTCCCGCGGCACGGCCAAAGTCGCCCAGAAGTTCGGCGAAGAGGCCGTCGAGTGCCTGATCGAGGCGGTCGCCAAGAATCCGACCGCCCTGATCAGCGAAAGCGCCGACGTGCTGTATCACCTGATCGTCCTCTGGGTGGCCGCCGGCGTCGAACCGGCCGAGGTGTGGGCCGAACTTCAGCGGCGCGAAGGCATCAGCGGGATCGATGAGAAGGCGTCGCGCGTCGTCGGGGGCACCCGGAAGATCCCATGAGCGGAGCGGGGTCGTATTTCCTCGACGACCTCCGCGTTGGTCAGACCTTCGAAACCGCGGGCTACACCGTCGACGCGGACGCCATCCGCGAGTTTGCCGGGCGCTTCGATCCGCAGCCGTTCCACTTGGATGAGCAGGCCGCGCGGGGCACCGTGTTCGCCGGGTTGGCCGCGAGCGGTTGGCATACCGCCGCGATCACCATGCGGCTGCTGGTGGATGGCGGCCTCCCCTTCTCCGGCGGCTTGATCGGGGCGGGCGCGGAGATCAGTTGGCCGAACCCGGTCAGGCCCGGCGACGTCCTCAGCGTGGCCAGCGAAATCGTCGACCTTCGCCCGTCCGGTTCGAAACCGGATCGCGGCTGGGCCACGGTCCGCTCGGAGACCCGCACGGCGGACGGCACCGTCGTGCAAACACTGCTCGCCCGCCTTCTGGTGTTTCGCCGTCCCACCGCCGTCACGGCGTGAGGGTAACCTGGGGCGGTCCCAACCGGAGATGGCCGATCACCGCGGTTCTGGCCGCCGATGGGCGGAGCCGCCGCAGCAGGTCCGGCACGGTCTCGGGTGCGGCTGCGATCAGCAGGCCGCCGCTGGTCTGGGGGTCGCAGAGCAGGTCGCGCTGCCAGGGCTGCAGATCGGGCGAGGCGGTGATGGCGTCGCCGTAGCTCGCCCAGTTGCGCCCGGCCGCCCCCGTCCGCACCCCGGCGCGGGCGAGCGGTTCGACGCCCGGCAGCACGGGAACCGCCGACACGCTGATCTCCGCCCCGAGACCGGCGCCGCGGCACATCTCCAGCGCGTGGCCGAGCAGGCCGAAGCCGGTGACGTCGGTGACCGCGTGCACGCCCCCGTGCTCCGCTAGATCGGCGCCGGCCGTGTTGAGCAGCGTGGTCGAGGCGAGAAGCGTTTGGTAGAGGCCGGCCAGAAGCTGCGGATCGAGCGTCGCCTGCTTGAGCGCCGCGCTGATGACGCCCACGCCGAGTCCCTTGGTCAGGAGCAGCGCGTCGCCGTCCCTGCCGCCGCTGTTGCGCAGCAGCCGGTCGGGCCGGACGAGGCCGAGCGCGACCAGGCCGTAGATCGGCTCCGGACTGTCAATGGAGTGCCCGCCCGCAACCGGGATCCCGGCCGACGCGCACACGGCGGCGCCGCCGGCGAGAATGGCCCTGACGGCCTCCGGGGCGATCTTCCCCAGCGGCATGCCCAGGATCGCAAGGGCGAGGATCGGCCGGCCACCCATTGCATAGACGTCCGACAGGGCGTTGGTCGCGGCGATCCGGCCGAAGTCGAACGGGTCGTCGACGATCGGCGTGAAGAAATCGGTCGTGGCCACCAGCGCCTGCTGATCGTTCAGGCGGTAGACGGCCGCATCGTCGCCCGTCTCGGTGCCGACCAGCAAGTCGGCGAAAGGTGCGCTCGCCGGCATGGCGCCGAGCAGGTCCCGCAACACAGCCGGCGACAGCTTGCAGCCGCAGCCGCCGCCATGCGCCAGGGAGGTGAGACGAGTTTCGAAATCAGCCATGCTTCGGCTTTCAGAGTGGGGCGTTGAACAGTCGCATTCCAGGACGAATCGGAGAGGCGGTGCAGACAGAAGACGAAATGGTGGCGGCCCGGTTGCGCCGTCTGCCGCAAGTGCAGCGGCTGCTGGAGGAGCCGCAAGCCGGCGAGTTGCTCGGCTTGTTCGGCCGCGCGGCGGTGGTCGCGGCGCTGCGAGTGACGTTGGATCAAAGCCGGGTGCTGTTGCGGGACGGGCTTGCCGAGCCGCCACCGCCGGAACGGCTGCTGCAATCGGCGCGGAGTTGGCTGGTGGAACGGGCGCGGCCCACGCTTCGCCGCGTGATCAACGCGACCGGTATCGTGCTGCACACCAATCTGGGACGGGCGCCGCTGGCAGAGGAGGCGGTGGCGGCGGCCGGACAGGCTGCTGCGAGCTACGCGAACCTCGAGTTCGACCTGGTCGAGGGGCGGCGTGGGGCGCGCGCCGGCGGGGTGGAGGCGCTGCTCTGCGCATTGACCGGCGCCGAGGCGGCGCTCGCCGTCAACAACGGGGCGGCCGCGATCCTGCTCGGGCTGGCGGCGCTGGCGGCGGGCGGCGACGTCCTCGTCTCGCGCGGCGAGCTCGTGGAGATCGGCGGCGGCTTCCGCATCCCGGACGTGATCCGGCAGGGCGGGGCCCGGCTGGTGGAGGTCGGCAGCACCAACAAGACGAGGCTGGCGGACTACCGGGCTGCGATCACGCCGCAGACCCGCGCACTGCTGAAAGTGCATCAGAGCAATTTCCGCATGGTCGGCTTCACGGCGGAGGCCTCGATCGGGGAACTCGCCGGGTTGGCGCGGGAGTGCGGGCTGGTCGTGGTGGCGGATCTGGGCAGCGGCAACCTTGCCGACCTCGCCGGGCTCGGGCGCGGGGCGGAGCCCACGGTCCAGGAGGCCGTGGCGGCGAGGGCGGATCTCGTAACGTTCAGCGGCGACAAGCTGCTCGGCGGCCCGCAGGCCGGGCTGCTCGCGGGCACGCGGGCGGCGCTCGAGCCAATCCGCCGGCACCCGCTGCTGCGGGCGGTGCGGCTGGACAAGATGTCGCTCGCGGCGCTCGAGGCGACGTTGATCCTGCACCGCGACGCGCCGGAGCGGATCCCGGTGCTGCGCATGCTGGGCCAGAGCGAGGGCGTGCTCGACGGCCGGGCGCAGCGGTTGGCGGCCCGCCTCGGGTCCGGCGCGGCGGTGATCCGGACGGAGGGCTATGCCGGCGGCGGGGCGTTGCCGGAAGAGCGGATCCCGAGCCGGGCCGTGGCGCTGCCGGCGGTCACGGCCGATCAGCTGGCGCGGCGGTTGCGCCTGCAGCGGCCGGCCGTCGTGGGCCGCATCGTCGATGGGCGGTTCGCGCTGGACGTGCTGACCATCGCGGAGGCCGAGCTCGATGAGGTCGCGGCGGCGGTCGCGGCGGTGTCGGCATGAGGCGGCTGGTGCTCGGGGTGATGGGGCATGTCGATCACGGCAAAACGGCGCTGGTGCGGGCGCTGACCGGCACGGACACCGACAGGCTCGAGGAGGA
>JAVVHH010000126.1:0-10572 GCA_032249615.1 Acetobacteraceae bacterium
GCCCGGCGGGCAGGACTGCAAGACGGCCGGCGGCACCGGCGGGAGCCCGGGCGGGTGCCGCGCCGCTGGCGCGGCGCAGCCGGCGAGCAGCGGCAGCAGGAACAGCCCCCCCATCAGCGGCGCCCGAGCGGTCCGTTGGCCGCGCGCGCGATGTTGCCGACGTCGATCCGGATCGCGTTGATCCCGTCCCTGAGATCGTTCACCGCCCCCTGCATCGCGCTCGTTTGCGCTTGCAGCCCGGCGATCGAGGCCGTCGTGGCGGCGAGCTGCTGATCGGAGGCGGTGCGGCTCGTCTCCAGCGCCGTGATGCGCCGGTCCAGCGTGCCGATCTGCTGGGCCGTCTCGGCGCGCAGGGAGGCGAAGTCGTTGTTGCGCTGGTTGTTGTAGATCGTGACCTTCGCATCCAGCGCCGAGAAATCCCTTTGCAGGCCCGTCAGCAGCCCCGAGGTGTACCAGGTCGTGGTGAGGGCCGTGCCGATCAGTCCGAGGACCGCGAACACGACGGAAGCGGCCGAGGCATGGCCCGGCCGGTCGCGGACGAAGGAGCCGGCGCGCGAATGATGATCGAGGATGTCTTCGGCCATCGGCGTGTCTCCGGCGTTCCCGTCCGGCGAACCGAGCGGGGCGGGTGGCGACGGGGAGAGGCTTCGGTCAGCGGCGCGCGAGGGGCGGTGACGGCGCCCGTCGCCGGAGCGTCAGGTGCCGTCGGTCCTCGGCGCGAGGATCGCGGCGGACCGGTCGGCGGTGAGCAGGCCGAGTCCGACCAGCGCCGCGTGCCCGCCGGTGACGACGGCATTGGAGAGGTCGATCGTGGGCGAGGCCGCCGCGAGCAGGAGGAAGTTGAACACCTGAAGGCTGTTCGTGGTCGGCGGGCTGGTCAGCGCGAAGGCGTGGATCGCGCTGGTTTCAGTTGTCGAGAAGCGGGCGAGATAGATCGAGCTCGGGATCACCGTCGGCGCGGCCGGCGGGGGCGCATCGATCCAGGCCGGCTGTCCGTTGGCCGCGCCGAGCACCTTGCCGGAAGGGGGCGGCGCGATGAACTGCCGCCACATCGCGTCTGTCGCGGGAACGCCGTCGGCGGGCCAGGTGTTCGATGCTTCGTAGGCGGCCCGCATCGCCATCGGGTAGAAGGCGATCTTGCTCGGCGAGAACAGGAAGGCCGGGGGTTGCGTGTCCGACATGGCTCAATATCCGATCGCGTAGAAATTGCAGCCGCTCGTGCCGCCGGCCGCCGAGTTGCCGACCAGGATCGTGCTCGTCCCGTTGATCTGGGCGCCGCAGGCCCCGGACGTGGGCGGCGCGGACCAGTAGGAGATCCCAGCCCACAGGCCGGCGTTCGGAAAGGCGATCGGCAGGCTGACGGGGCTGTTGACGGTCCCGCTGGGGATGTTCGCCGTGCCCCATTGCAGGATCAGCCCGGATGCGAGCGTGGCGTATCCCGAAACGGCGAAGGATTTCGACGCGACCGACGCCGTGGTGACGTAGTTCGCGAGATCGGCGGCGAGCGCCCCATTGGTCACGTAGCCGGCCAGGTCGGCGGCGAGCGCGGCGTTGGTGACGTAGCCGGCGAGTGCCGAGGCCAGGGCATACGGCGCGAGATCGGAAACCTTGGCCAGGCGCCCGAGGTCGGTGGCGTCCACCTGGGCGCGCAAGGCGGCGCCGTCCCAGCCGAGATAGACCTTGTTCGTGCCCTGGCTCGCGCCGCCGCCCTGCTGGACCGGCGTGAACCCGAGCGCGCCGGCGGCGACGAGCGCGCGCACCGCCGCGAGCAGCTGGGTGTTGTCGGTCTTGCTGGGCGTCAGCCCGGCCCCGGCCACGACGTTCAGGATCTCGTCGGTGATCGTGTTCGCCCAATCGGCGCGCACCACGGTCGCGGGAACCGCCGTCGCCGAATTGCCGTCGGTGAAATAGCCCGGCTGCACCACGGGGGTTTGCACCGGGCGCGTGGCGACCGTCGTCGGATCGTCATTCTTGAACATGTGGGGGCGCTCCGGGCGGCGGTCAGGTATTAATGCAGATGTTCGGTACCCTCACGCGAGGGATCGGCGCCAGCACCGCGTAGCCGAGCGCCTTGGTCGCCATCAGGCTGGGCGGCCCGAGCAGGGCATAGCCGGTCGTCTTGCCCACCGTCATGGCCTGGGGCCCGAGCACGGCATAGGCGTTCGCCTTGGTGGCGGTGAGCGTGGTCGGGACCGTGAAGGTCTGTGTCGCCCCGCTGGTCCAGGCGGCGGCGGTGAACGCCTGCAGGGTCGTGAAGGTCGCGCCGTCGTCGGAATACTGGAGCGAGAGGGTGGACGGCGCGTAGTTGGAATAGGCGTCGCTGGACGTAGTGATGGTGACTTCGACGATGCTCGGGGTGTTCCCGGGCCCATAATCATACTGCCACCACTGCCCGGCGCCCGCCCCGGCGGCCGTGTAGAAATCGGTCGCGGCGTTGTTGTCGCAGGCGTTGCCGGCGGGATACCCCGAATAGGTCGAACTCGCGGACGGCGTGCCGCCCGAGAACAGGAGCGCCGTGCCGGCCGCCGTGCGGAACTGCACCTCGGCGAGCAGGTATTCGGCGCCCGCCCCGCTGGTGAACGCCAGCCGCCAGTAGCGATGCCCGGCCATTGGCTCAGGCGACCGATCTCAGGGCCAGCCCGACGCTCGCGAGATCGGCCGTGGTGAAGGCCGCGCTGGTGGCCGGGTTGGTCTCCCAGTCATAGGCGACGCGCCCGTAGGCCGTGCCCACCGCCTGGTCGGGAGACCAGTAATCCGTCCCGCCCAGCTTCAGCCCGAGATCCACATGCTGCGGCGACCCGCTCGCTGTCACCGCGCGCGCGGCGAGGACGACGCCGAGGACCGAGAACGATCCCGAGGGCAGCGATCCGGTGGTGAACTCTTCCACCTTCCCCGCCGTGCCCGTGCTCACCCCGTCCGCGTCGTTCAGGCTTAGCTCGCTCACCGAGGCGGCGGTGCCGGTCCATTGGGCCGTCGCGCCGAGCGCCGCCGGGGCCAGTGTCACGAGGCCCAGCGCGCGCGTGTCGGCGGTGGCGACGATGACCTCGCTCCAACTGACGGCGGCGTTTGCCAGCGGGCCGAGGGTGAACCCGGCAAGCAGCGTCGCGCCATCGGTGGTCACGTCGCCTGCGTAGCTCCCCGCCAGGGCGCCGTTGACATAGATCGCGAGACTGCCGGACACGCCATACGTCACCTGTAGGTCGATCTTGTCGGGTGTCGAGGGGGAGGGGGACAATGGCAAGTAGAACCCGGAGCCGAGCTGCGTGCGGGTGCCCGCCGCATTCACCTTCTGGAACACCGCGAACGGGCTGCCGGAGTTGTATTGCAGGACGAGGCGGGTCACGCCGCCCGCGTCCTGCAAGCTCAGGAGGTCTCTCTGGTTGTCGCCGAGGTTGCTGCCGCAGCGCATCCGCGCCGACAGCCAGAACGCGGCGGACGAGAAGGCACCGATCGCGCGGATGCTGCCAGGGGAGGTTCCGTTGGCGGGTGGCAGTTGCAGCCCGCAGCGCGCATACCCGGCACGGAAATCCGTGCTCGTGGTATCGACGGAAACGGAGGTCGTGGCGAAGTCCAAATCCTCGCCGCCGGCGAACAGGATTACGTTGGCCATCCTCAGCGAGTCCCGACCAAGGTGAGAAACACGTTCGCCAGCGTCGCGTCGGCCGTCGCGGGGGCGACCACCCGCAGCAGGTCGCCGGCCGCCAGGGCCTTCGTCGTGCCGCCGGCGGTCGCGAGCGTGGCCGCGTGCCCACCCGCCGCGATCGAAGCCGTCCCGATCGTCGTCCAGTTGCCGCCGACCGTCGGATCGCTCGCCGCCGGGCAGGTGTCGATATCGAGGGTCACGGCGGCGGTGGCGGCGACGAGGCAGCCGCCCTTGCTGGCCAGGCCGATTCCGATCGTCCCGAAATTGGCGGGAAAGACGACGGCGATGGGGACCGCGTGCGCGGCGATGATCTGACTTGCGGCCAGCGTGCCCGGCCCCGACGAGAGGGACACCGTGTACGGATGGCCGCTGATGTCGGCGTCGGTGAGGGCCAGGAGCGCCTTGGCCTGGGCCACAGTGAGATCGGCCGGGCTCGCGGCGGAGGCTGCGTTGTTGCCCTTCAGGGTCAGGGCCGGCATCTGCGCCGCCGCCGCATTGCCGATCGGCGGCAGCTGCGCGGCCGGCACATGAGCGGCCCCATCCAGCGCGGCGACGCCGTTCGCTATTCCGACCGCGGAGAGCGCGACATACATCCCGCCGCGCAGCGCGACCCATTTGCCGTCCACGCCGTCGAACACCGCGAGATCGCCCACCGCCCACGCGCCGATCCCGTCGAGCGCGGTCGCGCCGGCGACGCTGACCAGATAGGCCGCGCCGGGCGTGCCGGCGCCGCTCGCGAGCGCGGGCGCGTTGGTCGCCGCGTTCCAGGTGCCCGCGTCGTGCCAGGCATTCGCGAAGAGGCTCGCGGGCAGCCTCGACAATGGCACGAGACCGCCCGCGTCGGCGCCGATATAGCCGTTCGGCTGGTTCTTGTTCGCCTGCACCTCGCACAGCGCGAAATTGCCGTTGAGGTCCGCCGACGCCAACGGCGTTTCCAGGAAGCCCCAGACCTTCATGGACACGCTCCGTCAGTCGATGCCGCTGTAATCAAGCTGGATATCCAGATCGAGCGTGCCGCTGGTGTGATAAGCGAAATGCACGGCGGTGTGCGCCGGCGCAATGCGACGGATGACGCATTCGAGCGGGGCATTCCCCCAGGTGGCGAGCGGCTCCCCGGTCGCCGACTGGCCCGCGCGGAAGCGCGTGAAGGTGGTGAGCGGCGCATTGACGATCCAGACGAACTGCCACGCGCTGGAGCGCAAATTGTCGCCCATGCGGTTCCGCCCGACGCGGAAGGGCTGAAGCTCGGTGATGGAGATCTGGTAGCCGAGGCTCGCCGCCACCGCGATATAGTAGGCGCTCGACTGGCCGCCGATGCCGGCGATCTTCGCCAGCAGGGCGTTGCGCCGCTGCTGCAAGGTCGGGTTGGCCGGCGTGCAGGGATCGGGCAGGCCGTACTCGGCTTCCCAGTCGGGGAGCAGCTCGACCGTATAGGCGGGATCGGCCTCGCGTTCGAGCAGCGCGACGCCCTCGGCGTGAACACCGAAAATCGCATCCCCCAGCGCCGCGTTCAGCCGCGCGAGCGTGGTGTCGGACTCGCGCGGCAAGGCGCGGCCGCGCGGATAGAGGCGCGCGATCGCCTGCGCGAAATCGTCCGTGGTCAGCCCGGCAAGAAAGCTCATCGACCCACTCGTCAGGTGAAGGAGACGCTGGGCACGGCTAGGAGATGGCCGGTGGCGAAGGCGACATCGGCGGCGGGCGCCACCAGATCGAAGGACTGGACGGTGCCGGCGGCCTGGATCGCGGCCTCGATCTGCGAGAGATAGAGCGTGCCGCCCGGCGCGGCGGCCGAGACGCCGTCGCCGATCGTCGCCCCGCCCGGCGGGACGGAGCAGGCGAGCGCGGCCAGCTGCGCGGTCACGGCGGCCCGCGTCGCGGCGTCGCTCGGCACCATCGCGTGGATGGTGATCGCCAGCGGATCGCCGGTGGGCGCGAAGGCGACGCAATCGGCGGTCACCGGCTTTCGCGCGTTCAGCACCGCCTGCACGGCGGCGAGGTCGGCCGCGAGCGGGATGTTGCTCGCGCGCCCGTCCATCGTGAGCGCGACATCGACCGTGCCGGCGCCGCGGTTGAGGGGATAGACCCAGGCGCGCGTCACCCCCGGCGTCAGTTTCGCCCAGGCGAGATAGTCGCTCGCCGCGCCGCCCTGGGGCGGCGCGCGGAGCCGTGCCTCGCCGCGCGCGCGCAGCGCCGCGTCGGATTCGATGTCGGCGCCGCCGGTCAGGCCGGCGCTGTCCACCGTCGCGGTCGGCTGCACGCCGGCGATCGCGACGGATAAGGCGAGCGGCGCGCCGGCGACGGCGTTGCCGGCGGAGCCCGGCGTGGCGGCCAGGATGGCGGCGCTGACCGTGCCGCCGGCGCCGATCGTCGCGGCGGCCTGGGTGGCGTACTGCACCGATCCGTCCGATGTCTGCACGCCGGCTCCGGCCGGGATGGCGATGCCGGGCGTGCCGGCGAATATGGCGGTGCCGGCGGCCGGCGTCGCGCCCAGTCGGGTGACGGCGTAAGGGGCGAGGCGGCGGTCGAGATACGGCGCCTCCGCGCTGTCGACGAACAGCTGGCGGGCCAGCCAGGCGATGGCGCGATATTGCAGCCACAGCGCGCCGGCGACGACATTGGCGACGATGCCGAGCAGGCTGCGCGCGAGCGAGGTGTCGGCGCCGGGGATGCGCGCGGCGATCTGCGCGGCGATCTGCGTGCGCAGCCCGTCGCGGGTCGGCAGGACGAGCGGCATGTCACGTCGTCCTCAAGAGTATGTCCGACGTCATGTCGCTTGCCATGCGAAGTTGAATTCCTGCGAGCCGCCCGCCTGGTTGATGGTGATCGACAGCGACAGCCAGCCGAGCCGGGGGAATGTCGCGACGACATCAATGCCGCCTGCGGCGCCGTCGCGCAGCATCCAGGCGAGGGATTCACGGGCATAGGTCTCGGCCTGGCGCTGCGTCTCCGGCAGCTGCCTGGCGCGCGCCAGCAGCCACAGGCGCGAGCCGGTCAGGTCCATGGTGGTGTCGGGCGCGGTCGAAAGCGGCTGGTCGCCCCACCAGCCGCGCGGATCGTCGGACCCGTCGGGGATGGCATCGGCGGCATCGGCGAGGCGGTCGGTGAACAGGGAGAGGATGACGGCGGTTTCCAGCCCGTTGTCGGTCTGGAGATCCGGGCCGGCGAGCGCGATGTCCGCGCGGCCGAGCGCCGGGTTCCAGATGAGGGCTATATCGGTCATGAGCGCGAAACCCCTTCCGCGTCACAGCCGAAAGGATCGGCTACGCGGCTTGACGGCGACGCCAGTCCCTGGGCGGCGGATGCGCCCGATGCGCGGCGAGCCGGATTTCCAGCCATTCGGCGACCGGCTCCGGCACGCTGAGCCGCCCCCTGGCCCAACGCCGCACGTTGCGCTCGTCCCCGCCGATCATCTCGGCCAGCGCACGGAGACTCCAGTGCAACTCGTCGAGGATGTCGCGGAAGCGGTCGGCGGTCATCTGAGGCCGTGCAACACGGTGACGATGCCGCCGGCCGCGCCGAGCAGGCTGACGACGACGAGCAGGGGCGCCAGCCAGCGGTCGCCGCGGAGCTTCGCGGCCTCGGCGGAGAGCTTCAGCGCCTCCTCGGACAGCTTGCGCTGCTCGGCGGCGAATTTGTCGGTCTCCTCCTGCATCCGGCGAATGCGGGCGACCTGCTCGGCGAGGTCGAGGTCGTTCGTGGTGGCGGTGGCGCTCATGGGGTTCTCCCGCGTGCCGGGGATGATCCCTCGGGGCTCACGGCGAGACCCCGCCTCCCTTGATGTCGTCCACCCGCTTCGCCAGCCGGTCGTGACGGGAGTGCATCGCGCGCACCTCCTGCACGAGACCGCCGACGGTCCCGTCCAGCCGCATCAGGATCGCGCTCATCACGCGCATGTCGTCGCGCATGACGCCCATTTCGTCGAGAAGCTGGCGTTGCTGCCGGGCGATCAGCGTCAGGTCGGGGGCGGCGTCGCTCATCGGGGTTCTCCCACTCGGCCTGGGTCCATCCCTCGGCCATGTCCGCATTTATAGGGCCATTCAGAGCCGGCGTCAAGCCTGTTGTCGCTGACCCCCGATCACTGCGTCGCGCTCGGCGGGCTGGTGCTGCCGCCCTGCGGATCGCCGTGCGTATGCCCGTTGTAGATCGCGCGCATCTGCGCGAGGTTGTGCGGATTGGTGGCGAAATTGTCGATGATGTCGCCGGAAACCTTCAGCAGCGGCGCGTTGACCTGCACATAGGCGGGCGTGGTCATCTCGATGTGGTCAAGGCGGAACACGAGTTGCTGGCCGTTCGCGTCGCGCATCCCGAACTCGCCGGGCTGCAGGTCCGGGATCGCCTGGCCGGCGGTGTCGCCGCCCGAGGCCACCAGATGATCCCGCGAGCCGAGGATCTGGTGCAGCAGGATGTCCGCGCCTTGCGCCGGCCGGGCCGAGTAGCCGGGGGGCAATAGAAGCTCCACCACGTTCGCGACCTCGCCGTCGAGGCCGGTCACCAGCAGCAGGGTGCGCGGGCCGATCCGCGATTGCGTCACCACGCCGCGCACGGCGGCAGAGCGGATCGCGGCCCCCAACTGGTCCTCGCTCATGGCTGGTCCTGGCTCATACTGCCGCACCCGACCAGTCGATGCCGTGGCCGTGGCCCTTCCCGTGCTTTGCCTTATGCAGGCGCACCTGGCCAGGGTCGGGCGTGTAGCCCTCGGGCGGCCCGACATCGAGCACCGTCAGCGCGCCGCCACGCTCGCCGAGCGTGTATTTCACCTTCACCACCAGCAGATCCTGATCGACGCCCAGGAAATCCGACGTGACCGGCACCAGCTGGTTGATCGCCCACAGGCTGCCGTCCGGCTGGCGCCAGCCCTGCACCGTGATCGTCGCCTTCAGCGACTGGCCGAATGCGTACTGGCGCTGCCAGTTGGCGCGGAGCTGCATTCCCGAGGCGGTCAACTGACTTTCGGCGAGCGTCACGCGCGGGCGGTAGCGCGGCACGCCGGGATCGTGCGCGGCGGCGCGCTGCTGGGTTTGTACCTTGCCGGCAGGGGCGGGAGTTGTGGAGCCGACACCGCCGGCGCCGCCCCAGCTCGACGCCGCGCCGGCGGCCGAGAGCCCGGCCTGGCCCTTGACGGTGTAGTCGCTGAACCGCTTGGCGACATCGAGGCGGCCATGCGCCTGCTCGATGTTCCGTCCCTGCGCGAGCGCGCCCGAGGCCCGCGCGCTGCCGGCCGTGGTCAGCACCAGGTTGCCGTGCGCGTCGTCGCAGAGCAGCACCCCGGCGAGGCGGCCGAGGCGTTCGAGAAACCCGAATGCCGACTCGCAACGCTGCAACTGCGTGTTGGCGACGACGACATCGGCCTGCGGCGTCTGCACGATCACCGCGATGCCGAACAGCGCGCAAATGCTCCGCGCGATCGCGGCGACGGTGTAGCCGGAGAACTGCCCGCTCGGAACGTCCGGCGTGCAATCGACCAGATCCTCGGTTTTCGACCGGCCGCGGATGCGCACGCCATGCTCGGCGCGCCCGAAGCGCGGCTCGTAGGCATCGACGTAGCCGGTCAGGATCACGTCCGGGCCGATCGCGACCGTGCAGGGCTGGAACGGCAGGATACGCCATGCCTGGTCCCGGCCCACCCAGCGTTCCGAGACGCCGATATCGAAATGCGAGACGCAGCGATCGATGCCGCGCTCCACCTCGATCTCGGTCCAGCCCGCGTATGTCGCGCCGCCGACCGTCAGGGTGAGCTGTTCGCTCATGAAGACAGCCGCACGCCGGCGCCGGGCATGAAGAGCGGGTGCGGCGCGTCGTTCAGGAGCTCGATCTCGACGGCGCGGTCGGGGTCGCGATACCAGCGCTGCGCCAGCGCCAGGGACGGCGTCGCCTCGCCCAGCGCGTAGGCGACGAGGCTCGGCAGGGCCTGGGCGCGCCGGATCAGGTCGGTGGTGGCCTGGGCGGCGATCGCCAGCCACGCGAGGTAGAGCGCGTCCTGGCCGGCAAGCGCGGCGGCCGTCGCCTCCGAATCGATCAGCGCCAGCGCCTGGGCGCGCGCGGCGGCGGCGGCATTCGCCGTGGTCCAGTCGGTCTGGGCGTAGACCGCGAGCATCCCGGCCAGGGCCGTGCCCTGCACGAGAGTGATCACGGCCGCCTGTTGCGCGGCTTGCGCGGCCTGCTGGGGACCGATGCCGGTCGGCTGGGGAAATGTCGCGCCCCAGGCCGCCAGGGCCGCCAGGCCGCCGGAAATGTCGGCCGCCGGGGCGATCGGCGCCTGACTGCCGAGCACCGGATCGTCGGGCGGCGGCGGTGCGGATTGCACGGTGACGATTTGCGTGACCGCCGCGTCCATGAACGCCCCGATCGCGATGGCGGTGGCGGCGTCGTTGCCCGGAGTCGCCGTGGTCGCGGCGATCAGCGGGTTCAGGCCGGCGATCGTCGCTTGCGGCAGCAGGGAGAACGCGGAAGCAGCCTGGGACAGCAGGCCGGTTGCGAGGCCGAGCACGTATTGCGGCACGGACAGCACGAGGCTCGCCGCCTGATAGGCGTTCACAATGACGCCGCGCAGGCTGGCGAGGCCGGCGAGCAGGGTGCTGGCGGTGTCGGCGAGCGCGGTCGGTCCGGGACCGGCGCCGTCGTCGCGGATGAACTCGATGTCGAAGGCGCAGGCGCCGCCGCGCTCCTTGCTCTCCGACCACGACAGCGGGCCGGCGCGGCAGGGGATCTCGCCCATCCACGGATGGACCAGGGTCGCCGGCGTGTCGTAGTCCTCGCAGGCCGAGAGGAGCGCGTCGCGGCCGGTGGTGTAGGCATCGCCGATCACATAGGCGCGGACCGAGAAGCGCCGCGCGGCGCGGCCCAGATCCTCGGTGAAGCTCGCGTCCCGGCGGGGGAATTCGTGGACGGCGAGGCGCCGCCCGCCCTTGCCGCCGGCTTCCTCGACGAAG
>JAVVHH010000127.1:0-10565 GCA_032249615.1 Acetobacteraceae bacterium
TCCGGCGTCTCGATCGGGCAGATGCGGCCGTAATGCGTCGGGTGCACGTCGCGCACCTCGAAGCCGGCGCGCTCGCGGGTCAGACCGCCCGGGCCAAGCGCGGAGAGGCGACGCTTGTGCGTGACTTCCGAGAGCGGGTTGGTCTGGTCCATGAATTGGCTCAGCTGCGACGAGCCGAAGAACTCGCGTACCGCGGCCGCGGCGGGCTTGGCGTTGATCAGGTCGTGCGGCATCACCGTGTCGATGTCGACGGAGCCCATGCGCTCGCGGATGGCGCGCTCCATGCGGAGCAAGCCGAGGCGATACTGGTTCTCCATCAGCTCGCCGACCGAACGGACCCGGCGGTTGCCGAGGTTGTCGATGTCGTCGATCTGGCCGCGGCCGTCCTTCAGCTCGCACATCGTCTTGACGGTGCGCAGGATGTCGTCCTTGCGGAGCACGCGCACCGTGTCGGGCACGTCGATACCGAGCCGCATGTTCATCTTGACCCGGCCGACAGCCGAAAGATCATAGCGGTCGCCATCGAAGAACAGGCCGCGGAACAGCGCTTCGGCCGTCTCCGGCGTCGGCGGCTCGCCCGGGCGCATGACCCGGTAAATATCGACCAGCGCATCCTCGCGGCTGCTGTTTTTGTCCACCGCGAGCGTGTTCCGCAGCCACGGGCCGTTGGAGTTGTCCACCGCCAGGGTCGCGAGCGACTCGTAGCCGAGGTCCTCCAACACGGTCATTTTCGCGTCGGCCAGCTCCTCGCCGGCCTCCGCATAGATCTCGCCCGTCTCCTCGTTGACCAGGTCGGTCGCCATGAACCGGCCCAGCATCTCGGCCCGGCTCACCAGCACGGTCTTGGTCTTCTCGGCAATCTTGCGCGCCGCGCGCTGCGTCACCTTGGCGCCAGCGTCGGCAACCACTTCACCCGTGTCGGCATCGACCAACGGTTCGGCCAGGGTAATCCCACGATAGCCGTCGGCCTCGAACGGACGTGCCCAGCCCTTCGGCGTGCGGGTGAACGTCACCTGGCCGTAGAAGAAGTTGAGGATCTCCTCGGCGTCCATACCGCGGATTTCCGCAATGTCCAGGGTCTCGCCGTTCTGCTCACGCTCGGCCCGCAGCGCCTCGGTCGCGGTGCCTTCGAGGGCGTAGAGCAGCGTCGTGACCGGCAGCTTCCGCTTGCGGTCGATGCGGACATACACGAGGTCTTTGCTGTCGAACTCGAAGTCGAGCCACGAACCGCGATACGGGATCACCCGCGCCGCAAACAGATATTTGCCGCTCGAGTGCGTCTTGCCCTTGTCGTGATCGAAGAACACGCCTGGGCTGCGATGCATCTGGCTGACGATCACACGCTCGGTGCCGTTGATGATGAACGTGCCGTTATCGGTCATGAGCGGCATGTCGCCCATGTAGACCGGCTGCTCCTTGATATCGCGGATCGACCGGGCACCGGTGTCCTCGTCGACGTCCCACACGATGAGACGGAGAATCACCTTGAGCGGCGCCGCGAATGTCATGCCGCGCTGGATGCATTCCTCGACGTCGTATTTCGGCTCCTCGAGTTCGTAATAGACGAACTCGAGACGGCCCCGCCCGGCGAAGTCGTCGATCGGGAACACCGATTTGAATACTTCCTGCAAGCCCGTCGGCGTCCGGCTGTCCGGGGCCACGTTCATCTGTAGGAATGCTTCGTAGCTCGACCGCTGCACATCGATCAGGTTGGGCATCGGAGCCACCTCGGGGATACGCCCGAAGCTCTTGCGAATGCGCTTTTGACCCGTGAACGACTTGTTGATCGCGTTCATGCCTGCCCCTAACCTGTCACGACCGCAGCAGCGGTCACACCAATCACCGCTTCTGCGGCAGAACCCTGTGCCGCGCACCGGCCAGAGCCGGGCGCAACGGGTTGCGGGCGGAGGTCGCAGCCGACCTCCACCCGTTCCCTCGTCTCAATCGCGGCCTAAAGCCGCGCAGGCCAAAGCCTTACTTGACCTCGACAGCGGCGCCCTGCTCCTCGAGTTGCTTCTTCAGCTTAGCAGCCTCGTCCTTGCTGACGCCTTCCTTCACCGTCTTCGGAGCACCCTCGACGAGGTCCTTGGCTTCCTTCAAGCCCAGACCCGTGATGGTGCGGATTTCCTTGATGACGTTGATCTTCTTCTCGCCAGCCTTGGCGAGGATCACGGTGAACTCGGTCTGCTCTTCAGCCGGTGCGGCGGCCGGTGCGGCCGGCCCACCCGCGGCGGCAACCGCCACCGGCGCGGCGGCGGAGACGCCCCACTTCTCTTCGAGCATCTTGGAGAGTTCAGCCGCTTCGAGAACGGTCAGGGTGGACAGCTCGTCCACCATCTTTGCCAAATCAGCCATCTTGATCTTCCTAATCTAGTCCTTGGTTGGTTCCATGCAAGACCGGTGCCCACGAGCATCCGGCCCAGCGCTCATCCAGCTTTACGCCGCTTCGGCGTCGCTTTCCGTTCCGTCCTTGGTGGCATACGCCCCGAAGACCCTCGCGAGCTGGCCTGCCGGCGCCTGAAGCACGCCTGCGATCCGGGTGGCGGGCGTTTGCAGCATCCCCACCAGCTTGGCGCGCAGCGTGTCGAGCGACGGCAAATCGGCCAGCGCCTTGACCCCAGCCGCATCGAGCGTCTGAGTGCCGAGGGCGCCGCCGATGATGACGAGCTTCTCGTTGGTCTTGGCGAAATCGACGGCGGTCTTGGCCACGGCCACCGGATCCTTCGACCACGCAAGCGCGGTCGGACCCTTCAGCATGGGCTTGATGCCGTCGAATGAGCTGCCCTCGAGGGCGAGAACGGCCAGCCGGTTCTTGGCAACTTTGTAGGTCGAGCCTCCGGCTCGCATCTTGCGCCGCAGATCGGACACCTCGGCCACGGTCAACCCCTTGTTCTGGGTGACCACGACCATGGACGTCTCTGCGAACACGGATGCCAGCGAAGTCACGAACTCGTGCTTCTCCGTGCGGTCCACGTTCCGTCTCCTGAGTGCCCCGCCGCGTTTGGACCGCGGCAGAGCCGTTACGCTCATCCGCATCCCTTGCAGAATGCGGCAGTTCGCCTGTCCTCTAAGTCGGAATAGTCAGCGTCACGGAAGCCAATTCGGACCCCGAAACCCTGTCTTCCCGTCTCCTGCGCGCGGGTCGGAACCCCTTAGGCGCCCATCGCTGGGTCGCACGTGCAGTCTTGGACAGGGAGCCAGCCCCGGCGAACCGGCGCTGGCCCTATCGCCGAGCCTCGCGGCCCGGCCGATTGGTTAGGCCGTCACCAAGCTCGACACGTCGACCCGGATGCCCGGACCCATCGTCGAACTGACGGCAGCCTTCTTGACGGAAGTGCCCTTCGCGCCCGTCGGCTTCGCCTTCTGGATCGCGTCCACGAACGCGCGGATGTTCTCCACCAGCTTGTCGTCGGCGAAGCTCGCCTTGCCGACGCCGGCGTGCACGATCCCGGCCTTCTCGGCGCGAAACTCGACCTGCCCCGACTTGGCCGCGTTGACCGCGCCCTTCACGTCCATCGTCACGGTGCCGAGCTTCGGGTTCGGCATCAGCCCGCGCGGGCCGAGGATCTTACCCAGCCGGCCGACGAGCGCCATCATATCCGGCGTCGCGATGCAGCGGTCGAACTCGATCTCGCCCGCCTGCACCTTCTCGGCCAGGTCTTCGGCGCCCACGACGTCCGCGCCAGCCTCCGTCGCTTCCTGCGCCTTGACGTTGCGGGCGAACACGCCGACCCGGAGCGTCTTGCCCGTGCCGTTCGGCAGGCTGATCAGGCCGCGGACCATCTGGTCGGCGTGCCGGGGATCGATGCCGAGATTCATGCTGAACTCGACCGTCTCGTCGAACTTCGCCTTGGCGTTGGCGCGGACGAGCTTGATCGCCTCGTCGAGCGAATAGCTCTTGCTGCGGTCGAAGCTCTCGTAGGCCGAATTCAGCCGCTTATCGTGCGCCATCGATCAACCCTCCACCACGGTGATGCCCATCGATCGGGCGGAACCGGCCAGCATGCTGACGGCGGCGTCCACCTCGTTGGCGTTCATATCCTTCATCTTGGTCTCGGCGATCTCGCGCAGCTGAGCGGTCGTCACGCGTCCGACGGCGGCGCCCTTGCCTGGCGTGGTCGTGCCCTTCTGGATGCCGGCCGCCTTCTTCAAGAAATAGGTGTTCGGCGGCGTCTTCATCACGAAGGTGAAGGTCCGGTCGGCGAAGGCGGTAATCACCACCGGCACCGGCATGCCGGGCTCCATGCCCTGCGTAACCGCGTTGAATTCCTTGACGAACGCCATGATGTTCAAGCCACGCTGGCCCAGCGCGGGGCCAACTGGCGGCGAGGGGTTGGCCTTGCCGGCTGGAATCTGTAACTTGATGTAGCCGACGATCTTCTTTGCCATTTCCTCTGCCCCTCCAAAGGCCGAGGAACCACGGTCATGACGACGAGGCCGCTTGTCGCAGCATCGCCTCCCGCGTTCCATTAGGTGAGCGCGGGCCTATAGCGAGTTGCCGTCGCTTCGTCCAGCCCTTTCGCACAGCCGCCCGGAACCGCTATACGCGGCCGGCACCCGGACAGAAGGTATCATCATGGCTCCACCCGTCACTAGCAGGACCGGATCGCGCGAGACGCTCTGGGCCATCATCGGCTCGTTCGTCCTCGCGGTCATCCTGGCCAGCTTGGTTTCCGGCAACCCGTTCCGCGCGCTCGGGATGGCCTATTTCGATTACAGCCACGAGCACGCCGATGCCAACGGCGCCGAGTCGGCTGGCCCCAAGCCGCCCTCGGCCGCGCTCGTCGCGCCGAAATAGGCTCGAAACAACGCTCCAGAAAATGTTACGGCACCGCCCAGGTAATATGGGCCTTAGACTCGTATCTTCGTCGTCGTCATGATCTCGGGGGGATCACCTTGCGTAAGTTGCTGTTCGCTGTCGCTCTCGGCGGCTTTGGCGTCGCTCTGCTGCCGTCCCATGAAGCCCGGGCTTGGTGGGACCACTGGGGCCGTTGGCATCCTGGCCGCCCCGGCCCGCGCGTCATCGTCGGCCCGCCGGTCTATGCCCCGGTGCCGTACCCCGGTCCGCGCTACGCCCGGTGGATACCGCCCCACTATAACCGGTTCGGATACTTCGTGCCCGGACATTGGGGCTGAGGTCGCCCGCTCAGATCACGAGTTCGATCACGAACGGGCCCGACCGCGCGTTCGCCTGACGGAACAAGTCGGCGAACGCGTCCATCGTCTCGGCTCGCGCGGCCTCCACGCCCATTCCGCCCGCCAGCCGGACCCAGTCCAGGTCCGGGTTCGACAGGTCGAGCATGTCCATCGCGGTGCGTCCCGGGTTGGCGCCAACGTTGCGATACTCGCCCAGCAGGATCGCGTAGCTGCGATTGGATAGGATGACCGTCGTCACGTCCAGCCGCTCGCGCGCCTGCGTCCAGAGCCCCTGCAGCGTATACATAGCCGACCCGTCCGCCTGCAGTCCCACGACCCGGCGCCCCGGCGCCCCGATCGCGGCACCGGTCGCCAGCGGAATGCCGTCACCGATCGCACCGCCCGTGAGTTGCAGCCAGTCGTGCGGCGCCGCCGTACCGCACGCCGAGTACACGCTGCGGCCGAAGGTGACGCTCTCATCCACCACGATGGCATCTTCCGGCAGAAGCGCCGCAATGCTCTGAGCGAACGCGTCCGGTCCAACCGCTCCACGCGCCGCTTCGCCGCCGGCGCGCTCGGCAGCCCGGGTCGACGGCCCCACGCCCAGCGCGGCGGCCAGGCGCATCAACGCGGCCCGGCCATCCTGCTCGGGGCGGGCCAGCACGTGGACGGCGCAATCGTCAGGGTACATACGACCGGGCTTGCCCGGGTAGGCGAAAAAGCCGACCGGCTCCTTGGCCCCGATCAGAATGAGGTTCTGCACCCCGGCCAGCGTCGCCATTGCCTGGTCAACGGGATACGGCACCCGTTCGATCGCGACCCGGCCCGCCCCGTGCTCGATCCGACCGTTGCTGGTTTGCGCCAGCATCCGCGCCCCGGTCGCCTCGACGATCCCCTGCGCCAATGCCAGCGCATCAGCACGCAGAGCGCTGCCACTCATAATCAGGGCCGTGCTGCCCCCCGCCCGCAGGACGCGCGCGGCTCTGTCAACGAGATCGGGCGCTACCTCGGCTGGCGCGGCCTGCGCCAAGCGCTCGGCCACGACCCCGCCTTCGTCCCAGCACGTGTCGGACGGCAGGATCAATGTCGCGACCCCGCCCTGCGCGGCCTGCACGCAGGCGGCCGCATCCGCCCCGACGCTGGAAGCGGCCCGGGCCGTGCGTGTCCAGACCGAGACCGGGCGCGCCCATCCCTCCGTGTCCGCCGTCAGCGGTGCGTCGAAACCCCGGTGGTGGGTGGCCTGGTCGCCGACCAGGTTGACGATGGGAGAATAGGCCCGCTTGGCGTTGTGCAGGTTGGCCAACCCGTTCGCGAGCCCGGGACCGCAATGCAGCAGCGTGGCGGCCGGGCGGTCCTGCATGCGGGCGTAGCCGTCCGCGGCGCCCGTAACGACATTCTCCTGCAGCCCCAGCACGCAGCGCATTCCCGGCACCCGGTCCAGGGCCGCCACGAAATGCATCTCCGACGTACCCGGATTGGTGAAGCAGGTGTCGATCCCGCATTTCAGCAACGTATGGACCAAGCTTTCCGCGCCGTTCATCAAATCGTCTCTCCGCTTCGCCCCGCACGATAGCCGCAATCCTGCGGGAGCGAGAGGGCTTCAAGGGCAAGTCTGAAACGGCTAACCAGAGGTATGACAACGATCCTGTATCCCGAGCGCATGTACGCGGACGACCGTTACGAGTGCGAGATTTTCCCCGGCGACGCCACGATCGTCATGCGCGACACGGCCCTGCTCTCCGAGCTCTCGGACGAAGACTGTGCCGCCGCCGAGGGATTGATGCTGTTCCGCCAGTGGGCGCGGGCCGAGGACATCGCCCGCTTCCCCCGCCTGCGGGCGATCGTGCGAATGGGCGTCGGCTACGACCGGATCGACCGCGCCGCCGCAGCCCGGCGCGGCATCATCGTCTGCAACGTTCCCGATTACGGCACGACCGAAGTCGCGGACCACGCGATCGCGCTCACCCTGGCCCTCCGCCGCGGGTTGCTCATGCACCACGACGCGCAACGGGCGCACCCGCCGGCCGCTTGGGTGGCCAACACCAGCCCGCTGCTCCGCCGTCTGTCGGCGCAGAAATTCGGCATCGTCGGGCTCGGCCGGATCGGCACTGCGGTCGCTCTGCGGGCCAAGGCGCTCGGCTTCGACGTGGTGTTCTACGATCCCTTCCGCTCCAACGGCACGGAGCTCTCGCTGGGCATCCGTCGCGCCACGTCGCTGGAGGCGCTGCTGAAGCAAGCGGACGTGCTCAGCCTGCACACACCGCACACGCCGCAGACCGCGGGCATGATCGGCGCGGCGCAACTGGCGCTGCTGCCCGCCAACGCCGTGGTCGTCAGCACCGCGCGCGGCACCGCCATCGACATCGACGCGCTCGAGGCGGCGTTGCGCTCGGGGCATCTCGCCGGCGCCGGGCTCGACGTCCTGCCGGTCGAACCGCCGGTCGAGCCAATTCCCGGGCTCCTCAAAGCCTATCGCGAGCGCGCCGAGTGGACGATCGGCCGGCTGATCATCACCCCGCACTCGGCGTTCCTGACGCCCGAATCGCACCACGACATCCGGATCAAGTCCGCCGAGACCATGCGGGCCGCGCTCTTCAGCAACCAGCCGCAAAACGTCATCGCGCCCGACGATCACTGAGGGTCTGGATGGACGGCGCCGACCGGTTGACACCCCAGGACCACCCGACCAGTCTTATCGGCAAAAAGCCGCCAGAGATCGCCAATGCCCGACCATAATCCGCCGCACCGGCTCCGCAGCCGGCGCTGGTTCGACGACCGCACCAACCCGGGGATGACCGCGCTCTATCTGGAGCGCTACATGAACTGGGGACTGACGCCGGGCGAGCTGCGCTCCGGCAAGCCGATCATCGGGATCGCGCAAACGGGGTCCGACCTGTCGCCGTGCAACCGGCATCACGTGATCCTGGCGGAACGGGTGCGGGATGGCATCCGGGATGCGGGGGGCATACCGCTCGAGTTCCCGATCCATCCCATCCAGGAAACGGGCAAGCGGCCGACCGCCGCGCTGGACCGCAACCTCGCTTACCTCAGCCTCGTCGAGGTCCTGCACGGCTACCCGATCGACGGGGTGGTGCTGACGGCCGGCTGCGACAAGACGGTGCCCGCCGTTCTGATGGGCGCCGCCACGGTGAACATCCCGTCGATCCTGCTCTCCGGCGGCCCGATGCTGGACGGCTGGTTCAAGGGCCGCTTGGCCGGGTCGGGGACGATCGTTTGGGAAGCGCGCAAGCTGCTGGCAGAAGAAAAGATCGACTACGAGAAGTTCCTCGACATGGTGGCGGCATCCGCCTCGTCGGTCGGGCATTGCAACACGATGGGTACCGCGTTGAGCATGAACAGCTTGGCCGAGGTCCTGGGCATGTCGCTCCCGGGCTGCGCGGCGATCCCGGGGCCGCACAAAGAGCGCGGCTGGATGGCCTACGAGACCGGCAGGCGGATCGTGGGCATGGTGGCGGAAAACCTGCGTCCGTCGGACATCATGACGAAGGCCGCGTTCGACAATGCGGTCGTGGCCGCCGCAGCGCTGGGCGCCAGCAGCAACTGCCCGATCAGCATGATTGCGATCGCCCGGCACATGGGGGTGGATCACACGCTGGAAGATTGGCAGCGGCTGGGGTCGGACATCCCGCTGCTGACCGACGTGCAGCCTGCGGGCCGCTTCCTGGGCGAGGGCTTCTTCCGGGCCGGCGGCGTGCCGGCGGTGCTGCGCGAGCTGAAAAACGCGGGCAAGCTGCATCTGGACGTCATGACCTGCACCGGGCAGACGCTCGGCGACGTGATGGCGTCGCCGGTCGAGGTCGATCGCGAGGTGATCCGGTCCTACGATCAGCCCATGAAGGAGCGGGCCGGGTTCATCGTGCTGTCCGGCAATCTGTTCGATGCCGGGATCATGAAGATCAGCGTCGTCGACGAGCAGTTCCGCAACCGGTTCCTCGCCGACCCCGAGCACCCCAACATGTTCGAAGGCAAGGCGATCGTCTTCGAAGGACCGGAGGACTACCACGACCGCATCGAGGACCCGGCGCTCGGCATCGACGAGCACAGCATCCTGGTAATCCGCAACTGCGGCCCGGTCGGCTATCCCGGCAGCGCCGAGGTGGTGAACATGCAGCCACCAGCCGCGCTGCTCAAACGCGGCATCAACGACCTGCCGACAATGGGCGATGGGCGGCAATCCGGAACATCGGGCAGTCCCAGCATCCTGAACATCTCCCCCGAAGCCGTCGTCGGGGGCGGATTGGCCCTGCTGAAGACGGGCGATCGCCTGCGCATCGACCTCAATGAGCGCAGCGTCAACGTCCTGATCCCGGAAGCCGAACTGACGGCCCGGCGCAAGGCCTGGTCGGCGCCGCCGATCGACAACAAGACGCCCTGGGAAGAAATCTTCCGCAGCATGGTCGGACAGATGTCGACTGGGGCCTGCCTGGAACCGGCGACACTCTACCTCAACATCGTCGAAGAGCGCGGCGAGAGCCGTCATAGTCACTGAGATGAGCGGTCGCCTCGCCGGCAAGACCGCATTCATCACCGCCGCGGCGCAGGGGATCGGGCGCTCAACCGCGCTCGCCTTCGCGGCGGAAGGCGCCCGGGTGATCGCGACCGACCTGAACCCGGCGAAGCTGGCCGAGTTGGGGAGCGGCCTCGAAACGCGCACCCTCGATGCGACGGACGGCAAGGCGATCGGGGCCGCGATCGCCGCAGCCGGGCCGATCGACATCTTGTTCAACTGCGCCGGCTTCGTGCACCAGGGGACCATCCTCGACTCGACCGACGCCGATTGGGACCTCGCCTGGCAACTGAACGTGCGGAGCATGACCCACACGATCCGGGCCGTGTTGCCGGGGATGATCGAGCGCGGCGGGGGCAGCATCATCAACATGTCCAGCGCGGCTAGCAGCATCAAGGGCGCGCCATCCCGCTGCGTCTACGGCACCAGCAAGGCAGCGGTTATTGGACTGACCAAGGCGGTGGCGGCCGACTTCGTGACCCGCGGGGTCCGCTGCAACGCTATCTGCCCCGGCACGATCGAGACGCCGAGCCTGCGGGAGCGGATCGCCGCCAATGCCGGCGCATCGGGCGGCCTGGATCAGGCGCGGAACGCGTTCATCGCGCGCCAGCCGATGGGCCGGCTCGGCACCGCGGAGGAGATCGCCGCCCTCGCCGTCTACCTGGCCTGCGATGAGAGCCGGTTCGTGACCGGGCAGGCCATGGTCATCGATGGCGGCTGGACCTTGTAGGCGCCCGCGATGCACCGGTAGGTTGTTGGGCTGCAACCGGAGATTTCAGCGATGCGCGATCCTTTGGGGGAGAACGAGGCGGACTACGAAGCGGTCCGCGGCGGCCAGGCCCTGACCATCGAGAACTTCATCCGGTGGGAGCGCATCAAGCTCCGGGACGCCTCCCGCGAG
>JAVVHH010000128.1:0-10507 GCA_032249615.1 Acetobacteraceae bacterium
CAGCAAAAAAACTATTACACTAAACAACGATAAAAACAACTCGGTCTCGTGCTCGGCCAACCCGGCAGTGGGTTCGTCGAGCAGCAGGAGCTACGGCTCGAGGCTCAGCGCGAGGGCGACCTCGACGACGCGCTGATCGCCATGCGCGAGTTCGCCCACGAGATCATCGGCCTTGGCCAATAGCCCGGTCAACGCCATCAGGTCCTCGACCCGGCGCGCGATCTCGGCCCGCAATCCGCGCGAGATGAATGGGCGGTAGTTGAGGCCGAGGCGCGTTTCGATGCCGATGCGCAGGTTTTCGAGCGTGGTGAGCTCGGGGAAGATCTCGGTGATCTGGAACGTCCGCACCATGCCGCCGGCGACGCGGTCCTGCGGCGGCACGCCAGTCAGATCGCGCCCGTCGAACACGACCCTGCCCTCGGTGGGCGTGAGGAAGCCGGTGATGAGGTTGAACAGCGTGGTCTTGCCGGCGCCGTTCGGCCCGATGACGGCGCTGATCTCCCGCGGCGCGAGTTCAAGACAGACGTCGCTGTTGGCGACGAGTTGGCCAAACCGCTTCGTCACGTGGTCGAGTTCGAGCATGCTCATGCGCGCACCTGCTGGCGCTTGCGTCGCAAACCCAGGATCCCGCGGGGAAACGCGAGGACGACGACGATGAACAGGATCCCGACGAAGGACTGCCAATTGTTGGTCATCGAGGAGAGATAGTCTTGCGCGGTGATGAAGATCGCCGCGCCCACCAGCGGTCCCCAGAAGCTGCCCATGCCGCCGAGCACGACCATGATCACGAAATTGCCGGAGACGATGAAGAATAGATCCTGCGGCGAAGTGAAGTTGTTGAGCAGCGCTTCCATCGCGCCGCCGAGGGCTGCGAACAGCCCGGCGACGGTGAACGCGGCCCAGACATAACGATCGGTCGCGAGACCCAGATAGCGCGCGCGCCGCATGTTCTCTCGGATTGCGAGCCAGGTGTGGCCGAGCGGCGAATTCAGCAATATCGCGATAGCGCCGGCGGTCAGTCCGAAGAATACCAGGACGAAATAGTAGAAGCTGGTGCCTTGCAGGCTGAGGGTAATCAGGCCGAGGTCGATCGGTTGGCGGGTAAAGCCGGTCAAGCCGTCGTCGCCCCCGGTTAGACCGTTCCACCGCTCGGCAACGAAGTAGAACATCTGGCTGAAGGCGATCGTGGTCATGGCGAAGTAGACGCCGCGGCGGCGCATGATCAGCGGGCCGATGAGGGCGGCAGCGACGGTGCCGAGAACGACGCCCGCGACGATGGCGAGCAACGTCGACGATCCCACGAACTTCAGGAACAACCCGCAGCCATAGGCGCCGAGGCCGAAATACGCCGCTTCGCCGAACGAAATAAAGCCGGTGTATCCAAGCAGGATGTTCAGCGCCATGGCGGTGATGGCGAAGACCAACACTTGCGAGCCGAGTTCGACGTAACTGCCGACCAGGGGCAGCCAGGCCGGAGCGGTGAGCAGGAGAGCCCAGACGATGATGGTATCGACATGGCGTAGCAACGACGTGCGGTCGCGCGGCCGGGTCATGGTGCGGGCAGCGAGCGGCGTTGCGGGCAGGACGGGAGAGTCGCTCATTCGCCGATGCCCTCCTCGCCGAGCAGGCCGCGGGGCATGGTGATCAGCACGATAGCCATCATGACGTAGATGACCGCGTCGCTGGCGGCGGCGTAATAGGTCGAGGTAATGCCGGCGACGACGCCGATCAGCAGGCCCCCGAGGATCGCCCCGGGTAGGCTCCCGAGCCCGCCGACGATGATGGCGACGAAGGCCGGCAGGATCAGCCCCTGCCCCATGGTCGGGCTGAGGCCGAGCCGCCCCGCCGCCATGACGCCGGCGAGACCCGCCAGGGTCAGGCCGAGACCGAAGTTCAGCGCGCGCATCCCGTAGATGTTCACGCCAAGCGCCGAGACCGTCTCGAGGTCGGTCATCCCAGCGCGGATGCGGATGCCGATACGGGTGAAGCGCAACAGGGCGAACAGCGCGGCTGCCGCCACGGCAGTCACCAGAAAGACGTTGTAGCCGGTAATGAAGAAGTAGGTGTTGCTGAGCGGGCTGTTGAGCATGTCGGGGATGGTGAATTGGACCGCCTGTGCGCCCCAGATGCTGCGAGAGACGTCCTCGAGGATGAGCGCGAAGCCGAAGGTGAGCAGCAACGTGTAGAGATGCCCGGGTCGTCGATAGAGCGGGCGGATCAGCCATCGCTCGCCGATCAGTCCGAGTCCCCCGATCAGGAGCGGCGCGACCACCAGGCCGATCCAGAAGCCGAAATGCTGTTCGATGCTGAAGGCGAGATAGGCTCCGAGCGTCATGAACCCGCCATGGGCGAAGTTGACGACGTTGTTGAGCATCAGGATCAGCGCCAGCCCGAGCGCCATCAGCGCATAGAACATGCCGATGATCAGGCCGTTGGATATGTTGAACAGAAGGATCATGACAAATTCCCAGCGCTGCATGCGTCGAGCCGGGGCCACCGCTGGCGCGGCAGCCCCTCAGGCAAGAGCGGTCAGGTTTGCGTCAGGTGACACTCAACGCCGGGCGCCTGCAGCGCGGTGGCATATTCGAAGCTGATGTCGGTGAAGAGTTTCGGGTAGGTCGCGCCTTCCTTGATGTTGCCGGGAAAGTCACCGCCGACGTATTGATGAGTTTTAGGGTCGAAATAGTGTCTTTCGGGTTCGAGTGCGACTTCGGGCGGCATCTCCAGGCCGCTCAGCGCCTCGCCGACCCTCTCGTTGTCCAGCGTCTTGGCCTTCTCGGCCGCTAACGCCAATGCGTGGATGGCGACGTAGCCGAAATAGGTCCGCGCCGTCGGGACTTTGCCGGATTCGTGCTTTTGGTAGGCGTCGATGAACTCCTTGACGTGCGGCGTATTCGGCTGGTCCCAATACCATTCCAGGTTCCAGTAGCCGGTCTGGGCCGAGGGCGGCAGGGCAGCGATCACCTCGAGTTCGGAGAGCGGCACCACGAAAGGAATGCTCTTGCTGATGCCGAACTGATTGGCCTGCTTGAGCAGATTGAGTTGGTCGTCGCCCCCTTGGATGACCCCGACGACTTGCGGGTTGGCGGCTTTACACTTGATCAGTTCTGCCGAGAAGTCGGTCGAGCCGAGGGGCTTGAGTGAAAAGCCGACTTCTTCGCCGCCAAGCGACTTGACGGCTGCGAGCATGTTCTCGTGCAGTGCGTGGCCGAACGAGTAGTCGGGAACCATGAAATACCAGCGTTTGCCAAACTTCTTGACCATCGCCGAAGCGGTCGCGAGCGCCACGGTGTAGGTGGTGTTGCAGACCCGATAGACATTCCAGGTGCAGGCTTTCCCGGTGAGATCGTCGACATGGCCGCCCGTGACCATGAACAGTTTCTTCTTCTGCGAGCAGACCTGGGCGATAGCCTGGCTGACGTTTGAAGCGACAGTACCGGCAAGGAAGTCGCAATTGTCGCGGTCGAGCAACTTATTGGCTTTCTGCACGCCGACCCCGACATTGGATTGGGTGTCTTCTGAGATCAGCTCGATCTTGCGGCCGAGAATCCCGTTCTTGGCGTTCAGCGCGTCGACGGCCATTTGCGCGCCGATCTGCTCGTTGTGCGCGAAGGATGCGTAGGGCCCTGTGAAAGGATCGACGAAGCCGATTTTAACGGTTTCGGCGGCGCGTGCTCGGCCTATTACGTATGGCGCGGCGAGTACGCCGGCGCCGGCGATTATGACGTTCCGGCGCGAGAAATGGGCGCCGTTGCTGCCTTTGAGGTGCATGGAACTTTCTCCTCCCTGCCCGATGTTGGCCCCGTTATGCATTTTTCGGTGCTCTGATAGGCAAAGGAAGCATACACACAGCGCGTCGCGCACGACACGAAATTACGAAGTTTTAATGATTGGTGTCGTGTCAGTCCGGCCGGGACGGCCGGGCGGCGACAAAGCCGCGCCGGCCGTCAAAGAACGATACGTCGGCCTTCTTCCGCCGCCTGGTAGGCGGCGTAGTGAATCCGAATGGCATCGTAAGCGAGATCGAGACCGGCGAGCGGCTGCCGACCCGTCGTCACGCACTCCATGAAGTCTTGGATCTCCTGCTGGTAACCGCGCGTCCATTCCTCTTCGAGGCAAACCATCTGCCAGCCGGTCTTACGATCGACTTTCTCGGTGATGTAGACGCCCTCGAGCTTGGCTTCGTCGGTCTGATAACTGACCATGTGATTGTTCGGCGCGATGTTGGCGAGCAGGACGCCGCCGGTGGTGTAGGTCTCGACGAGGTTGCGAACGCCGCCCAGGATCATGTCGGCGGCGAACACGGCTGCCTTGGTGCCGTCGGTGAAGGTGAGGCTGATCAGGCCCCAGTCCTCGACGTCGACCGGGCGCGCGTTCAGGAACTCGCGGTCGGCGTGCGGCACGCGGCCGGTAATCTGGCCCACGTCGCACGTGAGATCGGCCACCGCCACGGTCTCGTTGCGCGCGGACGCTTCGACCTGCTTGAGGTGCAGCACGGCGCTGAGGGGGTGGCAGCCCTGCCGCAACAATGCGCCGCCGCCGGTCATGTCCCAGCGCGCGGCATGGGCGGCGTGCGAGCCGCTGTGGCTTTCCTCCGCCTTGATGAACAGGATCTTGTCTTTCGTCGCCCGGATCATCTCGGCGGTCTTGCGAATGGCCGGGGCGTAGATCCAGTCCTCGGCGTAGAGGAACAGCTTCCCGCTCGAGCGGATGGCGGCGGCAACGCGGTCCATCTGCTCCACCACGCGGGCGAACATGACGGCTTTCGGCACGTGCAGGCCGATCGGCGTCGGATCACCCGGGTTGCCAAAATATCCGGTGAACGGCTTCTCGCAGATCACATGCTTGCCGGCCTGCATGCAGGCGACGACCATTTCGGCATGGGTGGCCGGTGGCGTGCAGAGATCGATCACGTCGATCGCGGGATCGGTGAGCAGCTCGCGAAAATCGCGGCAGGTCGCGGCGATACCGTGCCGTCTGGCGAAGTCGCGAACGTGGTCGCCTCGTGCGCAAACGGCACGGACCTGGGCGTCCACACCGAAAACCCGGCGATAAGCGCTCATATGCAGTTCAGCGACGAAGCCGCTGCCGACTAGGCCTACCCCGACGGTCCTCATGGCACAGTTCCCCCCAACAGGCACCGAGCATCCGGTCTCGACCTAAACCAGGTTGGGTTCGATCTCCACCAACACGGCACCGCCCGTCACGACCCGGCCGACGCCGCCATGAATGGCGCGAACTCGGCCGGCGGTCTTGGCGGCGAGCGGCATCATCAGCTTCATCGCTTCCAGCACGACGACGACGTCGCCGGCTTGCACCGCTTGCCCCACCTCGACCAAAAGCTGGGCGATCACCCCGGGCATCGCGGCGAGCACGTCGGTCGCACTCCCGGCCGCCTGCGCCTTCGGCTGCCCGAGCGCCTCGATGAGCGGCACCGCTTCCAGCGCGTATGGTGCGCCATCCTCCACGAGGAGCACGGTGCCGTCCGCCACATGGAGGCCGGCGAGCGGTCCGAGGGCGGGGAGCGGCACACCGTCCCGCCGGGCGCTGAGCCCGTCGGGTTCCGCCATCACCTCGATCACGAGAGCCTCTCCTCCGGGCGGTGTCACCTGGATACGGCACCGCCCCGCCAAGCCGGCCCGCATGCCGACGCGGAATCCTGTCAGGGTCCCCCATGGTCCCGCGGCGACGGTCTCGATGGCTGCGGCCGCCTCTCGTGCCGCCGCGATCGCCACCGGCCCGAGCAGCCCCGCCGAGGCCGCCGGTGGGCGCCAGCCCTCCGGAAACGCTTCCGTTATGAAGCCGGTGGTGAGCACGCCGTCGAAGGCGGGATGGCGCAGCACGTCACGCAGGAAAGCCTGGTTGGTGCCGACGCCGAGCACGACCAGTCGTTGCAGTCCTGCATGCAAACGCGCTACCGCCGCGTCGCGCGTCGGGGCGTGAGCGATCAACTTGAGCAGCAGTGAGTCGTAATAGGGCGTCACCTCGCTACCGACAGCGACGCCGCTGTCGACGCGAAGCCCGGGGCCACTGGGCGCCGAATAGGCCAGGATGCGCCCGAGTTGCGGCCGGAACCCAGCGGCCGGGTCCTCGGCGTTGAGCCGCAGCTCAATCGCCGATCCCCGTGTGACCACATCCTCCTGCGCCAGCGACAGCCGCTCACCGGCGGCGATCCGAAGCTGCAGCTCGACGAGATCGAGCCCGGTGATCGCCTCCGTCACGGGATGCTCCACCTGCAGCCTAGTGTTCATCTCGAGGAAATACGGCTCGGTCCCGCCGGCCTCGAGGATGAACTCCGCCGTGCCGAGCGAGTCGTAACCGATCGCGCTGCCGAGACGGACGGCCGCATCCAGCAGTGTTTGTCGAACCGGCTCCGGCAGATGCGGCGCCGGCGCTTCCTCGACCAGCTTTTGGTAGTTGCGCTGGATCGAACAATCGCGCTCGAACAAATGGATGACCCGGCCATGCTTGTCGCCCGCGAGCTGCACTTCCAGGTGCCGCGGCCGGGTGATTAGGCGCTCGAGCAGCACCCGATCATCGCCGAACGCCGCCACCGCCTCCGCCTTGGCCGTTACCAGCTCCTCAGCGAACCGGCCCGCCGCATCGACCCGGCGCATGCCACGCCCCCCACCGCCCGCGCTGGCCTTGATCAGCAGCGGAAAACCGACCGCCTCGGCCTCCGCCAACAACCGCGCCGCCGATTGGTCCTCGCCATGGTAGCCCGGTACGCTCGGCACCCCATGCGCGGCGGCCAGGCGCTTGGCGGCGATCTTGGACCCCATCGCCGCAATGCAGCGCGGCGATGGCCCCACCCAGACGATCCCGTTGGCCGCACACAGCTCGGCCAATTCCACCCGCTCGGACAGGAACCCGTAGCCCGGATGGATTGCGCTCGCCCGATGCGCGAGCGCCGCCTCGATGATCGCCTCGGGCCGCAAATAGCTGCGGCCGGCCTCGGCCGGTCCGATCGGATGGCTTTCATCGGCCATCGTGACGTGCAGCGCCGCCGCATCGGCGGCCGAGTAGACTGCGATCGTCCGCATCCCAAGCCGGCGGCAGGTGCGGATGATGCGGCAGGCGATCTCGCCGCGGTTGGCGATCAGAACGGATTCGAACCTCGGCATCACATCCGGAACACGGGCGAAGGACCCGTCTGCCGGGGCGTCGTCGCCGCCAGCGCAAGGCAGAGCCCGATGACGTCCCGCGTGTCCCGCGGTTCGATAATGCCGTCGTCCCACAGCCGGGCCGTGGCGTAATAGGGGTCGCTCTGCTCGGTGAATTGCCGGGTCGTGCGCTCGGCCAGGTCGGCGAGGTCTGCGGCCGAGGCGGCGCCGCGCCCGAGGCTGCGGCCACGCAGCTCGGTCAGCACGGTGGTCGCCACTTCCGGGCTCATGGTGGCGATGCGCGCGTTCGGCCAGGCGAACAGGAATCGGGGCGCGAAGCCACGGCCGCACATGCCGTAATTGCCGGCGCCGTAGGAGCCGCCGATGATGACGGTCAGCCGCGGCACGCGGGCGGTGGAGACGGCATAGACGAGCTTGGCGCTGTGCTTGGCGATGCCGCCGCGCTCGGCCTCGGTGCCGACCATGAATCCGGTGATGTTCTGCAGGAACAGCAGCGGAATGTTGCGCTGATTGCACAACTCGATGAAGTGCGCGCCTTTCAGCGCCGCCTCGGCGAACAGCACGCCGTTATTGGCCAGGATGCCGACGGGATAACCGTGCATGTGCGCGAAGCCGCAGACCAGCGTGGCGCCCCAATCCGGCTTGAACTCTTGGAAATCGCTGTCGTCGGTGAGGCGGGCGAGGACGTCGCGCACGTCATAGGGCGTCTTGGCATCGGCCGGGATGATGCCGCCGATCTCCGCCGGGTCGAACCGCGGAGGCCGGGGCGCGCGCAGCGCCAAAGCGGGCGGCGGCGGACGGTTCAGCTTGGCCACGATCTCGCGCAACGTCAGCAGCGCCTCGGCCTCGGTCTCGACGAGGTAGTCGTTCACGCCTGAGACGAGCGTGTGCATCTCGGCGCCCCCCAGCGTCTCGCCGTCCACCTCCTCCCGGATCGCGGCTTTGACGATTTCCGGGCCGCCGAGATGGATGCGGGCGTTGCCGCGGACCATGACGACCTCGTCGGCCAACGCCGGGATATACGCGCCGCCCGCCGTGCAGCCGCCGAACACCGCCGCGATCTGCGGCAGCCCGGCGGCCGACATGCGGCACTGGTTGAGGAAGGTGGTGCCGAAATGATCCTTGCCTGGAAAAACGCGGTCCTGCTCCGGCAGGAATGCGCCGCCGCAATCGACGAGATAGAGGCACGGCAGCCCGTTCTCGGCCGCGATCTCCTGCGCGCGGATGTGCTTGGCGACGGTCTCCGGGAAGAAGCTGCCGCCTTTCACGGTGGCGTCGTTGGCGATGATCATGCAGGGCGTGCCGTGCACGAGGCCGATGCCGATCACGAGCCCGGCCGCCGGCACGCCATTGTCGTGCATCCCCCACGCAGCGAGCGGACACAACTCGAGAAACGGGCTGAGCGGATCGACCAGCATGTCGATCCGCTCGCGCACGACGATCTTCCGCCGCGCATGATGGCGGTCGACCATGCCGGCCCCGCCGCCTTGCGCGACGGCGCCGAGGCGTTCGCGCAGTGTTCGCAGAAGGCCGCCCGATGCGGCCGCGTTGGCGGCAAATTCGGCCGACTGAGTATCGATACGGGAGCGGATGATCGGCATGCGTCAGGTCTTCCGGGCCGCGACCGCCCCGTTCAGGACGAGGGTGGCGAGTTCGTTCGCCGTGCGCGCGACTGCGTCCCGCTTGGGTTCCAGCCAGTCGAGCGAGGAGTTCATCGCCCCGAGCAGAAAAGCGCGCAGCCGCAACACATCGATGTCGGTGCGCAACTCTCCCGCCGCGATCCCGTGCTTGAGCAGGCTGGACCACAGCGTGTCATAGGCCCGCCGGACACTCTGGTGCGCCTCTCGGACGGAAGGCGGAACCTGGCCGAAGATGCGGATGTTGGCCGAGGTGTAGTCACCGGCCTCATGCAGCGCCCGCAGATGGGCGTCGATCGCCGCAGACAGTTTCTCCGCCATGGATGCGCGGGCGGGGAGATCCGACAGGGCCTGCTCCACCGCCCCGTGCACGCGGCGCACGCCGATGTTCAAGATCTCGGTGACGATCACGTCCTTCGACGCGAAATGATAGTAGAGGCTGCCGGCTTTCATGCCGCTCTCGGCCGCGATGCCCCGCAAACTGACCGACGCGTAGCCGTTGCGGCTGAACAGCCGTGCCGCACAGTCGAGCACGTGCTGGCGAGAGTTGCGATCTTCCGGTTCGCGGGCGTGGGCTGCGCTCGATGTCACCTGACAAGTGTTAGGCAAGCCACGAGCGCCGCGTCAAGCCGTGCACGCGTGGGTAAAGCTGGCTCAGGCAGGCGGCCGCACGGCGGCTAGCAGCGTCGTCACTGCGCCGACATCCTCCAGCCCACTGATGTCGCCGCGGATCTCGCCCGTCTCCGCGGCTTCCCGCAACAGGCGGCGCATGATCTTGCCCGCTCGGGTCTTGGGCATGCTGGGCAAGACGTATACCCGCTCGAGCCGTGCGATGCCGCCGATCGCCTGTTCGACCGACTGCATCAACGCCTGTTGGACCTTTGCCGGGTCGACGTCGGCGCGCAGCGTGACAAAGGCGACCGGCACGGTGCCCTTGATCGCGTGGCGTATGCCGACCACGGCCGCCTCGGCCACGCCCGGCTCGGCCGTGGCCGCGGATTCGATCTCCATCGTGCTGATCCGGTGCGCGGCGACGTTGATCACGTCATCGGCCCGGCCGAGAACCCAGATGTGCCCATCATGATCCACCACCGCCTCGTCGGACGTGCGGTAGAACGTGCCCGCCCGGTCGAAATACGTGGCCAGATAGCGCGGATGATCGTCCCAGATCGTGCGCGCCAGCGTCGGGAACGGATGCGTCAGCACCAGATTGCCCCGCACGCCCACCGGCGTGGGCTGCCCCTCGTCGTCGACCACGCGATAGGCATGACCCGGCACCGGCCGCCCCGCCGACCCGGCCTTCAGGTCGTCTACGCCATAGACAGGATAGGTCCACGTCGATCCCGTCTCGGTCTGCCCGTAGGCGTTCACGATCGGCACTCCCCGCCCACCCAAATGCTTGCTCGACCACGAGAACGTCTCGGTATCGAGCGGCTCGCCCTGCACGGTCACCAATTTCAGGGCCGGCAACGCATGCTCGGCGGCCGTCGCATCGCCCAACGCACGCAGCATGCGGAGTGCGGTGGGCGCGATCAGGATCTTGCTGACCCTGTGCCGCGCCGCGATCTCGTAGAACCGGAGCGGCGACGGCGTATCGAGCGCGCCCTCGTAACAGAGAATGGTGCCGCCATGCGCGAGGCCGCCGATCACCGCCTGGATCGGGAACGTCAGCCAGCCCACGTCGGCCGCGCACCAATAGACGTCGCCGGCCTCGAGCCCGGTCTGCCACTGCACATTCGCCCAGGT
>JAVVHH010000129.1:0-10237 GCA_032249615.1 Acetobacteraceae bacterium
AGCAGGTCATCGTGCGCCCGCTCTACGACCGCCCGCTCGACGCAATTCTCGCCACCTGGGGGCTCAGCATCGTCATCGTGCAGCTTATCACTCTGGCCTTCGGGCGCGGCACCGCCTTCGTCCAAAGCCCGGTGCACGGGGCGGCCGTCGTGCTCGGCACGGAATACTCCGTCTATCGCCTGCTCATGCTGGCCGTGGCGGTCGCCCTCGGCCTGCTGATGGCCGCAGTGTTTCAGTTGACTCCGCTGGGTTTGGCGGCACGAGCGGTGATCATGAACGAGACATTGGCCCAAAGTCTGGGCATCAACAGCGCCCGGGTGCGCTTCCTGACCTTCAGCATCGGCGCCGCCCTCGCCGCGGTCGCCGGCGCAATGATCACGCCGCTACTCAGCGTCGACCCGCTGATGGGCGTGCCGTGGCTGCTCAATGCGTTCATGCTGGTCATGGTGTCCGGCACGTCGCTCGCGAGCCTCGCCGCGGCCTCGCTGGTCCTGGGCGGCGCCCAGGTCGCCATCAGCACCTACAGCAACCCAGTGATCGGCTCGCTCAGCATCGTCGTGCTCGCCGCGATGCTGCTGCGCATCAGGCCGAGCGGATTTGCGCTCCGTGCCTAGGCGAGGCTCCCTGATCGCCGCCGGGGCCGCCGCGGCCGTGGCGCTCGCCGCCGTGCTGATCGCGCCGGACCTGCTCGACCTCTATTCCGTTACGATCCTGATCCGCTCGCTCCTTTACGGCAGCATCGCGGTCAGCCTCGATATCCTCTGGGGCTATGCCGGAATCCTCTCGTTCGGACAGGCGGCCTTCTTCGGCATCGGCGCCTACGCATTCGGGCTGGCAGTCACGCAGTATGATTTCAGCACCGCGACCGTCATCGGCTCGTTCATCGCCGGGCCCGCCGCCGCCGCCGCGGTGGCCGCGTTCGTCGCCTGGCTCGGCTTCGGACCCAAGGTCTCGCCGCTCTACATTTCCGTCATCACGCTCGTGCAGTCCGTCATCTTCGTGCAGCTCATCTACTCCGGCGGCGACTTCACCGGCAGCAGCAGCGGCCTCTCAGGCTTCGACACGTTCGACATCTCGGCACAGAACTGGTTTCGCATCGCCGGGACCGGCTTGGTCGTCATCGCGGCCGCCGGGTTCGTCTTCGTGCGCAGCGACGCCGGTCGCCTGCTGGTCGCCATTCGCGAGAACGAGCAGCGCTGCCGCTATTCAGGGATCGCAACCGCACGGGTCAAAACCGCTTTGTTCGCCGGCTCGGCCGTCATCGCGGCGATCGCGGGATATGTCTATGCCGGTTTCAACGACGTCATCGCGCCCGATCTTGGCAGCTTCCAATTCGGCACCGAGCTGGTCATCTGGGTGGCCCTCGGCGGCCGCGGCACCCTGCTCGGCCCGGCGCTCGCGGCGGTCGGCATCGATTACGTCAGCGCCATCCTGAGCGGTGCGCTGCCTTTCGTGTGGCAACTCGTGGTCGGGCTGGTGTTCATCTGCGTCATCGTGCTGCTGCCCGCCGGGCTCGGCCCAGCCCTGTTCGGCCTCGTGCGACGGCGGCGCACCGATCTCGCTGGCGTCCCCGGCCTCGGGCTGGACCGCGTGCCGGACCGCGACATCGGCGCCGGCGGTGACGCCATCACCGTGGCCGGCGTCGCCCGGCACTACGGCAGCCTCCGCGTGCTGGAGGGCATCGATTTCAGCGCCCGGCCCGGCGAGCTCGTCAGCATCATCGGCCCCAACGGCGCCGGCAAGACGACCTTGATCCGCTGCCTTAGCGACGGCCTCGAGCGCAGTGCCGGCACTGTCGCGATCGGCGGCCACCCGATCGGGCGCTCGGCACCGGAAGGCTGCGTGCGGCTCGGCCTCGGGCGCAAATTCCAGACCCCCAACGTGTTCGACGCCCTGACCGTCGGCGAGTCGCTGCGCATCGCGCGCTACCGGTTCGAGCGGTTGTCGCCCTGGCGCCGGGCCGAGCGGATCCGCCTGCCGGCCGCAGCCCTGCGGGTGGTCGAGGCAACCGGGCTCGCCGACCAGCTCGGCACGCTGGTCAAGCATCTCTCGCATGGCGGCAAGCAGGCGCTCGAGCTGGCGATGGTGCTGGCGCTCGAGCCGAGCGTGCTGCTGCTCGATGAACCGACCGCCGGGCTGAGCAAGGCGGAGCGCACGCTGATCGGCACCATCCTCGTCGACCTCGTGCAGGATCACGGGCTGTGCGTCCTGCTGATCGAGCACGACCTCGAATTCGTCCGCGAGATCAGCTCCCGCATCATCGTGCTGCACCAAGGCCGCATCCTGCTCGACGGCAGCGTGGACGAGGTGACGCAGTCCGAACTGGTCCGCACCATCTACACCGGCGAAGCCAAGCCGGTCTTGAACCCCGCATGACCGACGCCCTCGAGATCGACCGCGTCTCGTCCGGCTACGGCGAGGCGATCGTGCTGCGGGGCGTGAGCCTGGCGGTGAGCGCCGGGTCGGTGCTGGCCGTGCTCGGCAAGAACGGCATGGGCAAGACGACGCTCCTCAAGACGGTCATGGGCTTCCTGCCGCCGCGGGAAGGCCATATCCGCGTGCGCGGGGAGGACGTGACCGGCATCCGGCCCGACCGGCTGAGCAGCCGCGCCGTCACCTACTCGCCCCAGGACCAAGCGATCTTCGGCGAACTGACGGTCGAAGAGAACCTCCGCCTTGGCGTGCCCCGCCGACGCCTGTTCGCGGCCGGGCTCGAGCGGGTGGCCGCCTTCTTTCCCGTGCTCGCCCAGCGCCGGTCGCAAACGGCGGGGACACTGAGCGGCGGCGAGCAGAAGATGCTGATCATGGCCCGCGCGCTCATGGGCAAGCCCGCGCTGATGCTGGTCGACGAGATCACCGAAGGGCTGCAGCCCTCCGTCATCGCGCGGCTCGCCGACGTGCTCCGCGCCCAGCGCGCCGAGGGGACCGCCATCTTGCTGATCGAGCAGAACATCGGCTTCGCGCTGGACGTCGCCGATCACTACGCGGTTCTGGCGCGGGGCGAGATCGTCGCCCGGGGCGAAGCCGAAGCATCCGCCGCGTCCCGCATCGCCGATCATCTCGCCGTCTGACCGGAGCGCCGCCATGTATCTCGCCACCTTCTCCATCGTCGCGCGCTGCCCGCGCACGGCGATGCTCGGCGTCGCCGTCAGCACCGCCGTCCCGGCCGTGGGCGCCATCTGCCCCCGCATCGAACCGGGTGTCGGCGCCGTCTCCACCCAGGCCTGGGTCAACCCATACCTGGCAGTCAGCGCGCTCGAGCACCTCCACGCCGGGCTTGGTTCCGAGCAGGCCCTCTCCGCCGCGCTCGCCGACGATGGCGCGCGCAACGTGCGCCAGGTCGGCGTGGTCGATGCCGCCGGCTCCGCCGCATCCTGGTCCGGGCCGGAGTGCACCCCCTGGTTCGGCCACCGCACCGGACCCGGCGTCGCCATCCAGGGCAACATGCTGACCGGCGCGGACGTGCTCGACGCCATGATGGAAGCCTTCGCCGCGAGCGCCGAGCAGGAGCTCGCCGAGCGCCTGCTCCGCGCCCTCGAGGCCGGGCAGGCGGTCGGCGGCGACAAGCGCGGCAAGCAATCCGCGGCCCTCCTGGTGCGCAACGACGAGGCCTACCCCTATGTCGACCTGCGCGTCGACGAGAACCCGGCGCCCGTCGCCGAACTCCGCCGCATCTTCGGCGTGTTCCAGCACCAGGTCCGCCCATTCCTGGACGGCATGCCCCGCCGCGGCGCCCCGCCCGCCCCCACACCGGACAGCGTCGTGGCCATGCTGTTGCAATCGCCCGAGGACCGCCGCCCCGTTCAGTAGGGCTCACGACCCTCTGATGCGAGCAGGTCGACGGCCAACGCCAGCGCCAACGTGGCCGCGCCGATGCCGAACAACAGCCGATAGTCGCCGCCGGACCGGATGAACACGAAGGACAGGCCATACGCACCCGCGGCCTGCATCACCGCGAAGCTCGTCGTGGCAGCGCTCCAGGCGCGCTTCTGCGCGCTGGCATGGTCGCGCAAAATCTCCTGCGTGCGTCCGAGCGCCAGCGGCACGACCCCCGGGGTGCACGCGCCGACCACCAGGCAGGAGAGGACCAGCCCGGCCGGGCTGTGACTGATCCCCGGCAACGCCACCGCCACGGCCTCGAGCAGCAGTGCCAGGCGCAGCGTCGATCGGAACCCGATTCGGTCCGCGACCAACCCGGTCACCAGCGGCCCGGCCATCGCCCCCATTCCGAACAGCACCCAGTAGCCCGATCCGGCGTCGAGCCCCCGCCCGAGCCCGCGCGAGACGAAGTCGACGAGGAACACCATGTGCGGCACCAGCCCGAAGGCGTTCAGCCCGTAGACCGCGTAGAGCGCTCGGAGCGCCCGCGCCCGGCTGGGCGGCAACGCCGAACGCGACTTGGGCGCCGCGGGCCCCTGCGCCGGCCATCCGTTCCATCCCGCGGCGGTCAGCGCCAAAGCTGCGGCGCCCAACCCAAGCCACGCCTCCTGCAGCCCGGCCCGCAGCAGCAGCGGCACCAGCGTCCCCGACGCGGCGATCCCGACCCCGACGCCAACAAAGATCCCGCCACTGACCAACCCCCGCCGCGCGACCGCCACGTGGGGCAGGATGGCGGGCGCCGCCAGCACCATCGCGGCGCCGCCCGCGACTCCGGAGATGAAACGCCAGGCGAAGAACCACAGGAAACCGCCCGGCCAGGCGCACGCGAGAAAGCTGCCGCTCGCCACCAGCATCGCACCGCGCAAGAGGGTCCTCGCCGAGATCCGCGCGACCACCGGGCCAGCCGACAGCGCGCCCGCCAGATAGCCGGCGAGGTTCGCAGCCCCGAGATAGGCGGCGGCGGCCGCGTCGAACCAGCCGGCGCCGATGATGGCGGGCAACAGCGGCGTATAGGCGAACCGGGCCAATCCGATCCCGACCAAACTGGCGCAAAGACCGGACAGCGTCGCCCGCCACGCGCTTGCCTCGGTCGGGCCCAGAGTATCCGTCGTCGACTGCCTCACATCGGCAAGCCTCTACCGCCAGAGTGGAAAAGCCGCCACAAATCTGTCGCCCGCCCCCCTGTTCCCGAGTTCTCACCCCGAATGCGCGCATGACGACCTTGCGGCTCCTCGCCGACGACCTCACCGGCGCGCTCGACACCGCGGCGGAGTTCGTTCCCCTGGTCGGCCCGGTCGACGCGTTCTGGCCCGGCAGCATCCCCGCTTCATGGCCACCCTGCGCCGCGATCGACACCGGCACCCGCGAGCAGGACGAAGCGGCCGCCACCGCCGGAGTGACCGCCGCCACCGCCGGCATGCGCGGGGCGGCGATCGCCTTCAAGAAGCTCGACAGCCTCATGCGGGGCCAGACTCTGCCGGAACTGGCCGCCTGCCTGCGCGCCGGCAGCTGGCGCGCCGCCGTCCTGGCGCCGGCGTTTCCCTTCCAGGGCCGCATCACGCGCGGCGCCCAGCAATGGGCGTCGGGCAGCGGCGGCTGGCAGCCGGTCGGCCCGGAGCTGACCTCCGCGCTGGCCGGGCTGGGCCTGAGCGCGCGGCGGGGCCGCCTGGGCGAGAGACTGGCGGCGGAGGTCACCGTGTTCGATGCGGAGAACGATGGTGACCTGGTCGCCCTCGTCGAGAGCCTTCGCGGAATGGACGATATCCTCTGGTGCGGCACGGGCGGCCTCGCGCAGGCGCTCGCCTCGGGCCGCCCCGCGCCGGCGCCCCCGATCGCCTCGCCGATCCTCGGGCTGTTCGGCAGCGACCAGGCCGCCACCGCCGCCCAACTCGCCGCCTGCGCCCCGCACTGGCTCGCGCTGCCGGAGAGCGGCCCGGCTGCCGCCCAGCGTCTCGGGGCGGCGCTCGACCGGGATGGCGTTGTCATGGCGTCGCTCGAGCTGCCGCCGGGTCTCGACCGCGCGGATGCGGCGCGCAGGATCGGCGCGGCGCTCGCGACGCTCACCGACCAGCTGCCGCCGCCGGGCACGCTGGTGGTGGCCGGCGGCGAAACCCTGCGCGGCCTTTGCGTCGCCCTCGGCGCCCAAAGCCTGGCCGTCCGAGGCCGCCTCATCCCCGGCGTGCCGGTCTCGACCCTTCGCGGCGGGCGCTGGCACGCCGTCACAATCGTCTCCAAATCCGGCGCGTTCGGCCCTCCGACGCTCTGGCGCGACCTCTTGCCGTTCCCCGCCCTGCCCACCCTCGAAAGGATCTCGCGGTGACCCCCCTCGCCATCACCATGGGTGACCCGGCCGGCATCGGGCCGGAGATCATCGTCAAGGCCGCCCGCCGCCTCCGCGACCGGCTCGAGGCCGGGTCGATCAAGCTGCTGGTCATCGGCTCCAACCCCGCGCTCGAGCGCGCCCGCCGGCACTTCGCGCCGGAACTCGCAATCGCCGAAGCGGACGAGCACGCCACGGGCTGGCCCCCGCTCGCGATGCTGCAGGCCGGACCGGAGGGCGAGCCCATCGAGCCCGGTAAGCTCTCCGCCGATGGCGGTCGCTTCGCCTTCCAGGCCGTCGAGCGCGGTGTGCGGCTCGCGATGGCCGGGCGCGTCGGCGGTATCGTCACGGCCCCGCTCAACAAGGAGGCCCTCAATAAGGCCGGCTACCATTATCCCGGCCACACGGAGATGCTGGCCGAACTCACCGGCGTGCGCGGCTCCTGCATGATGCTGGCACACGGCAACATGCGGGTCAGCCACGTCACCACCCACATCGCCCTCGAGGATGTGCCCAAGCGCGCCACCCCCGAGCGCCTCCGCCGCGTCCTCGATCTCACCCACGACGCCGTCACCCGCCTCGGCATTGGCCGCGCCCGCATCGCGGTCGCCGCGCTCAACCCCCACGCCGGCGAGGGCGGGCTGTTCGGCCGCCACGACATCGACATCGCCGCCCCCGTGATCGCCCAAGCCGTCGCCGACGGCATGGACGTCGTCGGCCCCGTCCCCGGCGACACCGTCTTCGTCAAGCTCCGCGCCGGCCAATACGACGCCGTCGTCGCCAACTACCACGACCAGGGGCACATCCCGGTCAAGCTGCTCGGCTTCGAGATCGATCCGGCCACGGGCAAGTGGAACGACCTCTCGGGCGTCAACATCACCCTCGGCCTGCCCATCATCCGCACCTCCGTCGACCACGGCACCGCCTTCGACATCGCCGGCCAGGGCGTCGCCAACGAGCAGAGCCTCATCGAAGCCATCGAATACGCCGAGCGCCTCGCCCGCAGCAGCGCAGGTTCCTGATCGATGCCGTCCAGACCCATCTACGCGGCGCTCGCCGAGGCTTTCGCGGCCGAGGGCACCGACACGCTCTTCGTGCTGACCGGCGACGGCAACATGCACTGGGAAGTGGCGATGACGGACGACCAGGCCGTCCGCTCCATCCACGTCCGCCACGAGCATTGCGCCGTCGCCATGGCGACCGCCTACGCCGTGGCGACCGGCCGGGTCGGCGTCGCCTCCGTCACCTGCGGACCCGGCCTCACCCAGATCATGACCGCGCTGGCGACGGCCGCGCAGGCCCGGATTCCGCTCGTAGTGTTCGCCGGCGAGAGCCCAATGCACGCCGCCTGGTACAACCAGCACATCGACCAAGCGCCATTGGTGGTCGGCACCGGCGCCCACTACATCGGCGGCCGCAGCGCCGTCCAGGTGCTCAACAACGTCCGCGACGCCTTCTACATCGCCCGCACGCGGCGCCAGCCCGTCGTGCTCGGGGTGCCCCTCGACCTGCAGCAGCAGCCGATCGAGGCCGCCCCCTACGCGCCCTCCACCGATTACCTGCCCAGAACCGGCCCCATGGTGCCGCATCCCGACGACGTCGCGCGCGCCGCCGCCCTCCTCGCCCGCGCGAGCCGGATCGTCATCGTCGGCGGCCGCGGCGCGCTGAGCCCGGACGGGCGAGCCGCCTGCGAGGCGTTGGCCGACCGCACCGGCGCGCTCCTGGCCTCCACGCTGCCCGCGCGCGGCTTGTTCGACCACGATCCGCGCTCGCTCGGCATCGCCGGCGGCTTCTCGCACCACGTCGCCCGGACCAAGTTTGCGCAAGCCGACCTCGTCATCGCCGTCGGCGCCAGCCTGACGCACCACACGGTCGATGGCGGATCGCTGTTCCCGAACGCGACCGTGCTGCAGATCGACCCGGAGCCGCAGGGTTTGCGGCAGGGGCGGAAAGGGGCCGACGTCCACCTGCGCGCCGATGGGCGGGAGGGTGTGGACGCCCTGCTGCGGGTGTTGACGCCCCAACCGGGCGCCTGGCCCGACGACGATCTGCCCTCGCTCCTGGCCGGCCCGGCAGACCCCGCCGAGTTCCCCCCCGAGCCCGGCGCCCACGACCCCCGCGCCGTCATCGCCGCCCTCGACGCCGCGATCCCGAAAGACTGGGAGGTCGTCAACGCGTCCGGCCATTGCTCCTACTTCTCGGCCCAAATGCGCGGCCGGTCCGCCGACCACTTCCTCGCCATCCGCGAGTTCGGCGCCATCGGCAACGGGCTGAGCTACGCCGCCGGGTTGGCCGCCGCGCGACCCGGCCGCCCCCTCGTGCTGATCGACGGCGATGGCGGGTTGCTGATGCACGTGCAGGAGCTGGAAACCATACGCCGCCACGGATTGACCATGCTGATCTGCGTGCTGAACGACGGCGCCTTCGGCTCGGAGATCCACAAGCTGCGCGCCGACGGCCTCAGCGACCATGGCGCCACCTTCGGGCGCGGCGACCTCGCCCGGGTCGCGCAGGGTTTCGGCCTGCGCGGCACGGTGGTCACCGACCTTGCCCGAATTCCCGAGCTACTAGTACCTCGTCACAGTGAATTTGACGGGTTGAGATCTGGCGGATTAAGGCGCGGCAGCCGGTCGTGCTCGACGAGAACGGCGATGGATCGGGCCGCACCGGGCTGCCGCGAGATCAAGCCCGCCTTCTCGAGTGTCAGCAGCATCTGGTGAACGGTCGGCGGGGTGACGCGGAAGAACCGTAGAATGTCGGAATGCGCCGGAGGCCGTCCGTTGACCAGCGTATAGGTTTGGATAAAGGCCAGATATTGCCCCTGCCTCGGCGTGAATGGGGGTGGCAGCCCGGACTCCTGACGATTCATCGTCGCCCTCGACAGCGGGGATCGACGATGAACATACGCTATAGGGTCAATTTGACCGAAGCGGAGCGCGCGCAGCTGACCGCGATGCTCAGCGGCGGCAGGCATGCGGCACGCAAGCTCAAACGAGCGCAAATTCTACTGGCCGCCGATGCGGGCGTCGGTGACGAGGAGATCGCGCGCAGCATCTCGGTCGGCGGCTCGACGGTGTATCGGACGAAGCGGCGCTTCGTAGAAGGCAATCTCGACCTCGCGCTGAGCGAGGAGGCGCGTCCGGGTGCCGCGCGCAAGCTGTCGGGCAAGGAGACGGCGCTGTTGGTCGCCACGGCGTGCTCGGCGCCGCCGAGGGGGCGCAAGCGCTGGACGCTTGAGCTTCTGGCCGATGTGATGGTGCGGCTGACCGGGCACGAGGGGCTGTCGCGTGAGACAGTGCGGCGGCGGCTGAACGAAGATGATCTCAAGCCGTGGCGGCGCGACATGTGGTGCATCCCGCGGGTTGATGGCGAGTATGTCGCGCGAATGGAAGACGTGCTCGATCTCTACGCCGAGAAAGCCAATCCGAAGCGTCCGGTGGTCTGTTTCGATGAGAGCCCGACCCAGCTGATCGGTGAGGTGCGCCAGCCTATCCGTGCGGCGCCGGGACAACCAGAGCGATATGATTGCGAGTATCGCCGCAACGGCACCGCCAACTTGTTTGTCTTCTTCGACGCAAACCGGGGCTGGCGCCATGTGAAGGTCACTCAGCAGCGGACGGCGAAGGATTTCGCCGAATGCATGCGCGATCTCGTCGACACGCACTACCCGAAGGCGGAGCTGATCCGCGTTGTCCTGGACAATCTCTCGACGCACACCGCAGGGGCGCTGTACGAAAGATTTCCGGCGTCCGAGGCGCATCGCATTCTACAGCGTATCGAATTCCACAACACACCCAAGCACGCCAGCTGGCTCAACATGGTGGAAATCGAAATCGGCGTGTTGCGCGGCCAATGCCTGGATCGCCGGATTGGCAAGTGCGAGACGCTCATCTCGGAAATCAGGGCTTGGCAAAACCAACGAAATGCCGCTCGCGCACGCATAAACTGGAAGTTCACAACGGAGAAGGCGCGCGACAAGCTGGTGCGCGCCTATCCCGACACATTCAAGGAGTCAAAACCACTGTGACGGGGTACTAG
>JAVVHH010000130.1:0-10119 GCA_032249615.1 Acetobacteraceae bacterium
GAATCACCCCGCACAGCGTCGCAGCAAGACATTTATGGGTTGAGGACCTAGACCCTTTCGGAACAAAATGGCCTCTTACGGCTACGCGCGTGTCAGCACCCTCGACCAGGATCTCACGATCCAGCGTGCGGCCCTCAAGGCGGCCGGCTGCAGTGTCGTTCGCGCCGAGAAGGCCAGCGGTTCCCGCCGCGACGGGCGAACCGAGCTGCAGGTGCTGCTCGACTTCGTGCAGCCCGGTGACATCCTGGTCGTGACCCGCATCGATCGGCTTGCCCGCTCGATGAAAGACTTGCAGGACATCGTGCATGAGTTGAAGGGTCGCGGCGTGGCGCTGCGCGCAACCGAGCAGCCCGTGGACACCGGAACGGCGGCTGGCAAGGCGTTCCTCGACATGTTGGGCGTGTTTGCCGAGTTCGAGACCAATTTGCGGCGCGAGCGTCAGCTTGAAGGTATCGCGCTTGCCAAGACACGCGGCGTCTATAAGGGCCGCAAGCCCAGCGTTGACGCCGCCGAGGTCAGACGGCTGCGGCATGAGGAGAGACTAGGGCCTGCCGCCATTGCGCGCCGGCTCGGCATCGGCCGTACCAGCGTCTACCGCGCCCTTGGGGCCGCGATGGTCGCCGGCCGCGTGCGATGAGTAGCACCCTCACGTGTCTCGGCTGAGCGGGTGCCGGTCTCGTTCCTGACCGCCGAACAGGAGCGGCGCTATGGCCGATATGCCGGCGAACCGAGCGCAGAGCAGCTCGCGCGGCACTTCCACCTCGACGATGCCGATCGCGAGCTGGCCGGCACCAAGCGTTGGGATCACATGCGGCTCGGGTTCGCCGTCCAGCTCGGCACCGTTCGATTCCTCGGCGCGTTCCTGGACGAGCCTGCCGCTGTCCCCGGCGGGGTCGCAGGCCATTTGGCCCAGCAGCTTGGCATCTCCGATGCGGGCTGCCTGACCCAATACGCCACGGCCCGGGGTCGATGGCTGCATTCGGCGGAGATCAAGGAGCGCCATGGCTACCGCGAGTTCGCCGATCCTGCCGTCCACTTCCAACTAGCGCGCTGGCTCTATGCGCTGTGCTGGACCGGTACGGACCGGCCCAGCGTGCTGTTCGACCGCGCGACCGTCTGGCTGGTGACGGAGAAGGTGCTGCTCCCCGGCGCATCCGCTCTTGAGCGCCTGGTCGCCCGCATTCGCGCCCGGGCCGCCCGTCGCCTCTGGCGCACGCTCGCCCGCGAGGTGACGCCTGAACAGCGCACGACGCTCGATGCCCTGCTGATCGCAGGAGAGGGCGGCCGCCCCAGCCCGCTCGACCGCCTTAGGGACGGGCCATACCTACGCAGCGGCGCCGAGCTGTCCCGCGCCGTCAGCCGCCTGGACGAGGTCCGGGTGCTGACGCTGGGCTTGCCCGCCATCGATCATGTGCCGCCGGGCCGGGTCACGGCACTCGCCCGGTTTGCGACCGTGGCCAAGGCGCAAGCCGTGGCGCGCATGCCGCTGGAGCGGCGCACGGCGACGCTGCTCGCCTTCGTGCGGACGCTGGAAGCCACCGCGCAGGACGACGTGCTCGACCTGTTCGACATCGTGGTCACCGCCCTGTTCACCGACGCAGCCAAGGTCGGCAAGAAAGCGCGGCTGCGCACCCTCCGCGATCTCGATGCTGCAGCTCTTCAGCTCCGCCAAGCGGGCGGGGTGCTCATGGACGACGCGGTGGACGACGGCTCCGTGCGCGGGGCGGCCTTTGCGATCGTGCCGCGCACGATGTTCGCGGCGGCGCTGGAGCAGATCGACGCCATCGTCCGGCCGCCTGGCGACCTCTACTTTATCGAACTGCGTGCCCAGACCGGCAAGCTGCGCTTCCTGCCGGCCATGCTGAGGTCAGTCTCCCTCGGCGCAACGCCAGCCGGGCAGCCAACGCTGGAAGCGGTGCGCCATCTGCGCAGCACCGATGGGCGCGGCCCGTCTCCGTCGGCGCCGCTCGGCTTCGTACCGAGCGGCTGGAGGCGGCAGGTCAAAGCCGCCGATGGCGGCGTGGACAGCGTCGGCTACCGGCTCTGCCTGCTTGACGCCATGCGAATGGGCATCCGCCGCCGTGACTTGTTCGCGTCACCCAGCCTGCGCTTTGCCGACCCGCGGATCGGCCTTTTGGCGGGTTCAGCCTGGGAGGCAGCGCGGCCGTCTATCTGCCGCACCCTGGGCCTCTCGACCGATGGACCGGCCGAAGTTGCGCGTCTGGGCGAGCGCCTGGATGCCGCCTACCAGGGTACAGCGGCGAACCTGCCCAAGAACGCTGCTGTGCAGGTGGACGGCGGCGAGCTGGTGCTGTCCGCCCTCGACAAGCTGGAAGAGCCGCCCAGCCTGGTCGCGCTCAAGGCAGCCGTCGCTGCACGCATGCCGCTGGTCGATCTGCCCGAGCTACTGCTCGAAATGCACGCCCGGACCGGATTTGCTGACGGGTTCACCCATGCCAGCGAGGGCAGCGCACGAGCCAGCGGCGTCGCCACCAGTCTATGCGCGGTGCTGCTGGCCGAGGCGTGCAACACCGGGTTCGAGCCACTCATCAGGCGCGACAATGCGGCGCTGCGGCGCTCACGGCTGAGCTGGGTGCGGCAGAACTACATCCGGGCCGAGACGCTCACCCGGACGAACGCTATCCTGGTGGCGGCCCAGAACCGCATCCCGCTCGCCCACGCCTGGGGCGGGGGTGACGTAGCGTCCGCGGACGGGCTGCGCTTCGTGGTGCCCGTCCGCACGATCCATTCGGGGCCCAACCCGCGCTACTACGGCCAGGAGCGTGGGGTGACGTTCTACAACCTGGTCTCGGACCAGTTCACCGGGCTGAACGGTATCACCGTACCCGGCACCCTGCGCGACAGCCTGACCCTGCTCTCCGTGGTGCTGGAACAGCAAACCGAGCTGCAGCCGACCGAGATCATGTCCGACACCGGCGCCTACACCGACACGATCTTCGGCATCTTTCATCTCCTGGGCTACCAGTTCAGCCCGCGTCTGGCCGACATCGGCGGAACGCGGTTCTGGCGCGTGGATGGCAAGGCCGACTATGGCGCCCTCGACGAGTTGGCCGCCCAGCGCATCAATGTGAAGCTCATCGTCCAGCACTGGGAGGATCTGCTGCGCCTGGCAGGCTCGCTCAAGCTCGGCACTGTGCAGGCCGCGGGCCTGATCCGCACCCTGCAAACCAAGGACCGCCCGACCAAGCTGGCCCGCGCATTGGAGGAGCTGGGACGGCTGATCAAGACGCTCTACCTGCTCCGCTTCATCGACGACGAAGCTTACCGGCGACGCATTCTGGTCCAACTCAACCGTGGCGAGGGCCGCCATCAGCTTGCCCGCGTCGTGTTCCATGGCAAGCGGGGCGAACTGCGGCAGCGATACCGCGAAGGTCAGGAAGACCAACTCGGCTCGCTGGGTTTGGCGGTGAACGTCATCGTGCTGTGGAACACGATCTACATGGATGCCGCCCTGAACCAGCTTCGTGCCGAAGGCTTCGACGTGCGCGCGGAGGATGTGGCCCGATTGTCGCCGCTTGGCTTCGACCACATCAACATGCTTGGCCGCTACGCCTTCATCCTACCGGACCAGATCGCGCGCGGTGAGCTCAGGCCGCTGCGCGATCCCACCATCATGGACGACGAGAGCTGAAATGCAGTTTCGGTTCCGTTGCTACCGGACCCCCATGTGGTGGATGGTGTAGCCCTGGGCGGTGAGGACGGCGTTGTCGTCGTGGGCATCGAGGTCCGTGGCGACGGTGCCATTACTGAGGTGCGTCATGTCCGTGGTCCTTTCGCTGGATCAGCCCGATTGCTGATGGCGATCGGCAAGGCCGGGCCTCGTGACGGCTCAACCCCGAAGGCATGCGTCTGGGCGAGGTCGGGTTGCGGCGGCCGCGGGCCGCTTTGCCTGCGGCCGACGCGGCCTGGCCTTGCTGTAGGACGCGTGCCTGAGCCGCGCGCGGCGCGGCGCCGCAGGCGGGGTTGAACGGGCGCGACCTTGCCCGGCCTTATGCTGGGAGGTCAGCAGGGGAGTTGAGGTGGGGGTAGTTGTGCGGACGCCCCCGACGCTTCGCCCACCGGGCCTAGGCGGAGGCGCGAGCGATCGGCCGGTCGAGGGTGGCCCAGCTGCCCGCCTCGTGAGCGCGGGACTGGCCGTTCAAAGGCGTGGTCGCCGGGTTGTGCTGTTCCGTCTGCGTCAGCCGGCCGGCCCCGGTCTATGGTCGCCGAACTCAACGTTGGACCCGGCGAAAATGCGGTAGTCCGGGGCCTTGTCGCTGGCCTTGTCAGCGCGCTTGATCGTGGTCTTGGCGTTGATGCTGAGGGTCTTGACCGCGCCGGCGAAGCTGTTGCCCGAACGAGTGAAGGTGCCGATGGTCGCCATTGTGCTCTCCTGTCTGTCTCGGGACCGCGCCTATCGCGGCCTCAATGCCGATCCACAGGCCGCAGGCGATCGACGCCGCACCTGCGTGCAGGCCGCAGGGCAGCGGAGGATGGCGGCCGGGCGGCTATTTTGTTTCGCGATGCAAAGGCGCTTGCGCCGGTGGAAAATAGCCGCCCGGTCGCCATTGCGGCACAGGCGATCGAGGCGTCAGCCGTCCTGCGGTCAGATCAGGCCATCAAGAGGACGCGTGGGCGTGTCCAGACCAACAGGGAGGGCCTGGTGCCTGCTCCGGCTCACCGCACCTGTTCGACAAGCAGGCTGCCGGCGGGCAAGGGTTTCAGCAACTCCGACTCGGACCGCGACAGTTCGAGCCAGGCCAGCCAATCCGCCCGCTCCAGGACGACCATTTGCCGGTTGTGGATCGGGGCGACGTCCGGGCCCGGCGCGGTCGTGGGCAATGTGAAGGCTTCGGGCACACCCTCCGTCGCCGGACGCCACAGCCCGGCGAAGCAGAACCAGTCCTCGCCTGCCTTGGTGAACCGCCACTGCGATTTCGGCGCCTTCGTCCCGGCCGGAAGTGAAGTTCGGTGCGGATTTGACAGATAAGGGGACAAAGGTGGAACGGCGGCGATCGCGTTTTGCCGCGACACCAGCATTCCGGCATTTTTCGTCTTGGGCGAGCCTGACCACGTTGTGACGGCAAACATGTTTGCCGTCACACGCCGCCAGCATCGCGGCCGGGCAGAATGGCCCAAAACACCCGGCCGGGTCTATGCAACAGGGTCACTCAGAGTAAAAATACTTCACTCGGTTCGCAGCTATGATCGACGGAGAACAACCGAATGTTCAAGGGTTTCCTGCTCGGAATTGTTGCAACGATTCTGCTTTCTGCAGTGGCGGGCTACGCGGTCGTGACCTCCGGGATTGTCCCGGCGGCAGCGGACGGCAAGGCCTTGCCGCTGGAAACCTGGGCTGCCAGGGCCTCGCTCGATGCAACGTTGCAGAAAAATGCGCCGAGCGGTCCCAACCCGGTGCCACTCACGGACGCGAACCTGATCGTCGGCATCAACTTGTACGCCCAGCATTGTGCGATCTGCCACGGGACGGCCAAGGGCTTGGACTCGGAATCGCCGGTAGCGAAAGGCGAATATCCCAGCCCGCCGCAGCTGGCATCCGACGGGGTGGAGGATGATCCTGAGGGATGGACGTTCTGGAAGCTGGAGAATGGCATCCGGTGGAGCGGCATGCCGGGGTGGAAGGGATCGTTGAGCAGCCAGGAGATGTGGACGCTCGCCTTGTTCCTCAAGCATATGGACAAGCTGCCGCCGGCCGCACAGCAGGCCTGGCAGCGCGTCCAAAACTGAGTGGACGCAGCGGGCATAGTCAGGACCGAGAATTCCGCGAGAAAGTCCTTCCGTAATGTTGCTGTCATCTGAGCGTGGTGGATTTGACCTCACCAACAAAGAGGAGGTCCACATGTTCAACACAGTTCTCAAGCTCACGGTCGTCATTGCAGCGCTTGCTTCGATGCCTGCTTTCGCCAATGGCTACACCGACACGAGTCACTACAGTTGCGGGCTCGAATGCGGCAAGAGCGCATTGCCGGGAACGACCTACTATGCGACGCCGAATGGTGGCTGGTCGACGACACCGCCTGTCAACCGGCAAGCAATGGCCCACCAAGTCATCCGCAACGAGACGCCGGAGACGCGGGGACGGTGACCGTCTGGGGCGCGGGCGTCATCGTCCGCGCCTCTGGCGACACGCTGGCGGCAGAAAGCTCCACCACAAAGCAAGCGCCGCCCTCGGGTCGGCCCTCGACCCGGACCGAGCCCCCGTGCAGTCCAACGATCTCGCTCACGATCGATAGACCCAGCCCGGCGCCTCCCTCCGGAGCGCCCGTCGCGCGATGAAACCGGTCAAAGATCGCCTCCCGGTCCGCTTCGTTCACGCCAGGCCCGCGGTCAGCGACCCTGATTGTTCCCGGTTCATCCAGTTCAACATCGACCGTGGTGCCTGCCGGGGTGTGCTGGACCGCATTCTCGATCAGGTTGAGAATGACGACCACCACCCCGCGGTAATCGGCGGTGACGCAAAGGCCGGGCGCGCGGTCGTGCAACGCGATATCCTTGCCGGCGCCCAGAGCCAACGGCGCGGCCTGCTCGATCGCCTCGACCGCGGCACTGCCGAGGGTGGCCCGGCTCTCGGTCTCGTCAGCAGATGCAGGGCGTTCCAGCCGAGCCATCTCCAGCATCTGCGCGACCAGCCGCCGCATCCTCGCGACATCGGCCCGCAACGGAGCGAGTTCCTCGCCGGGCATCAGATCAAGCCGAGCCGTCAGCACGGCGATCGGCGTGCGCAAGGCGTGAGCAACATTACCGATCAATCGGCGTTGCAACGTGATCCCGTCCTGCATGCGATCCAGCCCGTGATTGACCGCGGCGACGAGCGGCTGCAGCTCGCACGGCAAGCCTTCATGCGGCACGCGCAAGCCCGGCGCCGCCGGTCCGACCGCTTCCGCCGCACTGGCGGCTTCATGAAGCGGGCGGAGATAGAGGCGGATTGTCACGGCGACGATGGAAACGGCCGCAATCCCAACCGGTATCAGTATCCAGGCAATGGAGAAAAAGAACGCTGTGAGCACCGACGTCGCGATCTGCTCCTTCTGCTCGTTGCGCTGTGCCACGAGGATCCGCCATGGGCCGCTCGCGAGCCCGTAGCCCAGCATTCCCTGCGGCAAGCCGCGCGAGCGCGGCACGCGGAAAAAGCCCGACACGGCGGCGAACGGCCGGAGTTGCGGCGCGGTCTGCGGGTCGGAGGTGGCGCGCAGGCGTCCTGCCGGGTCGACGATGGCGTAGATGCTCTCCCCGTCCGACCCGGCGAACATCGACCGCACCGCGTCGGGTACCGCCGGCCCACGATCGCTGTCGGCGGAGAGCTGGCCCGCCAGCATCTGCGCCTGACTGGCGAGCGCGGAATCGTCGATCGAGTGGACGGTCGCGATCGTCTGCCAGGCGATGCCGCCCGCAACCAGCACAAGCGCCGCCAGCATCAGCAACGAGAGCCGCAGCGTGAGTTGACGCAGTAGCGACGGCGGTCCGCGGCCCGGCCTCATGGCGTGAACGTCAGCATGTAGCCGACGCCCCGCAACGTGTGCACGTTCGCGGTCGCGCCGAGATCGCCGAGCTTATGGCGAAGCCGGTAGACCAGAACATCGACCGCGTTGGAGCCGATGGTCGTCGCAAAATCGTAAAGGCCCGCCTCGATCTGCTCGCGCGTCAACACCCGGTCGTGCGCGCGCAGGAAGAGTTCTAGCAGTGTCGTCTCGCGATGGCTGAGCGACACAATTCTATCGCCGACGCTCACCTGTCGCGAGGCCGGATTGAGGCGAAGATTGCCCTTTTCGAGATGCAGCAAGAGTTCCCGCCCGGGCCGCCGCAGCAAGGCCCGAGCGCGCGAGACCAGCTCCGGCATATGGAATGGCTTAGCGAGATAGTCGTCGGCGCCCGCGTCGAGGCCGGTGACCTTTTCGCCTGGTGCGTCGCGTGCGGTCAGGATCAGGACGGGCATCGCCGCGCCGCGCCGCCGGAGCGCCCGGAGCAAGTTCAGCCCGTCGCCATCCGGCAGGCCGAGATCGAGAATGAGGATGTCGAACTCGGCGGCAGCGATGCAATCTTGCGCCGTCGCCAGATCAGGAGCCACGTCCACTGCAAGGCCAATCGGCGTCAAGCCGTCTCGCAGCACGCGCGCGAGAGGCGCATCGTCTTCGACGATCAGCATTCGCATCGCGGCCTCCCGAGCCATGCTGCCGAGACCGACGGTACGACGTACGGCTCCGATCCGCCACAGCTGGCGAGACCGCTCTGTTGCAAACCGGCACAACCCGGTTGTCTTCAACGGCAACCCACAGAATGACGTTGTCAGCAGCTCAATCCAATTCGTCAAAATGTGGGACCCGGCCGGCGCGGTCGGCTGGAACATACTCGGCCCGGGGCATGGCTTTACCCTGGTCAACGCTGATTGCTGGCAATGCGCCGTCGCGTCCGCACCGCTGTCGCCATCGTTTGTCAAAGGGACAATTGGGTCTAGAAATCGCGGAGGCTAGCGATCTCCCATCTCCTTCGCGCGTCTCCGCGAACCTGTGACAAGGCACCTTCTGTAGTTATTTACTCATCCAGGCCGTGCCTGCCCCTCGAAGAGGAATGTGTGCGTCCTTGGCCCAGGCACCCTTGTGGTCGAGAGCGCGTCGAGGTGGAAGCCCGCGTTCCTGAGCAAAATGTCCATGGCGCGGTTCAGGTGGCAGCCGCCGGCGATGCGTGTCCAGATCGGATCGAGCCGATCTTGCCAACGGGCGAGGCCCGGCTCGGGCGCCCGTCCGTGTTCGACGAACAACACTACGCCGCCAGGGCGCAGCACGCGCCGCACCTCGGCCAGCGCCTGACCGGCGTCTGGGATCGTGCACAGCGACCAGGTGCTCACGACGGTGTCGACGCTGCGGTCCTCGAGCGCCAGCGCCTCCGCCGAGCCTTCCACGAGCGTGACTGGCGCCCGGCACTGGCCCGCCGCGGCGCTGGCCCGGGACAGCAGTGCCGAAGACGGATCGACACCAACCACTTCCGTTACACCTGCGCCATAGAGCGGCAGGTTCAGGCCGGAGCCGATGCCGATCTCCAGCACTCGCCCTTCGGCAGCGCCGACGACGCGGGTGCGGAACGGTAGCAGCACCTCTTGCCGCATCGCCGCGTGCAGCAGGCTGGGCAGGATGTGGCGGGCGTAAAATCCCATTTATCGCTCCGTCAGCGTCTTCGTCGGCGATGCCGTGGCTCGCTCCATAGCGGCCATAACCGTCGAAGCCGAGAGCAGCTCCGGCAACGCCTCACCGTCCGGGCGCGCGGGGCCGTAAACGACATCGAGCGGCACGCCGAAGCGCCCGAAACTCTGCAGGTAGGCTGTGATCCGGGGCTCCGGCCGGGTCCAATCGGCGCGCATCGCGACCACGCCAGGGCTACCGAGCCGGCTTGCGACCGGGGCGCGGTCGAGGACGGCCGCCTCGTTGACTTTGCAGGTGAGGCACCAGGCGGCGGTCACGTCCACGAAGACGAGCTTGCCCGCGGCCACTTCGCGCCCAATCCTGGCAGGATCGAAGCCTTGCCATTGGATCGCCTCTCCGACGTTCGAGGCGAGCCTCGTTGCGGGCGGAGTGGCTAAAGCGGGAACCAGTACGGACACGGCCACCAGAGCCATTGCGGCTCCCTGGGCCACCCGTCGCCAGATCCCGGCGTATCGATCCTGCACTGCGAGTGCCGCGACCAGCGCAGCGAGAGCCAGGCCGGCGACCGTCGCGGCCGTTGGGCCGGCGATCTGGGCCAGCACCCACAGCAGCCACACCGCCGTTCCTGCGAGCGCCAATCCAAGCACCCGGCGCAACCAGACCATCCAGGCGCCCGGCCGCGGCAGGAACCGCACCAAGCCGGGCAGCGCGGCGACGGCCAGCAGTGGTGTGGCCATGCCGAGGCCAAGGAGAGCGAAGATCAGGGCGATCTCCGCCGGGCCGCGCGCCAGTGCGAACCCTACCGCCGTGCCGACGAATGGGGCGGAGCAGGAGGTCGCCATCAAGGTCGCAAAGGCGCCGGCGGCAAAGGCGTCCAGCATGGGGTGACGCGGACGTATGCCTGCGGCCGCGTTGGCCAGACCGGGCATGCCGATCGGCAGCACGCCCCACAGGCTGGCGGCGA
>JAVVHH010000131.1:0-10110 GCA_032249615.1 Acetobacteraceae bacterium
CATGACGGTGTTTCCCCGGATCGTTGCGTTTGGCTATTAGTCTAGCTGCCGCGGGCGGCGTCAAGGCGGATGATGGCGCCGTAGGGGATGCTGCGGGCGAGGGCGTCGGTGAGCTTGAGGCCGGTGGCGATGTGGAGGAGGCACTGGATCGGGCCGGCGTGGGTCAGGATCAGGGTGGTGTCTTCGGAGCTGGCGAGGCGGGTCCAGGCGTGGCGGAGGCGGCGGGCCATGGCGGCGCCGCTCTCGCCGCCGCCGGGGGCGACGTTCACCGGGTCGGTCTCCCACGCGATGGTTTCGGCGCGAGGGAGCGAGGCCCAGGGCTGGCCTTCCCAATGCCCGTAATCCTGGTCGGTCAGCCGGTCGTCGGCATGAAGCACGGCGCCGGTGCGGGTGGCGATGATCTGGGCGACGGAGAGGGCGCGCTGGAGCGGGCTGCTGACGATGCGGTCGATCGGCTCGTCGAGCAGGGCCATGAGCTTGTCGGCGCCGGTTTCGGCCGGTTCGGCGAGGGCGACGTCGGTGCGGCCGTAGCAGAGGCGGGCGCCGGGCAGCGGCCGCGGGTGGCGCGCGGCCAGGATGAGGCCGCGGGCCACGCTCAGCGGCCGAACAGGCGGGAGAGCAGGCCGGTCCTGGCGGGCGCGCGTTGGCCGTGGGTGACGTGGGGGGTGCGGGCGGGGGGACGGAGCGCGCTGCTGATGGCGTAGCGGGCGGTGTCGCCGGCGGCGATGCGCGCGCGCTGGAAGTCGAGGATGCGGCGCTGGTCCTCGTCGAGGCCGGTGAGGCTCGCCGCTTCGGCCTCGGCTTCGGCCAGGGCGCCGGCCCTGCGGAGGATGTCGATCCGGCGGAGGGGGTCGCCAGTCCAGATGGCGGCGGCGCGGCGGCGGAGGGCGGTGGCGTCGTGTCCTTCGTCTTCCTGGCGCCAGGCGGCTTGGAGGATGGCTTCGGCGGCGGCGGCCGGGTCGCCGGTTGCGGCGGCGAGGATGGACCAGCGGAGGAAGCGGTCGGGTTCGGCGGCGTAGTCGTCGCGGCGGACGATCGGGGCGGCGGAGGCGGGCAGGGCGGCGAGATCGGGGGCGGCGGCGCCGCAGCCGGGGCAGAGGGCGACCCAGCGGCCGAGGGGGGAGCGGGCGGGCTCGCCGGGCCGGCCGTCGAGATCGGGGGCGAGTTCGGCGGCGGGCGCGCGGAAGGGTGGGCGGCAGCGCGTGCCGCAGATGCCGCAGGCGGGAGGCGCGGCCGTCACCGCGCCTGCAGCCCGGCGCGGAGGCGCTGCATGGCCCGCTCCATCCGCGGCCGGGCTTGGGCGAAGCAGAGGCGCAGGTAGCCCTCGCCGCCCTGGCCGAAGGCGATGCCGGGGGCGAGGGCGACGCCGTGGTCGGCGATGAGGCGGAGCGCGAGGGAGAGGCTGTCGGTCAGGCCGTCGACGCCGATGAAGGCGTAGAAGGCGCCATCGGGCGGCGAGAGGCGGATACCGTTCAGGCCCTCGAGGCCGGCGAGGGCCATGGCGCGGCCCTCGGCGCAGTGGGCGCGGAAGCGGTCGACGAAGGCGGTGTCGGCGAGGGCGGCGCGAGCGCCGGCTTGGGCGAAGGGCGGGCTGCCGCTCTGGGTGACCTCGACGATCTCGGAGACGGCGTCGCGGGCGCCTTCGGGCAGCACCATCCAGCCGAGGCGCCAGCCGGTCATTGCCCAAGCCTTGCTGAAGCTGTTGCAGATGATGACGCGATCGTCGGGGCTCGCGACGTCGAGCAGGGAGGGGGCGGCGGGGCGGCCGTCATAGACGAGGCGGGAGTAGACCTCGTCGGAGATGAGCCAGACGCCGTGGCGGCGGCAGAGGTCGAGGATGGCGGCGAGTTCGGCGTGGGTGGCGGTCCAGCCGGTGGGGTTGTTGGGCGAGTTGAGGACGAAGGCGCGGGCGCCGTCGAGGAGGGTCTCGAGGCGGTCGAGGTCGAGGCTGAAGCGGCCGTCGGGGGTGGCGTCGAGGTCGATGATGGACAGGGTGGCGCCGCGGAGGCGGGCGGCGTTGGCCGGGTTGGGCCAGGCCGGGCCGTGCAGCACGACGCGGTCGCCGGCGCGGACGGTGGCGGCGAGGGCGACGTTGACGGCGGTCATGCCGGAGCTGGTCACCTGGATGCGGGTTTCGGTGACGGGGGCTGCGTGGAGGGCGGTGAGGTGGTCGGCCAGGTCCTGGCGGAGGGCGGGGACGCCGCGGACGTCGGGGTAGAGCGCGTCCCCGCGGCCGATGGCCTCGATCATGGCGGTGGCGGCCGATGGCGGGAAGGGCTGGTCGCTCTCGCCGAAGCAGAGGAATTCGGTGTCGGGGCGCGCGAAGGCGGCGCGGGCGACGGTGATGATGCGGGAGGGTTCGAGGGCTGCGATGTCCATTGGGTGCTGTTTGCCTGGGCGAGCCGGGCTCTGGCAAGCGGGTTTGTGTCGATATCGCAAGTAAATCAGTGCGTTAGGGCGGATTTGGCGTCAGTTTTCTTTACAAACCAACTCAGCACGCTTGCGACATGCCGGACAAAAGTATGGTGAAACAAAGGCTTCCAACTTCGGCACGCAATGTGCATTCGTTCGGTTTGCGAAGTTTTCGCCGGCGGTTCGCCGGGTTCAGTTCGTGCCGGACGAGGTCCCCCCACCTCGTCATGGCGAGTGACGGCTTGATGGAGCACGAAGATGAAATTAAGGGCAGGACTCGCCGTTGCTGCGGCATTCGTGGGCTTGTCGGCGAGCGCCTATGCGCTTCCGATCACCGGTTCATTTCAGTTCCAGGCGGCTGCGACACCGGTCAATGCCGGGGTGACGATCGACATGGCGAGCGGGCTGAACTTCGGCAGCGTCAGCAATTTCAGCGCGAGCCCGGCCGGTTCGGCCATCGGGGCGCTCGGGTCGTGCGCGGCCAATTGCGGGACGATCAACAGCATCGCAAACCTGAACAATTTCAGCAAGGTCGTCCCGCTGTTCACGCTGAACAACGGGCTGAGCTTCGACCTGACCAGCCTGTCCACGAGCCCGATCCGTGTCGCGGCAGCCAACGGGGTGTTGGCGTCGCTGTCGGTTTCGGGCACCGGGACGTATCACCTGGCCGGGTTCAACGACACGTTCGGCAGCTTCACGATCACGACGACCGGGACGAATACGTATGTGTCGTTGGCCATGGGTCAGGCGATCCCGGAACCGGCGTCGCTGGTGCTGGTCGGCGGCTCGCTCGCGGCATTGGGAATGGTTCGCCGCCGGCGCGCGTGAGTTTCCGCTACAGGCCAGTGGAAGACGAGCTCAACTCCTAGTAGCGTCACTTCTCCCGCAGTCCTCCCCGGGCTGTGGGAGCAAACAACCGGATAGACAGGCATGACCGTAAGAACTTGGACCGGGACAAATGGTCAGTTTTCCGACTCGACCTGGACGGGCGGCATTACGCCGCAGCCGGGCGACACCGCGATCATCTCGACGGGCACGGTGCTTGCGACGGGGCTGACGCTCGGGCAGCTGAACATCACCGTGCAATCCGCGGCGGGCAGCGGCGGGACCTTCGACCTGATCGGCTCGACCGTGACCTCGAGCACGACGCTGACAGTCGCCAATCCGAATGCCTACGGCGCTGGCGTCGCTCCCGTGCTGCTGATCCAGGACACGTCGACCAACAACGGCGCGATCAACATCACGGGCTCGAACGCTACGGTGGGGTTCCAGTCCTCGACGGCGGGCGGCTCCGGCACGCTGGTCAACAACGGCTCGATCTTGCTGAACGATGCGTCGCCGCTGTTCCAGCCGGTGGCCGGGTTCGGCACGCCGGTGCTGACGAACAACGGCACGATCACGGTGGCCAATCCGGACAAGGTCTATCAGTCGCCGACGTTCGGCCTGACGATCAACGGCACGGGCACGATCGCGGTCGCGGCGAGCGGCAAGGTCGACTTCGCCGGCGCGGTCGGCAACGGGCAGGTGCTGACGTTCACGGGGGGCGTCAACGCCAACTCGGTCGTTCAGATCGACGCGCCATCGGCGTTCGGCGCCACGGTGGCGCAGTTCGTGTACGGCGACACGATCACGGTCACGAACACGCCCTACACGCGCTACACCTATACGAGCACGGGCGCGCAGAGCGGAACGCTGACGCTGTACAACGGCAGCACGGCGACGGGCACGTTGAACCTGGCGGGCAACTACACCGCCGACAAGCTGACGCTTGCGTACAACCAGCTCGACAGCACGCATTCGACGCTGGTCATCACGACCAACGTCGTCGACACGACGACCGGGGCCACGTACAGCGGATCGGCGAACGCCGTCTATCGGTTCTTCGACACGAAGTATGGCACGCATTTCTTCACCTCCGATCAAGGCGAGAAGAACGCGGTGCTCGCCGGCCGGCCGGACCTGAAGGAAGAGACGAACGGGTTCGGCGACGTGTCGCAAAACGATGGCAACGCGGTCGCCGTGTATCGCTTCTTCGATACGAATTTCGGCACGCACTTCTTCACTTCCAGCGCGAGCGAGCGGGACTCGATCATCCAGAGCCGTCCGGACCTCACCTATGAGCCGAGCAGCACGTTCTACGAGCACGGCACGGCTCAGACGGGCGACGTGGCGGTTTACCGGTTGTTCGATCAGAAGACCGGGACCCAGTTCCTGACGGGCGACCAGGGCGAGTATAAAGGGATCACGACGCCGGGTTCGGCGACGTATCGGGCCGACCTCAAATCCGAGGGCGTAGCCTTCTACGCGCCGCAGGGCAGCTACACTTAGGGCGCCGGATCGGCGTCTGCGGGGGCGCAGAGCGTCCGCAGACGCCATGCCAGCCACTCGAGGAGCGGCTGCCATGGGAGGAGGACGGCGCGGCGGATGTGGCCGGCCTTGTGGCGGTCGAGGGCGTCGCCGAGTAGGCGGACGCGCTCGGCCGGGTCGTCGGCGGTGGCGATCGGAAACTGGCGGTGGGCGGGGATGTCGGACGCCACGACCTCGAGCCCCATGGCGAGCGCCTGGGCGATGCCGAGGTTGAAGCCCTCCCATTTCGAGAAGTTGGCGTAGAGGTCGGCCGCGACGTAGAGGTCGATCAGTTCCGCATCGGTGACGTTGGTGAAGACGGTGAGGCCGGCGGCGAGCATCTCGTCGCGGTCTTCGGGCTTGCCCTTGCCGCAGAGGACGAAGACGAGGCGATCTGCGTATTCCGGGTGCGCGGCCACCAGGTCGCGCCGGAGGGCGACGTAGTCGGCGATGCCCTTGTAGCGGCGCTCGGCCTTGTGGAAGCGGCAGACGTTGAGGACGACGATCTTGCCCTCGAGACCGAGGCGGGCGCGGATGGCGGCGCGGCGGAGCGCCTGCGCGTCGTCCCAGGTCGCCAGATGCGAGTTTCCGAGGCCGGCGACCTCGGCGCGGTCATAGGCGATCTCGTCGCGCACGGTGGACGTGTTGGTGAGGACGAGGTCGGCGAGGCGGTAGGAGAACTGCTTCTCGCCGTTGACGATCTCGCGGGCGCGTTGGTCGGGGAACCAGGCGGCGGGCGGCTCGCCGTGATCGAAGATGACCCGGCGCGGCGCGGCGCTCATGTTCCGGAACATAGTGAAATACGGGATGGTGTGGACGATCACGCAGTCGACGTCGGCGCGGTAGGCGAAGGATTGCGCTTCGGCCGGGTTGTCGAGGTAGACGCGCTGGCAGAAGCGGTAGGTGATCTCGTTGTCGCGCAGGGGGCCGCCGACGAAGACGGTCCAGCCTTGGGCGCCGAGGTATTGCGCGTGCTGCTGGATGACGACGGGGACGCCGTGGCCGACGGCATGGACGTCGCTGAGGATCAGGACGCGGGGGTTCGGGTCGATGCGGCGGCGGTGGCCGTGCCAGGGGCGGGGCGCGCGGGGGATGGCGGGCTGGTACTGGCGTTCGAGGCCGAGGTTGGGGCTGTAGTAGGGGTCCTGGTCGAACAGCGATTTATATTCGAGCCGAACGTGGGAGCACTCGCTGTGGAAGCGCGCCAGCTTCTCGGGGGTGTCGTCGAAGCCGCGGGACTTGGATTCGTGGTGCACGACGGCGACGTCGCCGAGATAGAGGTTGCGGTTGCCGCGGCGGATGGACTCGCAGCAGAGGGCGGTATCGTTGAAGGCGATCTCGAGGTGGGGGTCGAAGCCGCCGATGGCTTCGAACAGGGCGCGGCGGATGGCGATGCAGGCGCCGGTGAGGGCTGCGGCTTCGCGGGTGACGCTGGCGAGGCCGAGGTAGCCGGGGCTGTCGGCGGGGAGGCCGACGAAGCTGTGGCCGGCGACGCCGCCGATGCCGAGGACGACGCCGGCGTGCTGGATGGTGCGGTCGGGGTAGAGCAGCTTGGGGCCGACGACGCCGATGCCGGGGGTGGCAGCCCAGCCGGCCATGGCGCGGAGCCAGCCGGGCTCGACGATCTCGGTATCGTTGTTGAGGAAGACGAGGACTTCTTGCCGGGCGGCGGCGGCGGCGGCGTTGTTGAGGCGGGCGTAGTTGAAGGCGCTGGGGTCGCGCAGGATGGTGATCTGCGGCTCGCGGCCGAGGCGGTCGAGCAGCGCTAGGGCGTCCGGCTGATCGGAGCCGTTGTCGATGATGACGAAATGCAGCTTTTCCGGCGGGTAGTCGGTGAGGTTGCGGATGCTGTCGACGCAGGTGGCGAGCAGTTGGGCGAGGTTGCGGGTGGGGATGATGATGGCGACGCTCGGTTCCGGCCATTGCGGGGCCGGAGCGGGGCGCGGCGGGGCTTCGGCGGCGGCGTCGTCGCGGTGAAACAGGATGCGGGGGACGCGGCCGACGCGCGCCGGGTCGAGACGTGAGGCGAGGGCGGCGGCCCACTCGGCGACGGCGCCGGCGGGCGGCTCGGTGATGGCGGCCGTGCGGACGCAGACGCACGCGCCGAGATAGGCCATGCGGCGGTTGAGCTCGGGGGCGAAGACCGGCTTGAAGATGGGCCGGTGGCGCTCGGTGCCGTCCAGCCGGTCTTCGTCGGCGTAGATCAGTTGCCAGCTCGGGTGGGAGCGGGCGGCATCGGCGAAGGTGAAGAGGGTTTCCGGCCGGAGGGTGACGGAGAGGTCGAGCACGAGGGCGTAGGGCGCCGTGAGCCGGGCGGGGAGTTCGTGGCGGGCGACAGTGGCGATGCGGGGATCGGCGGCGAGCAGCGAGGCGTCGGCGCTGGCGAGCGGGTTGTCGAGGACGAGAAGGGCGCTCGCGGCGGGGTAGAGCTGCTGCTGAAGTTGGCCGAGCAGGGAGGCGAGCGCGGCGGAGCGGGCCGGGTCGTAGGAGATGACGACCTGCAGCGCGGGAAGATCGGCGGACGCGATCGCGGATTGGATGATGGTGCGGTCGGAGGCGGTGAGGGCGTCGTAGCGGCCGATCCAGGCGGCGTAGGTGTCTTCGTCCACGACGTCGCTGTCGAGCGCCATGATGGGGGCGAGGGCGGCCGTGCCGGGCTGGCGGCCGAGGAGGCGGAAGCTGATGGCGGTCTTGATGCGCTGGCGGGCTTCCTCGTCGCTGCCGACGGTCGCTAGGCGCAGGAGGGTGATCCAGCGCTTCCAGGTCGGCAGGTCCATATAAGGGGTCTCGAGGGGGGCCAGGTCGGCCGCTAGGTCGAGTTGGGAGAGCTGCCGCTGGAAGCCGAAGCGGCGGGCGAGCCATTGCAGGTTCTGCGCTTGGACGATGGCGCTGTCCGCAAGCAGGAGGTCGCGGGCGGTGGCGCTCCCGGCCGGCATGGAGGCGGGGGCGGCCATCTCAGGAGAGATGTCCGTCACCACCGTGCCGTTGTGCCAATCTGCCGCCATGAATTGCCTAAATTTGGATAGGGGTGGATGCCGTGGAGGCGAGCACGGGTCAACCCCGGGAGCGGCGCCGGAGCCGGGCAAATCTCTTTGCTTTTTCGTAGGAGATGCTCTGGACTGAGCCGGAGTCGAGATCATGCGATTCGGAAAGAGACGATGCCGCAAAAGAAGATGACGGTGGCCGACCATGCGCGAGCGCGGGCTGCGCTGACGCTGGCAGACGGCAAGCCGATCCTGGAGCGGGCGATTTTGTTGCAATGTGCCGATGCGATCGATGGGTTGCGGAAGGCGCTCGAGGAGATTGCCGAGCAATCTCCGGCGCGCGGGGGGATTTGGGCGCGGCGGCGGGCGGAGGAGGCGCTCGATCCGGAGGATTGACGGAAGAGGCGCTCTGGAGGTCCGGGCCGGAATCGAACCGGCATTCGAGGATTTGCAGTCCTCTGCATCACCACTCTGCCACCGGACCCCGAGATTTGCGGCAGGGGCGCTATATCGTCCGGGCACGGGTGTGCGGTCAAGCTGCGCGGGCGGGTAGCGCTCGGGAGTTCGGCGGGGGTATAGGCAGGCCATGGACCTGCCGCCTTTGAACTACGCTTCCGCGCGCGACCACATGGTGGATTCGCAAATCCGGCCGGACCGGGTCGTCGACCCGCGGATCATCCGGGCGATGCGGACGCTGCCGCGTGAGCGCTTCGTGCCGGCTGACCGGGCGGCGCTGGCCTATATCGACGAGGATTTGCGGCTGCCGGGCGGCCGGGTGCTGATGGAGCCGCGGGTGCTGGCGCACCTGATCCAAGCCGCGGGGGTCCGCTCGGGCGAGCGGGTTCTCGTGATCGGGGCGGGGCCGGGGTATGGTGCGGCGGTGCTCGATTATTGCGGCGCGGTGGTGACGGCGCTCGAGGAGGACGAGGCGCTGCTGGCGATCGCGCGGGCGGTTTTGCCGACGGTGGCGCCGCGGGTGGTGCTCGAGGCGGGGAAGTTGCGGGACGGGCTGCCAGGTCCGTGGGACGTGATCTTGATCGAGGGGGCGGTGCCGGAGATTCCGGCGGAGATCGCCGGGCTGCTCAACGGGCAGGGCGGGCGGCTGGTGACGGTGCTGTCCCGGGACGGGGTGCTGGGGAAGGGCGTGCTGGCCGAGCCGATCAATCCGGGGGCGCCGCAGGCGACGTTGCGGGCGCAGCCGCGGTTCGATTGCGCGACACCGTTGCTGCCGGCGTTCGTCCCGCCGCCGGCTTTCCGGTTTTAACGGTTCGTTGAAGCTTCTCCGCTATCCATGCACAATGCTGCGTGACCGGGTCAGCAAACAGGGTGCGCGAATGCGGAACGAAGTGATTGCGTTGGGGGGTCTGCTGGCTTTGGTGGCCGGCGGCGCCCATGCGCAGCCCCGAACGCTGCAGGATGCGCTGGCGTCGGCGTATTCGAACAACCCGACGCTGCAGGCGGCGCGGGCTCAGCTGCGCGCGACGGACGAGACGGTGCCGCAGGCGTTGGCGGGGTGGCGGCCGACGGTCGTGCTGTCCTCGTCGGTGGGCTATGCGGACGGGTCGTACCGGACGACGGCCAACGGGTTCACGAACAAGCTGCGCAACAACCGCGACATTTTCAGCGCGCAGGCGACGGCTACGCAGCCGCTGTTCCGGGGCGGGGCGACGCAGGCCGGGACGCGGCAGGCGGATAACCGGGTCTATGCGCAGCGGGCGCGGCTGCTGGCCACGGAGCAGCAGCTGTTCTCCGACACGGTAACCGCCTACGTCAACGTGATCCAGGGGCAGCAGGTGCTGCAGCTGAACATCAACAACGAGCAGGTGTTGCAGCGCCAGTTGCAGGCGACGCAGGACCGGTTCCGGGTGGGCGAGATCACGCGGACGGACGTGGCGCAGGCGGAGGCGGCGCTGGCCGGAGCGCGGGCGACCCGCGAGACGTCGGCGGGGAATTTGCAGACGGCGCGGGGCAATTACCGGCGTTACGTGGGCGAGTTGCCGGACCAGCTGGTGGAGCCGCAACCGCTCAAGGAGCCGGTGCACAGCCAGCAGGAGGCGGTGCAGCTCGCCGCCAACAACAACCCGAACGTGATCGCGGCGCTGTTCGACGATGCGGCGGCGCGCGACAACATCGACCTGCAATTCGCCAACCTGATGCCGCAGCTCAGCTTGCAGGCGCAGGCAGCGCGGGCGGACAATACGACCCTCATCCGGCAGCGGACGATCGGCGGGCAGGTCCTGCTGAACGCGAGCGTACCGATATATCAGGGCGGGGCCGAGTATTCGCGGGTTCGGCAGGCGCGCCAGCAGGAGCAGCAGGCGCGCAAGACGGTCGACGACATCCGGCGGCAGGTGATCGCGCAGGCAAC
>JAVVHH010000132.1:0-10069 GCA_032249615.1 Acetobacteraceae bacterium
GCCGGGTCTGCACGGACATGCGCGATGTCGGGCTGCTGCCGGGCACCGGCCACTGGATCCAGCAGGAGCAACCGGACGCGTTGCTCGAGCGTCTGCTGGCGTTCCTGCGCCGATAGAGCACTTCCCGAGCCAATTGGCTCGGGAGTAGTGCTCGATCCCCTTGTTGCTCTGAACCATTGCCGTGCGGCGGCCGCACGGGATAAAACTGTCAGCGCATAACAGAGAGTTGTATCCTGCAGTCCAACGTGGTCAGCGGGATACAAAAGGTGCCTCTTTACCCAAGCGGTTTCGTGCGGCGCGCGCAGTCGCCCTTTTGGGACGCACACGCGCCTTGACGCTCGCCGGCCGTCTCCTGCTCCTGGTGGCGCTCGCTCTCACGCCGCCGCTCATCGTCGGTATCCTGAACGACGCCACCAACCGCAACGAACGGGCGGCCAGGTTGCAGCAGGATGCGGTCGCGGAGAGCCGCTCGCTGCAGGACAGTATGGGGCTCGTCACGCGCGGCGCGCAACGCTTGCTGATCACGTTGGCCGAAGTGCCCGCGATCAAGGCCGGCGACACGGTGGCCTGCACGACATTCCTCAAGCACGTGTCCGGGCAGTTGAAGGATTACGCCCTACTGGGCGTCACCGACCGGACCGGCAGCATCATTTGCGACGACGCCGGAAACGCACCGGGCAGCATCTCCGTCGCCAACCGGGCGTATTTCAAGCGCACGATGGCGACGGGCGCCTTCTCGAGCGGCGATCTCGTCGTCGGGCTCGAGACACACATCCGCAGCCTGCACTTCGCCGTCCCCTACCGGAATGATAACGGCGAGATCGCGGGCATCGTGCTGGCCAGCCTCGATCAGCGCCGGCTCGCGGAACAGCTCGTCGACCCGGCCGCACCTCTCGGGGCGGAGCTGCTCTTGCTGGATCCGAGCGGGACGGTCGTCGCCGCCGTTCTGGACAGGATCCCCGTCAACGCCGATTGGGTCGGTGCCCCCGCCCCCCAAGCGTTCCGCGACGCGCTGAACGTGTCGGCGCCCCGTGTGGTCGAGATGCGCGGGCCGGACGGCACGCTGCGGCTCTTCGGCGCCGTGCCGCGCGACCCGGCACTCGCCGGCAACATCCTGGTCGTCGGCCTCGACCGTGAGCGAGCGTTTGCCGACCTGCGCGACATGTCGCTGCGTAATTTGCTGGGCCTGGGACTCGGCGGGCTGCTCGCGCTCGTCGCCGGCGCGGCCGGCGCGCGTCGGTTCGTGCTCGCGCCGCTGGCCAGTCTTTCGGCGGCGGCCGACCGCATCGGGGCCGGCGACCTGCAAGCCCGCACCGATCTGAGCCGCCTCTCGGGCGAGATCCGCGAGCTCGGCGCGGTGTTCGACCGGATGACGACCGCCTTGGCCGAACGCGAGCGCGAGCGCGATGCGGCAGAAGCGGCGCTGCGCCGCGAGGAAGCCCGGCTCCGCCTCGCGCTCGAGGCCGGCGGCCTCGGATCGTTCGAGTGGAACCTGAAGGCGGGGACGGTGCAGCCCTCGGAGACGGTGCGGACCATGTTCGGCTTCAGCCCGGCGGAGGGTTGCGCCGCGCGGGACTACCTCGAGCGGATCGTGCCCGAAGACCGCGACAAGGTCCGCGCGGACGTCAAGGAAGGAATCAACTCGGGCCGCCTCGTCCACAGCTACCGCATCATCCGGGACGGCGAACGGCGGCACATCCTCGCCCAGGCCGAGGTCGCGCCCGATTCCGACGGGCAGCCGCTGCTCATCGGCCTGCTCGCCGACGAGACCGAGCGGTTCGAGAACATCGCGGCGCTGCGGGAGAGCGAGGCTCGCTTCCAGGCGATCGCCAACTCCATCGATCAGATGGTCTGGTCCACCCGCGCCGACGGCTACCACGATTATTTCAACCAGCGCTGGTATGAGTTCACCGGCACCGCGCCGGGCTCCAGCGACGGCCAATCTTGGATGGGCCTGTTCCATCCCGACGATCAGGCAGAAACCGAGCGGGTCTGGCAGGCCTCGCTCGCCACCGGCCGCCCCTACCATCGCGAGTACCGGCTCCGGCACGTTTCCGGACGATACCGCTGGGTGCTCGGCCGCGCCCAAGCCATCCACGACGAACAGGGGCGCATCACCCGCTGGTACGGCACCTGCACCGACATCGACGAAATCATCCAGGCGCGCGAGGTCCTGGCCCATTCCCGCGAGGCGCTGACGCGCGAGATCGCCGACCGCACCGCCGAACTGACGGCGGCCGAGGAGCAGCTGCGCCAATCGCAGAAGATGGAGGCCGTCGGGCAGCTCACGGGCGGCATCGCGCACGATTTCAACAATATGCTGCAAGCCATCGGCGGAGCGCTCGAACTGCTGGTCCGCCGCGTCGAGCAGAACAAGCTGGACGATGCCAAGCGCTTCGCCGGCGTGGCGCGCACCACCGTCGACCGAGCCGCCTCGCTCACCCACCGCCTGCTCGCGTTTGCCCGCCGCCAGACCCTGAGCCCTGAGGCGGTCGACCCGGCGGAGCTCGTGACCGGCATGGCCGAGCTGGTCGCCCGCACGGTCGGCCCGGCCATCGACCTCGTGACGCATCAGGGCGACGACACTTGGATGGTCCTCTGCGACCTGAACCAGCTCGAAAACGTCGTATTCAACCTGTGTATCAACGCCCGCGACGCCATGCCCGGCGGCGGCAAGCTGACCATCACGACGGGCAACGTGGTCCTGACCGGCTCTGACGTCGCCGGCAATGAGGGCGCCACCGCCGGCGACTACGTCGAGATCACGGTCGCCGACACCGGCGTCGGCATGGATGAAGCGACCAGGGCGCGCGCTTTCGAGCCGTTCTTTACCACCAAGCCGACGGGCCAGGGCACCGGCCTCGGGCTCTCCCAGGTCTACGGCTTCGTCCGCCAATCCGGCGGTTTCGTCCGCCTTGAGAGCGACCCGGGCGCCGGCACGACCGTCCGGCTGCTGCTGCCAAGGCACCACGCCGTGCCGGTCGCACCCCCGCGCGAGGCCGGCAGCGACGGCGTGATCCTCCTCGTCGAGGACGAAGCCGATGTGCGGAACCGGGCGGCCGACCATCTACGGGAGTTGGGTTTCAACGTCCGCACCTGCGCCACCGGCACGGACGCGATGCACTTGCTGAACGGCGGCTTGTCGCGGCTCGATCTCCTGGTCACCGAGATCGGCCTTCCCGGCAATCTGAACGGCCGTCAGATCGCCGAGGCAGCCCGGCAGCGGCGGCCGGGCCTGCCCGTGCTGTTCATCACCGGCTATGCGGCCAGCCTCAAAGACGGCGCGCTGGCGCCCGGCATGGCGATGATTGCCAAGCCGTTTTCCCCGGAAGCCCTCGCCGTCCGCGTCCGCGAGCTGCTGTCAGCCGTCCCAGCCCCCGCCTGACGCGCTCAGGGCCGACTCGCCAGGCGCGGTTGCTGTAGCCGCTGCTCGACGTAGTTGCGCCAGGGCGCATCCGCGGGCGCCGCGGCCAGGGCACGGCGGAACAGGGCCGCACTGCTCTCGCTGACGCCACCTTCGGCACGCACGGCGGCCTCCGCTGCCCGCGCCGCGATCGTCGGGTCGAACTTGCCGTGCAGCGCCATGCGGAAGGCGGCGGCGGCGGCCGCATCGTTGCCGCGCTGCTCCTCGACCGTGCCGAGCAGGGCGTAGCCCTGACGCGCCTTGTCCGTGTTCGGGTCCATCGTCGCGAGCTGGTCGCGCAAGCCTTCGACCAACGTCGCGGTCTCGGCCTCCCGCGCCTGTTCGCCCCCGCCGCTCGATGACGGCATACTCGGCTTGCTGCCGCTGACGGCGTACAGCCCGGCAGCCGCGAGCGGCACGACCACGATCGTCGCGATCACCGGCCAGCGTGCGCCGGTTCGCGGCGCCGTTTCCTCCGCTGCCGCAGCGGCGAGCAGGCGGCGCTGCACCTCCAATTTGGCGGTCGCATGCTCGGCGGACAGGATGCGCCCCTCCGCGAAGTCGCGGTCGAGCTCGCGCAGTTGGGTCCGGTGCAGGTCGACGGCCAGGTCACGGGCGCCGCGGCTCTCGACCGGGCCTCGCAGGCGAAGCAGCACCGGCGCCAGCACCGCGAGCGCCAGGAGGGCAATCAGGACGAAGATCATGCGGCCGGTGGGGGCTCCGAGAGGCCGGGTTCCGTCAGCTGCGCCAGGCGGGCGCGCTCGGCCGGCGAGAGCGGCACCGGCTGCGCGGGCGGGCGCCGCCGGAGCAGCAGCACCGCGATCAGCGCCGCCCCGATCGCAATGACCGGCGAGCCCCAGAGCGCGGCCGTCACCCAGGTCACGGGCGGCCGCAACCGCACGAAGTCGCCGTATCGCGCCACGACCCAGTCGGTCGCCTGCGTATCGGTGTCGCCCGCGGCGATCCGTTGCCGCACCAGCCGGCGGAGGTCTTTGGCGAGATCGGCGTTGCTGTCCTCGATGCTCTCGTTCTGGCACACGAGGCAGCGGAGCTGGCTGCCGACACGCTCGGCCCGGGCCTCTTGCGCCGGGTTGGGCAGCATCTCGGCCGGGTCGCTGATCGCCCAGGCCGGGGCGGCCAGCAGCAGCAGCCCGAGCAGCAGGCCGGCGAGCTTCCGGCTCATGCCACGCTCCGCAGCATCGGTTTCAACTGCGTCTCCAGCACCTCGGCCGTGACGGGCCCCGCTTGGCGCCAGCGGACGATGCCCTTGCCGTCGAGCAGGTACGTTTCCGGCACGCCATAAACGCCCCAGTCGATCGCGACCCGGCCGGGCTCATCCATCGCCACGCGGGCATAGGGGTTGCCATGCCGGGCGAGGAAGGCGCGGGCCGCCTCCGGCTTGTCCTTGTAGGCGATGCCCCAGATCGGGATGTTCTGCTGTTTGAGCACCATCAGCGTCGGCGCTTCGATCACGCACGGCACGCACCAGCTCGCGAAGAAATTGACCAGCATCGGATGCCCCGCCGTCTCGAGCGCGGCGCTGCCGAACCCCTCCGTTCCCTGATCGAGCGCCGGAAGGGACGCGAACGGCGGGACGGGCTTGCCGATTAGCTGGCTCGGCACGTCGTGCGGGTCGAACGTGCCCTCCTTCATGCGGCGGAGGATGGTCCACGCGCCGAAGCCGCTCGCGCCCGCCACCGCAAGCGGAGCGAGCAGAAGGAGCCGGCGGTTCACGCCACCGCTTGCCCGCTTGGCCGGGCGGCTGCCCGTTGTGGGGCGCCGACCCGGGCGCGCCGATCGAGGAGCGATAGCGCACCGCCCGAAGCCATGATGAGAGCACCGAACCAAATCCACGGCGCCAGGAAATTGTCGTGCAGCCGCAACACGGCCACGCCGTCACGTTCCTCGCCCAGCACCGCATAAAGGTCGCGGATGCCATTGGTGTGGATGGCCGCCTCCGTCGTCGTCATCTGCTGGACCGGGAAGGTCCGCCGCGACGGCTGCAGCACGAGGAAAGGCGCTCCGTCCTTGGTCACGTCGATCGTGGCGATGCGCGAAACATAGTTCGGCCCGCGCTCGTCGTGCAGTTCCACCAGTTTCCACTCGTATCCGGCCACCGATACGCTGTCGCCGGGCCGTACGGCCACGACGCGCTCGGTCGCCAGCGACATACCGGCAATCCCCGCGACGGTCACGCCCATCCCGGCATGGCCCAGCGCGGTGCCCAGCACGGAGAGGCGCAGCCCGGCAAGACGCGACAGGCTCTGCCCCAGGGGCACGCGGAACAGCCGGATCCGCTCGACGATCTCCGCCGCGGCGCCGAACACGATCCAGGCCGAGCCCGCAAAAGCCAGCGCCGGCAGCAGCTTCGCCGCGCCATAAGCCGCCCACAGGCCGACGAGTGCGGCCACGATCGCCGCCCACCAGAGCCGGCGAATGGCTGGCCAGAGCTGCGCGCGCTTCCACGCCATCGCCGGCGCGACTGTCATCACCACGAAGACCGGGATCGCTAACGGCAGAACCGTGGCATTGAAGAACGGGGCGCCCACCGAGATCTTGTGATCGAAGATGAAGTCCGCGATCAGCGGATAGAGCGTCCCGGTGATGACCACCGCGGCGATGCTGCACAGCATGATGTTGTTGAACACCAGCGCGCCCTCGCGCGAGATCGGCGAGAACAGGCCGCCGGGTGCCAGCGCCGGGGCGCGGAACGCGAACAGCAGCAGGCTGCCGCCGATGACGATGGCGAGCAGGCCGAGGATGAATACGCCGCGGGCCGGGTCGTTGGCGAAGGCGTGGACCGAGTTGAGGATGCCGGAGCGCACCAGGAACGTGCCGGACAGCGACAGCGAGAACGTCCCGATCGCGAGCAGCACCGTCCAGATCTTCAGTGCCTCGCGCTTCTCCACCACGATCGCCGAATGAAGCAACGCGGTGCCGGTCAACCAGGGGAGCAGGCTGGCGTTCTCGACCGGGTCCCAGAACCAGAAACCGCCCCACCCCAACTCGTAATAGGCCCACCAACTGCCGAGCGCGATGCCGGAGGTCAGCAGGCACCAGGACGCGAGCGTCCAAGGACGGACCCAGCGTCCCCAAGCGGCGTCGATCCGCCCCTCGAGCAGGGCCGCCACCGCGAAGGCGAACGGCACGGCGAAGCCGACATAGCCGGCGTAGAGGATCGGCGGATGGAACGCCAAACCCGGGTCCTGCAGCAGCGGGTTCATGTCGCGCCCGTCGAGCGGCGGGGGCCACAGCCGGTTGAACGGATCGCTCGCAAGCAGGCAGAACAGCAGGAACCCGGCCGACGTGCCGCCGAGCACGCCGATCACGCGCGCGCGCAGCGCCGAAGGCAGCCCGCGCCCGAACGTCGCCACCGCGCCGCCGCAGAGACCGAGGATCAGCCCCCAGAGCAGGATGGACCCCTCATGGTTCCCCCAGGTGCCGGTGATCTTGTAGAGGAGCGGCTTCAGCGTATGGCTGTTCTCGGCGATGTTCAGCACGGTGAAATCGTCGTTCACGCTGCTGATGACCAGCGCGGCCGCCGCGCTGCCGAGCGCCAGCAATTGCGCGAGCGCCAGGGCGGGCGCCAGCCCCATCAGCCGAGCGTCGGCGCGGTGCGCCCCCCAGATCGGCACGACGGCCTGGGCCAGAGCGATGGCGCAGGCCATGGCCAGCGCGAAATGGCCGAGTTCGGGGATCATGTCAGGATTTCCGCGACGAGCTGGACGGCTCCAGGGTATTCCAGGTCGCCGCCGGGGGCGGAGCGCCCTGCTCCGGGTGCCACATGCCCGTTTTCTTCAACGCATCCGCCACGTCGCGCGGCATGTACGTCTCGTCGTGCTTTGCCAGGACCTCGCTCGCGCGGAACGAACCGTCGGGCAACAGCTTGCCGAGCATTACTGCCCCCTGCCCTTCGCGGAACAGGTCGGGCAGGATGCCCGAATAGCTGACGTCCACCGCCGCCTTGCCGTCCGTCACGCGGAACCGCGCCACCGGTGTGCCGCCGATTTCCGTGCGGTGCACGCTGCCGGCCTCGACCAGCCCGCCCAGCCGCAGCGTCGTCCCGATATTGCCCGCGTGCTGTTCGAGCGTGGAGGGCGAGACGAAGAATACGAGGTTGTCGCCGAACGCCGAGAGCGCCAACGCCGAAGCCGAGCCGAGCCCGAGCCCACACGCCAGCACGATCCACAACCGCCGCTTCTTGCGCGTCATCTCGACATCCTAGGATCGATTGCGGCCAGGCGCCGTTTCGCGAGGTTCAGGCGCCGCCACGAGAGCACCGCGAGAAGCCCGGGCACGCCGACGCCCAGCGTATAGGCGGCGGCAATGAACGGGAGGTGAGTCATGCCCGCTCCGCCTGCGCCATCAGCAAGCCGCGGATCCGCCGCTCCATCACGGCCGCCCGCGTCCGTGCCAGCACCAGCGCGGCGAACCCCAGCGTGAAGCCGACCGTGCAGATCAACAGGGGCCATAGCATGTCGACATGCATCCCCGGCGCCCCGGTCAGCGTGATGCTGTTGCCCTGATGCAGGGTGTTCCACCAATCGACGCTGAACTTGATGATCGGCAGGTTCACGACGCCGACCAGGGCGAGGATAGCGGCGGCGCGGGAGCCGCGCACCGGGTCGTCGAAGGCGCGCATGAGCGCGATGTGGCCGAGGTAGAGGAAGAACAGGACCAAAACGCTGGTGAGCCGGGCATCCCAAACCCACCACGTACCCCACATCGGCTTGCCCCAGAGCGAGCCGGTTGCCAGGCAAACCCCGGTGAACGAGGCGCCGACCGGTCCGATCTCGCCGGCGGCCAGATCGGCCAGCGGATGCCGCCACACCAGGGACATCAGCGATGCGACCGCTAGGCTGACATAGCCGGCCGAGGCCAGCCAGGCCGCGGGAACATGGATGTACATGATCCGAACCGAATCGCCCTGCTGCCAATCGGCGGGCGAGAGAAACAAGCCCCACACCAGACCGACGGCGAGGACCAGGAGAGCCGGCCAGGTCAGCCACGGCTGCACCACCCGAGCCAGCCGCAGGAACCGGCCGGGGTTGGCGAAACGGTGCAGCGAGCGCGAAGGCCGCGAAGGGAGAGCGGTGGCGTCCACAACTCGAAGATAGCATGAGTTCCACGCGTTGTAAGTCCATCGTGACACAAGCTGGTGAACCATTCGTTGACGCCAACGAAGCGCTGGGTCACCTCTGCGGCGATGCAATACTGGCTCGTCAAATCCGAACCCGATGCGTTCAGCTGGGACCAGCAGGTGGCCAACCGCGTCGAGCCCTGGACGGGCGTACGCAACCATCAGGCCAAGCGGAACCTGATGACCATGAAGCGGCGCGACCGGGCCTTCTTTTACCACTCAAACATCGGCAAGGAGATCGTCGGCATCGTCGAGGTCGTGCGCGAAGCCTACCCCGACCCGAGCGCGGAAGCGGAAAAGGGCGGCTGGGTTTGCGTCGATATGAAAGCGGTGGCCGCCCTGAAGCGCCCCGTCACCCTCGCCGCCGCGAAAGCCGACCCGGCGCTCGCCGGGATGGCGCTGGTGAAATTCTCGCGCCTGTCCGTCGCCCCGGTCACCGAGGCCGAGTGGGAGCACGTCGTGAGCCTCGCCAGCGGCATCACGCGGGTGAAACGCTGAACCTGGCGCCGGTCCGGCTCGGGCGCTAATCTGCTTCGAAACTCAGATAGTCCGAGGAACGCCGTGTCCGATCAGCTGTATCCCGTGCCGCCCGCGCTGGCCGGATCCACTCACGTCGACCCCCAGACCTTCTCTGCCTGGACGGAGCGCGCATGTACCGATCACGACGGGTTCTGGGCCGAGCAGGCCCGGCGTGTGAGCTGGATCAAGCCGCCGACCAAGATCCTGAGCGGCAACTTCACCGGCGACGTCCGAATCCGCTGGTATGAAGACGGCATCCTCAACGCCTCGGCGACCTGCCTCGACCGTCATCTGGCCGAGCGGCCCGATCAGATCGCGATCATCTGGGAAGGCGACGACCCGGCCGCTTCCAAGAGCATCACCTACCGCGAGCTGCACGAGCAGGTCTGCCGTTTCGCCAACGCGCTGAAATCACTCGGGGCGACGAAGGGCGACCGGGTCACCATCTACCTGCCGATGGTGATCGAGGCTGCCGTCGCCATGCTCGCCTGCGCGCGCATCGGCGCCATCCACTCCATCGTGTTCGGCGGCTTCTCGCCCGACAGCCTGGCCAACCGCATCCAGGATTGCGACAGCACCATCCTCATCACCGCCGATGAGGGCCGGCGCGGCGGTCGCACCGTGGCACTGAAGACCAACGCCGACCTCGCGCTGAAGAGCTGCCCCAGCGTCAAGCACGTGGTCGTGGTCGGCGTGACCGGCGGCAGCGTTCCGATGCAGGAGGGCCGTGACCACCGCTTCGGCGAGCTGGTCGCCGCCGCCAGCCCCGATTGCGCGCCCGAGCCGATGGAGGCGGAAGCGCCGCTCTTCATCCTCTATACCTCGGGCAGCACCGGCAAGCCGAAAGGCGTGCTGCACACGACAGGTGGCTACATGGTCTGGGCCGCGATGACCCACCAGATTGTCTTCGACTACCAGCCCGGCGAGGTCTACTGGTGCACCGCCGATGTCGGCTGGGTGACCGGGCACACCTATATCGTCTACGGGCCGCTCGCCAACGGGGCGAC
>JAVVHH010000133.1:0-10051 GCA_032249615.1 Acetobacteraceae bacterium
CGGGTTGCCTGTTCGCCACTTTCACCCTTCTGTCCCTTTATCAGATCGCCCTCGTGCGGACTGCCGTTGGCCCGTGGTATGTTGCGATTGCCGCACTCTTCTGGATCGGCCTCTTCATCAATGCCGTCGTGTTGTTCGAACGGATGCGGTCGACGCTTTCCGTGCGCCTGGCCGCAGGGGCTTGCACGGCGGTCGTGAGCGCTCTCTACGCGAGTGCGAATTACTCTTTCGCGAGTAAAACGCCCTTCCTGCAATCGCGGGCGCTGAGCGCGGACTCCTGCATGCGGGCATACAAGACCGCGCCGACGTTCTGCGAGATGATCGTGTTCATCTGGCCGCCGACTTATGAGTTCGCGAGTTTTGGACGGTTCTTCGACGAGGCCGGGCTGGGGGCAAGCGGACGGTATGAGACCGACACCTTGCAAGGGGATTGGGTGCTGAACACGGTCCGCCTTCAGCAGCGTCCGGACCGGCCGCAGATCCAGTGGGATGCACCCGGCACCTACAGCAGGGGTAGGCCGGCGAATTGGCTGACCGCGCAGCCTTTGTCGCTCGCGCTGCCCGCTGGGCAAAGTCTGACATGGGAGCCCATTAGGCCCCCCGTGGTCGTCAGCGAAGTCCTGCGATCGTCAGTCGAGAACCATTCCTCCGGCCCCGCGACTCTGCGCGTGTCCGTTCTGCACGACGGGAAAGCACAGGTGGTGAGAAACGTCGAGATGCGCGTCGGCGAACGGATCGAGCTTTCGGAGGACCTCGCCACCACCATGGCCGGAGGCGACAAGCTCCTGCTCGCCGCCGAGAGCGAGGACGCCGACGGTTACCTTTCGTTATACTATCCCCGAATCGACATCGATCGGGTCCGTCCAAAGACGGTGCGCGTAACCCAGAAGTATCGGGACATCCAAGGCGTCCCTGACAACGCCGAGTTTTCGCCCCATCCTGAGTTTTCGAATACACCGAACGACGCGATATTCCGGGCGCCCGAGGCGGCTCCGGTGTGGGACCAGATGTATAACGACCTGTTCAAGCCGGTCGGCGGAGCACCATGTATCGGCGATGCCGATGCGTTCAAAGTCTCGATAGCCGTTCCGGCCAATATCTCGACGCGGATGATCAGGCTTCTCGTCGGAGCACGGAAGTATACCGGAGACTATCGTCAGTCCGAGGTGCAGATACCGCTTCTCGCGGATGGTGGGATGCATACATACACGGTGCCGGTGCGTTTTTACGATCTCGACGCGAGGGACCGGTTCGAGTCGGCACGCATCTACTCCTGGTCGGGCGTCGGGACCGTCGAGCAGCAGCAAACGCCTGTCGAGATCAAAGAACTCCGGCTCGTCGCGCATCCGCCGGTCGACGGCAGCGCCTGTCGGCCGTGACGGTTTCCCCGAGCTTCTGTCGCGCTACACTGGGCCCACAGGAGATGCCATGAGCCAAGCAGCGGTCGAACTGAACTACGTCGTCAGCGGGCAGGGGCCCTGGGTGACGCTCGTCCACTCATTGGCGTCGGATCGGACGTTGCTGGACGCGCAGGCTAGTTTGCTCGAGCGGCGCTTCACGGTGCTGCGGGTCGATGTCCGCGGCCACGGCGGCAGCCCGGCGCCTGCAGGGCCGTATACGATGGGCGCGCTTGCGCAGGATGTCCAAAACCTGTTCGACCGATTGGGCGTCGAGAGGACGGCTTGGGTCGGGGTGTCGCTGGGGGGGATGATCGGACTCACCCACGCGATCCGGCTTCCCGGCGTGATCGACCGGCTGGCCATTGCGGACACGACAGCGGGTTATCCGCGGGAAGCGCATGCCAGTTGGCGCGATCGGATCGCGGCCGTGCGCGAGCGCGGTATGTCGGCGGTCGTGCAGGGCACGTTATCCCGTTGGTTCACCGCGGACTTCCTCGCCCGCGAGTCGGCGCAGGCGGATCACTTCGCCCAGATGATCGCAGCCACGCCGGTCGAGGGCTTCGCCGGCTGCTGTGAGGCGATCATCGGGTATGACGTGTCGGCCGAGTTGGGCCACATACGGTGCCCGACGCTGGTGATGGTGGGGGCGGAAGATCAGGCGACGCCGCCCGCCATGGCGCAAGCTTTGGCCGAGGGGATCGAGGGCGCCCGGCTGCACGTGATCCCAGGCGCCGCGCACCAGGCCAGCGTCGAGCGCGGGGCCGAGTTCAACGCGCAGCTTGGGGCATTCCTCGAGGAGGCGCGGTGATGGAACGCCCGGTCACTGCAGCGATCCTCGGCTTGGGCTGGTGGGGCCGCACGATCGTCGACACTCTCCGCGGCAGCCCGGCACTGCGCATCGTCGCCGGGTTTGATCCCGCGCCGGAGGCCGCCGGCTTCGCGGCGGAGGCCGTGTTCACGATGAAGGCGAGCTATGATGAGATCCTACGCGACAGCGCGATCGAAGCCGTCATTCTCTGCACGCCCCATACGCAGCATGCCGAGCAGATCGCGCGCGCCGCCGAAGCCGGCAAGCATGTGTTCTGTGAGAAGCCGCTCTGCCTGACGCGGGGGGAGGCGGAAACGGCGATCGCGGCCTGCCAGCGCGCGGGCGTGCAGCTCGGCGTGGGGCATGAGCGGCGCTTCGAGCCGCCTATTCTCGAGCTCCGCCGCCTGGTGGAGAGCGGTGATCTGGGAACGGCGCTGCAGATCGAGGCGAATTTCAGCCAGGACAAGTTCTTGGCCCTGCCGGCCGACAACTGGCGGCTGTCAGGCGCCGAGGCGCCGGCCGGGCCGATGACGGCGACGGGCATCCATCTGCTGGACTTGGCCGTCAGCTTCCTCGGCCCGGCAGAGAGCGTGCTGGCCAACGTGAGGCAGCTCGGCAGCAAGCTCGTCAACGGCGATACGCTGGCGGCCCTGGTCGCGTTCCGGGGGGGCGCGAACGCCTTGCTTACCGCCATCCTGGCGACACCGTTCGACGGCCGATTCGCAATCTACGGCAGCCAGGGTTGGGCGGAAGTGCGGGACAAGGCACATCCGGAGCGGTCGGAGGGCTGGACGCTGACGACCGCCATGCGCGGGCGGGAGCGGACGGTGCGGGAGTTTGCGCCCGCGCCGGCGGTGCGCGCCAATTTGGAGGCGTTCGCGGCGGCGGTGGCGGGCGGGGCGGCCTATCCGGTGCCGCCGGAGCAGATGCTGGCGACGATCGCCGCGTTCGAGGCCGTGGTCCGTTCGTCCCGCAGCCGGGCGATCGAGAGGGTGGAGGGCTGAGCCAGCTCAGGTCGCCCAGGCGGCGCTGGCCGTGACAGTGGTTTCCTGCAGGAGGTCGCGGAAGGCCGTCGCCGCTGCGGAGAGCGGGCGCCTTGTTGCCTCGATGGTGACGAGGTCGAGCGAGAGCGCCGGGTCGGCGAGGGTGCGCACGACGTGGCGGGATTGCACGCGGTCGCGCGCCATCATCACGCCGGGCAGGATCGCGACCCACCCGGTGGTGGCGACCATGTCCAACGTGGCGAGCATGGTGTCGAGCGTGATGGTCCGGGCGAGCGGCACCTCGTTCGAGCGGAGATAGGTCTCGATCGTCTGCCGCCTTGTGTTGGCCGGGCTGGGCAGAACGATGGAGAGCGGGCCGAGCGTCGCCAGCCGGACCGGTTCGGCATGCGGCCCGCTGGCGGCGACGAGGACCTCCGGCGTGGTGGCGAAAGGTCGGCTCATCAGCCCGGGGAGCCCCGGGAAGCCCGGGACGACGGCGAAATCTAAGCCTCCCTGCTGCACCTGGTCGGTCAGGACGCCGCTGTATCCTTCATGGACGCGGACGCTGACGTTGGGGTGCCGGTCGATGAACGCGGCCAGCGCCGGCGCCAGCGCGCAGCGGGTCACGGTCGGCATGAGCCCGACCCGGACCTCTCCGCTCAGCCCGGCGCTGCATTCGCGCAGCACTTCGCGCGCGGCGGCGTGCGCGCGGAGGATCTCCAGGCAGCGCAGGTAATAGCGATCGGCCGCCGGGGTCGGGCTGACCCGGCCGCCGTCGCGGGTGAACAGCAGGGCGCCGAACCGCTCTTCCAGCTTGCGGACGTGCTGCGACACGCCCGACTGCGTGGCGGCTTCCCGCGCGGCGGCGGCGGTGAATGAGCGTTCCTCGTAGGCGGCGACGAAGAGCAGGATGTCGCGGGGAAGCTCGGCCATTACAAAACCTGATGCAAAAGATTAGGAGCTCTCATTTGGCTTCGGCGCCTGGTAACGCCACCTTGGGCCCATGATGGATACACGATCCGAGCAGATGGTGACCGATCCCCGGGAGTTGCGGCGCGCGCTGGGCCGTTTCGCGACCGGCGTGACGATCGTGACCACCTGCACGGAGGATGGCCGGCTCGAGGGCCTGACGGCCAACTCGTTCACCTCCGTCTCGCTCGATCCGCCGCTGGTGCTGTGGAGCTTGAACCGGGCGGCGCGGTCGCTGCCGAGCTTCCTGTCGGCGCGCTGGTTCACGGTGAACGTGCTGGGTAGCCATCAGAGGGAGCTCTCGGCGCGGTTCGCGGGCTCGATGGCGGATCGGTTTGCCGGGCTGGACTTCGCCGAGGGCCTGGGCGGGTGCCCGGTGCTGGAAGACGGGATCGCGCATTTCGAGTGCAGCGTGCATGACCGGGTCGACGCGGGCGACCACGTGATCTTTCTGGGCCGGGTCGAGCGGATGCGGCACCGGGAGGGCGTGCCGCTACTGTATAGCAGCGGCCGCTATTGCGTGCCGGCCGCGCTCGAACTGGCGGATTAGTCGGCGGTCCAGCCGCCGTCGACGACGAGGGCAGTTCCGGTCATCAGCGCAGACGCGTCCGAGGCGAGGAAGACCACGGCCCCCATGAGATCCTCCGGCTGGCCGAGCCGCCCGAGCTTGATCTTCGTCAGGACATCGGCGCGGAAGGCGGGGTCCTCGAGATAGGGCCGGGTCATGGGCGTCTCGATGAAGGTCGGGCAGAGCGTGTTCACGCGGATGCCGAGCGGGCCGAACTCGACCGCCATGGCCTTCGACAAACCCTCCAGCGCGTGCTTGCTGGCGCAGTAGATGGTTCGGCGGGCGCCGCCGACATGGCCCATCTGGGACGACATGTGGATGATGGATCCGGGCCGCCCCGCGTCGGCCAGGCGGCGGGCCACGGCCTGCCCGACGAAGAAGGCGGCGCGGACGTTCAACGACATGACCGCGTCGAAATCGTCGATCGATACGTCGAGGAACGGCTTCGGCCGGTTGGTGCCCGCGTTGTTGACGAGGATGTCGAACGGCGCCGCGTCCGCGATGGCCGCCTGGACCGCCTGCACGTCGCACACGTCGGCCACCATGGTCGCTGCCGTGGCTCCAGCCTCGGTGAGTTCGGCTGCGGCCGCGTCGATCTCCGAGCGGGTCCGCGCCATCAGGGTGACGTCCGCGCCCGCCTGCGCCAGTGCGGCGGCGCAGGCGAGGCCGATACCGCGGCCGGCGCCGGTGACCAGCGCCCGCTTGCCGTCCAGGCGGAACGACGGCGTTTGCGGCAGGGTCACTGCGCCGGCTGCGCGTAGCCGACGTTGCCGCCGCCGTAACGGCGCACCCGCACGTTGGCCTGCTCGGCATGCCCGGCGAACCCTTCGAGCAGGCAGAGCCGCGAGCAGTAGGCGCCGATCTCGGCGCTGGCCGCATCGGTGGTCACGCGCTGGTAGCTGCAGGTCTTGATGAACTTGCCGACCCAGAGGCCGCCGGTGTAGCGGGCGGCGAGCTTGGTCGGCAGGGTGTGGTTGGTGCCGATCACCTTGTCGCCGTAGGCGACGTTGGTGCGAGGGCCGAGAAACAGCGCGCCGTAGTTGCGCATGTTGGCCAGGAAATAATCGGGGTCCCGGGTCATGACCTGGACGTGTTCGGAGGCGATGCGGTCGGCCTCGCGGACCATTTCCGCATCGTCCTCGCAGACGATCACCTGGCCATGCTCGGCCCAGGATTGGCGCGCGATGTCAGCGGTCGGCAGCAGGCCCAGCAGCCGGTCCACCTCCGCCAGCGTCTCGCGCGCCAGGCGCTCGGACGTGGTCAGCAGCACGGCCGGGGAGGTCGGTCCGTGCTCGGCCTGGCCCAGCAGATCGGTCGCGCAGATCTCGCCATCGACGGTGTCGTCGGCGATCACCAGCGTCTCGGTCGGGCCTGCCAGCAGGTCGATGCCGACCCGGCCGAACAGCTGCCGCTTGGCTTCGGCGACATAGGCGTTGCCGGGCCCGACGATCATGTCCACGGGGGCGATCGTCTCGGTCCCGAGCGCCATCGCCGCGACCGCCTGCACGCCGCCCAGCACGTAGATCTCGTGCGCGCCGCCCATGTGCATCGCGGCAACGATCGCCGGGTGCGCGCCGCCTTTGAACGGCGGGGCGCAGGCGATGATGCGGGGGCAGCCGGCGACGCTCGCCGTCAGCACCGACATGTGGGCCGATGCGACCATCGGGTATCGCCCGCCGGGCACGTAGCAGCCGACCGCCTGGATCGGGATGTTCTTGTGGCCCAGCACGACGCCCGGCATGGTTTCGACCTCGAGGTCGAGCAGGCATGCCTTCTGCGCTTCGGCGAAGCGACGCACCTGAGCCTGGGCGAAGCGGATGTCTTCGATGTCGCGCGCCGGGACCTTGGCGATGGCGTCCTCGATCTGCGCCGAGTTGAGCCGGAAGCTCTCCGGCTCCCAGCGGTCGAACTTGGCCGAGAGCGACCGAATCGCGGCGTCGCCCTCCCGCTCGACCTGTTCGAGAATGCCCTCGACGGTCTTGCGGACGGCGTCGTCCGCCTCGCGCAACAGGGTGGCGTCGGCGCCTTGCTTCAGGATGCGGGCCAACGGGACCTCCTACTTGATGGCGAGCGGGTTGATCGGCGAACCGGTGCCGCCCGTCAGGTTGAGCGGCGGGCCGCTGAACATGAACTCGTAGACGCCGTCGGCGGCACAGTCGGCGGCCAGCTCGGACACGTCGAACATCTCGCCCATGGTCAGCCCCATGGCGGGGATCACCACCCAGTGCCAGGGCTGCTTGGCCTCGTTCGTCTCGTTCGGCCGCACCTCGACGCCCCAGGTGTCCGAACAGATCGCGGCGATCTGCTTTTCCTGGCACCAATAGCAATTCTCGAAGCGCACGCCCGGAGCGTCGCCGCCGGCGTAGCCGCCCCAGGCGCCCTCCGCACGGCAGCGTTCCATCTGGCCCGTGCGCACGATGACGAAGTCGCCGCGCCGGATCTCGACGCCCTGCGCGGCGGCGACCTCGTCGAGCTCGGCGTTGGCGATGCCGTAGCCGTCGGGCAGCCAGTCCATCCCCTTGTGCCGCGGCACGTCGAGCAGTACGCCGCGGCCGACCATCTTCGCCCGGGCGTGCTCAATCCCGAGCACATGCACGCCGCCCGCGTCGACCCGGCGCGCGTCGTGCCCGTTGTACATCTTATCGCCGAGGAAGATGTGGCCGAGGCTATCCCAGTGGGTCGCCGCCTGGACCGGCATGTTGAGCGCGTCGTCGGCGTAGCGGAGGGTTTGGCCACCCTGGTCGAACCGGCCGGCGACGGCGTCGGTGCCGGTGGCGAGCATGGTGTGGATCGGGTTCCAGCGCCCGCCGAACAGGCCGCTCTGGGGTCCCTGGTTGTTCAGCGGAATGCCCATCGCGAAGATCTTGCCGCGCCTGACCAGCTTCGCGGCCGCCACGACGTCTTCGTCGCGGATGTGGTTGAGCGTCCCGATCTGATCGTCGTCGCCCCAGCGGCCCCAGTTCTTGAGCGCCTCGGCTGCCGCATGGATCGCTGGCAGGCCCGCAGTAATGTCCATCCCGTCTCCTCTGGCGCGCCGGGTCGCGCGCGCTTGTTATTGAGCGACTGTTCAATAAGGCTCGGACACCGTCAAGCCGCGACGCTATCGTTTGGGCGCGGTCAAGCCGCGCCGGGGAAGTTCAGCTCGATGGTGACGCCGTTGGGATCCTCGAGGAAAACCTGCTCGAGGTTCATGGCGGGCACGGTCCGATCGCGGTAGTGGACGCCGGCGGCGCGAAACTTCGCCCGCATGGCCTCCACGTCGTTTCCCACGAAGGCCACATGGTCGATCGTGCCGGTTCCGCTCGTGTCCGCCGCCTTGTCGCCGAGATAATCCTTCAGGCCGCTCGAATCGTTCGGGTCGATGCCGACGACATGAACGACGGCAATGCCGCCCTGGTAGAGCCAGACGCCGGGGAAGGGGAAATTGGGCCGCGGCCCGACCTCGAGCCCGAGAATGTCAGCGTAGAACCGCTCGGTCGCGGCGAGGTCGGTGGTGCGGATCGAGTAATGATCCAAGCGCGTGATGGACATGGCGCGGCCTCCGTGATTTTCGATCGATCAACAGCGTGCAGCTCCGGAATTGTCAAGCTTGACGATCCGGCGGATGCGCAGACCATAGTGGGGGCGGAGGACGTCAATTTGAAAGCCAATGCCGTCGATTACGTGCGTGCCGCGTCGGTCGCGGATGCCATTGCCCTTCTCGAGCGCCACGGTGACGGCGCCAAGCTGATCGCCGGCGGGCAGAGCCTGTTGCCGGCGCTGAACCTCCGGCTGTCGGCGCCGGCGATCCTGATCGACATCGCCCGCCTGACTGAACTCGGCGGGGTGAGCCCGGTGCCGGGCGGGCTGCGGATCGGCGCCGGCTGCACCCACGCGCAGCTGCTGGCGGACCCCTTGGTCGCGGCCCATGCGCCGCTGATCGGGCGGGCCCTGGCCGACGTCGCGCATCCCGCCATCCGCAGCCGCGGCACGATCGGCGGCAGCCTGGCCAACGCCGACCCGGCGGCCGAGCTGCCCGCCTGCGCGCTGGCGCTCGGGGCGTCGATCCTGGTCCGGGGGAAGGAGGGTGAGCGCCGGGTCGCGGCGGACCGTTTCTTCACCGGGTTGTTCGAGACTTCGCTGGCCCCCGGCGAGGTGTTGGTCGGGCTCGAGGTTCCTCTGGCGCCGGGGGCGCAATGGGGCTTCTCCGAGCTGGCCCGCCGCAGCGGCGATTACGCCATGGTCGGCTTGGCCGCGCAGCGGACGGGCGGAGACACGCGGCTCGCCTTCTTCTCCGTCGGCGCCACCGCCGTGCTCGCCCGCGGTGCGGCGGCCGCGCTGGCGCCGGGCGTCACGGCTGCGACGATCGAAGCGGCCTGTCATCAGTTGGAGGCCGATTTGCCGTCGCATGCGGACCTGCAGGCGAGTGCGGCGACGCGGCTGCATCTCGCGCGCGTGCTGCTCCGGCGGGTCGTGGGCGCATGGGTGGCGGCATGACGGCCATCCGGTTGCAGGTTAACGGCGAGGCGGTCGCCGCCGAGGTGCCGGCTCGCCTCCATCTGGCTGACTTCCTGCGCGAGCAGCTGGGCCTGACCGGGACCCATCTCGGCTGCGAGCATGGCGTTTGCGGAGCCTGCACGGTTCGGCTCGATGGCGCCATCGTCCGGGCTTGCCTCGTGCTGGCGGTGCAGGCCGACGGGTCGGTCGTGGAGACGATCGAGGGGCTGTCCGACAGCGGCGAGATCGCCGATCTGCAGCATGCGTTCATCGAGCGGAACGCGCTTCAGTGCGGCTATTGCACGCCCGGCATGCTGATCGCGGCGCAGGATTGGCTGCTGCACGCCGCGAGGCCCGACCGGGCTGCCATCCGCGAGCATCTGTCAGGTAATTACTGCCGGTGCACCGGCTACGAGGCGATCGTGGATGCGGTCGCGGCGACCTGGGAGGGGCGGCATGGACGGTAGCGGCCCTGACCGGCCCAACGCCTATATCGGCGCCGCGCTGCCGCGGCCGAACCTGCAGCGGCTGACGCAGGGGCGCGGCCGCTACGTCAGCGACATCACCCTGCCGCGGATGGCGCACGCCGCGTTTCTCCGCTCGCCCTATGCTCACGCGGTCATCACCCGGATCGACACGCACGAAGCGGCGGGCATGCCCGGCGTGCTGAAGGTGCTCGACGGTGCCGCGATGCAGGCGCTGTGCACGCCGTGGGTCGGCGTGTTGAGCCATCTGCGTGGCCTGAAATCGGCGCCACAGCATCCGCTGGCGATCGATCGGGTTCGCTGGCAGGGCGAGGCGGTGGCGATGGTGATCGCGGCGACCCGGGCCGAAGCGGAAGATGCGG
>JAVVHH010000134.1:0-10023 GCA_032249615.1 Acetobacteraceae bacterium
TGTGGCGCAGCCCGAACGGCACGATCCGCAACATCCTCGACGGCACGATCTTCCGTGAGCCGATCATCTGCAGCAACGTGCCGCGCCTGGTGCCGCACTGGTCCAAGCCGATCGTGATCGGCCGCCATGCCTACGGCGACATCTACCGCGCCACGGAAACGAAGATCCCCGGCCCCGGCAAGGTCACGCTCAACTACACCCCCGCCGACGGCAGCCCGGCGATGGTGCTCGACGTGTTCGACTTCAAAGGGCCGGGCGTCGCCATGGGCATGCACAACACCCGCCAGTCCATCGAGGGGTTTGCCCGAGCCAGCTTCAACTACGGCCTGGCGCGCAAGTATCCGGTCTACCTCTCCACCAAGAATACGATCCTGAAAGCCTATGACGGCATGTTCAAGGACGTGTTCCAGGAGATCTTCGACACCGAATTCAAGTCGAAGTTCGAGGCCGAGAAGCTCACCTACGAACACCGGCTAATCGACGACATGGTCGCCGCGGCGCTGAAGTGGGAGGGCGGCTACGTCTGGGCCTGCAAGAACTACGACGGCGACGTGCAGAGCGACATCGTGGCGCAGGGCTTCGGCAGCCTGGGGCTGATGACGTCGGTGCTGATGAGCCCCGACGGCAAGACGATCGAATCCGAGGCCGCCCACGGCACCGTCACTCGGCACTACCGGGAGCACCAGAAGGGGCGGGAGACCAGCACCAACCCGATCGCCTCCATCTTTGCCTGGACGCGGGGCCTGGCCTATCGCGGCCGGTTCGACAACACGCCGGAGTTGACGCAATTCGCCGAGACGCTCGAGCGCGTCTGCATCCAGACGGTCGAGAGCGGCTTCATGACGAAGGACCTGGCGAGCCTGATCGGCCGCGACCAAAAATTCCTCAACACACAGGATTTCCTCGCCAAGATCGACGAGAACCTGCAGTCGGCCATGTCGCACGCCCAAGCCGCCGAGTAGCCTGCGGGAGCGGGGAGCCTTGTCGGGCTCTCCGCTTCGTGCTCCGGTGCGCTTCCCCCAATCGTAGGTCGACCATGGACGGTACCGAAGGTCTTTCTCGCTTCCCCCTCGCCCGACGCGGCATGGTCATGTCGGGCCTGATCAGCGGCTTCACCCTCGCCGTCACGCCCGTCGAGGCGCAGGTCATCCACACCGACACGTTCGGCATCAACGGTGGCGCGGTGAAGATCCCCGTGGCCGATGGCGACATGCCGGCCTATGCCTCCAAGCCGAATGGCCCCGGGCCGTTCCCGATCATCCTCGTCAACGAGGAGATCTTCGGGGTCCACGAGCACATCAAGGATCTCTGCCGCCGCCTCGCCAAGGCCGGCTATCTCGCGGTCGCACCGGAAGTCTATGCCCGCGAGGGCGACCTTTCGAAGATGACGGACGTGCAGCAGATCGTCTCGCAGGTCATCAACAAGACGCCGGACGCGCAGATGCTGAGCGACCTGGATGCGGCGGTGGCGTGGGCCGGCCAGAATGGGGGCGACCTTTCCCGCCTCGGTGTCACCGGCTTCTGCCGCGGCGGCCGCAACACGTGGCAATACGACGCGCACAGCGCGCAGGTGAAAGCGGCCGTGGCATGGTATGGCCCGATCAAGGGACCGACGTCGGACATCCAGCCGAAGACCGCCTTCGACGTCGCCGCCGAGATCCACGGGCCGTTGCTCGGCCTGTATGGCGGCAAGGACACCAGCATCAACGTCAGCGACGTCGAGGCTGCGGCGGAGAAGGCCCGCGCGGCCGGCAAGATCGTCGAGATCCACATCTATGAGGACGCGCCGCACGGCTTCAATGCCGATTACCGGCCGAGCTACCGCAAGGCGGACGCGGAGGATGGCTGGGCCCGCATGCTCGCCTGGTTCAAGAAGTACGGAGTCGCCTAGGTGATCCGTGGCACACCGTCTTAGCCGGCGGATTGCGCTCGGCGGGTGTGCCGCCTTCGCGCTAGCGGGCCCGGCCCATGGGCAGTCGGACGGGGTCGAGGTCGGTGAAACGCAGATCCTGACCGATGGCGGCCCGGTGCCGGGCGTGTTCGCCAAGCCGGTAGGACCCGGTCCGTTCCCGATCGTGCTGGTGGCTGAGAACGGGGCCGGGCTCGACCGCGTGGTGACGGATACGTGTCACGGGTTGGCGAAGGAAGGGTTCTTCGCCGTCGCGCCCGCCCTGTTCCGCGACGACCCGCCCGACGGCACGATCATGCGGCGGCTCGACGGGGCCGGGACCTGGGCCATGCAGCACGGTGGCGACCTGTCCCATCTCGGGATCGTCGGCTTCGGTCCGGGCGGCCGGGTCGCGTGGCTTTACGATGCCTACAGCCCGGTGGTGAAAGCCGCCGTCGTTTGGTACGGCCCCGTGCAGGGCGCGGCGACCCCTGCGCGCCCGATCACCGTGCTCGAGGCCGCCCGCCACCTGAACGCGCCGCTGCTGGGGCTCTACGGCCAGGGAAGCAACATTCCGAAAAGCGCCCTGCTCGATCTGGAGGCCCAGGCCAAGCGGGCTGGCAAGACGGTGAATATCGTCACGTTCGTCGGCGCCGGCCCGAACTTCGCCGCGCCCGGGTCTGCCGGCTATGACCCGGCGGCGACGGTCGATGGTTGGAAGCGCGCCATCAAGTGGCTGCGCGAACACTAGACAAAACGAGATGCGCCGGCGCGGGCTGACCGACCATGACCGCCGGGCCTGGGCCGATTACGTGCAGCGCGTAGCGCCGCTCTCGGGCGTTTCGGTGCCGGATCCGCCGCCCCCGCAGGATGTGGCGACAGCCCAGCCACTGAAGCCTGCCGCGCCGCCCGCGATCGGCGCGCCCCGGCGCAGCCTCGCCCCGCTCGAGATCGGCGCTTCGCCGGGCGGGGTCGACCGAAATACCTGGATGCGGTTCCGCGGGGGCAAGCTGCCGCCGCAGCGAACGCTCGACCTGCATGGCCGCACGGTGCAGCACGCGCATGCCGAGTTGCACGCGTTCCTGGGCTCCGCGATGGCCGAGCGGCTCCGCTGCGTCGAGATCATCACCGGGCGCGGTAGCGGCGAGCGGGGCGGCGTGCTGCGGCGGGAGGTGCCGCTCTGGCTGAACGACGCCGCGCTCCGCCCGGTCATCCTTGCCGCCTCGCATCCGCACCCGGCCAATCAGGGCGCCATCAGGATCCTGCTGCGGCGGGTGCGCTGAGGTTCAGGAGCGGCCGAGCCGGGCCTCGATCCGGTCCCAGATCGCAACGCTCAAATCCGTGCCGTCGAACCGCGCGATCTCCTGCAGGCCGGTGGGCGACGTCACGTTGATCTCCGTCAGGTAATCCCCGATCACGTCGATGCCGACGAAGATGAGCCCCTTGTCGCGCAGCATCGGCCCGATCGTGGCGCAGATCTCGCGGTCGCGCTCGGTCAGCGGCGAGCGCTCCGCCCGGCCACCCACGTGCATGTTGCTCCGCGCCTCGCCGGCCGCCGGAACCCGGTTGACCGCGCCGAGCGGCTCACCGTCGACGAGGATGATGCGCTTGTCGCCCTTCCGCACCGCCCGCTCGTAGCGCTGGATCATGAGCGGCTCGCGCGAGCGGGCCCAGTGCATCTCCAACAGGCTGGCGAGGTTCTCGTCGTCTTCGCGGATGCGGAATACCCCGGCGCCGCCGTTGCCGAACAGCGGCTTGACGATGATGTCCCTGTGCTCCGTCCGGAAGGCGCGGACGGCTTCGGGGTCCCAGGTGATCAGCGTCGGCGGCATCAGCTCGGGGAAGTGCGTCACCAGCAGCTTCTCCGGCGAGTCCCGGACGTATTTCGGGTCGTTCACCACCAGCGTCCTGGGGTGGATGTGCTCGAGCATGTGGGTGGCGGTGATGTAGGCCATGTCGAAGGGCGGATCCTGGCGCATCAGCACCGTGTCGGTCGTGCCGAGGTCGAGCAGTTCGGCCGCGCCGAACTTGTAGTGGTCGCCAGCGACCCGCTGCACCATCACCGGGCGCGCCTTGGCGATCAGCCGCCCCGTCCGCGCAGCGCCCTCACCCTTGCCCTCGTGCAGCGACAGGTGCTTGACGTCGTAGTGCCACAGCTTGTGCCCGCGCCGCTGCGCCTCGAGCATCAGCGCGAAGGTGCTGTCCCCGTCGATGCTGATCGACTCGATCGGGTCCATCTGGACGGCCACTTTCAGCATGAACGCTCCTGGTATTTCGCACAGAATTCGGCGGCGCCCAGCGCGCGGAAGTCGGCCATCGCGGCGCCGAGCCGCTCGTGCGGCCAGTCCCACCACGCGATCGCCAGGAGCTGCTCGATCACCGCTTCGCTGAAGCGGAGGCGCAGGACCCGGCCCGGGTTGCCGACGACGATCGCGAACGGCGGCACGTCCTTGGTCACGATCGTGCCGGCGCCGATCGCCGCGCCGGTGCCGATGGTTACCCCCGGCAGCACCACCGCGCCATGCCCGATCCAGACATCGTGCCCGAGCGTCACCGGCGTGGACCGCCGCCAATCGAAGAAGGCCGCGTCGTCGGGCCCGAGCCCGTAGGCGCTGCTACGATAGCCGACATGGCTCATCATCACCCGCTCGAGCGGGTGGTTGCCCGGGTTGATGCGCGTATGCGCCGCAATCGAGCAGAAGCGGCCGAGGGTCGTGTAGATGATGTCGCTGTCGTTGACGACGTAGGAGTAGTCGCCGAACGCGCTCTCAGCGACCTTCGTGCGCGCGCCGACCTCGCAGAACCGCCCGAAGGTGGTGGCGCGCACCGAGGCGGTACGGTGGATGCAGGGCTCGGCGCCCAGCGCCTTGGCCGTCGTCTCCGGATCGTTCGCCATCACTCAGTTCAAGAACAGCTTGCCCGGATTCATGATGCCGCGCGGGTCGAGCGCCCCCTTGATCTGGCGCATCACCGCGAGCGTCTCGGGCCCGTGCTCCTGTTCGAGGAACTCGCGCTTGCCGATCCCGACGCCGTGCTCGCCCGAGCAGGAGCCGCCCAGCGCCAGCGCCCGGGCCACGATTTTGCGGTCCAGCGCGAAGCCCTCCTCGACCCCCGCCGGCGTGTCCGGCACCAGGATGACGGTGTGGAAGTTGCCGTCGCCGACGTGCCCCACGATGGGGGCGGTCAGGCCGGAGGCGACGATGTCCTGCTTGGCGCCCACGACCAGCTCCGGCAGCCGCGAGATCGGCACCACCGCGTCCGTGGTGATCCCCTTGTAGCCCGGCTTCAGCGCCAGGGCGGCCCAATAGCCGTCATGTCGCGCTTTCCAGAGCTTGTTGCGCTCGGTGCTGTCGGTCGCCCATTTGAAGCCGCTGGCGCCGAAGCCTGCGGTGATCTCCTCCGTCATCGCGGCCTGCTCGGCGACGCTCGCGTGCGAGCCATGGAACTCCAGCAGCAGCGTCGGCATGGGCGTCAGGCCCTCGAGCTTGGAGTAGGCGATCGAGGCGGCCATCTGCACCTCGTCCAGCAGCTCGATCCGGGCGATGGGGATGCCGGCCTGCAGAACGGTGATGACCGACTCGACCGCGGCCTCGAGGGTCGAGAACTGGCAGATCGCGGCGCTCATGGCCTCGGGGATGCCGTGCAGCCGCAACTGGATCTCGGTGATGATGCCGAGCGTGCCTTCGGAGCCGATCATGAGGTGGGTGAGATCGTAGCCGGTCGCCGATTTCCGCACCCGCCCGCCGGTGCGGATCAGCCGCCCGTCCGGCAGCGCAACCTGCAGGCCCAGCACGTTCTCGCGGATCGTGCCGTAGCGGACGGCGGCCGTGCCGCTGGCGCGGGTCGCGCACATGCCGCCGATGGTGCACTCGCTGCCGGGGTCGACGGGGAAGAACAGACCCTGGTCGCGCAGATGCTCGTTGAGCTGCTGCCGGGTCACGCCGGCTTCGATCCGGCAATCCATGTCGGCCGCGTTGACGTCGATCACCCGGGTCATGCGCGAGAGGTCGATGCTGATGCCGCCGCGCACGGGAGTGACATGGCCTTCGAGCGAGGTTCCGGCCCCGAATGGCACCACGGGGACCCCGTGCTGATAACAGAGCTGGAGCAGCTGCGCCGCCTCCTCGCCCCGCTCGATGAAGGCGACCGCGTCGGGCATGGCGCGGGGCTGATAGTCCTCGCCGTGGCTGTGCTGCTCGCGGAGCGCCGCGTTGTCGGTCAGGCGGTCGCCGAGGAAGTTGCGGGCAGACGCGATGACGGTTTCGGCGGGGCTGGGCATGGCTTGCCTCTAGAGCATTTGGGGGCGGGGTGGAAAGATCGGCGCCATGCCGACCCCTACCCTCACCTTCGACCAGCTCGACAGCACGATGCTGGAAGCGGGGCGGCAGGCCACTGCGGGGGCGCGCGGCCCGCTCGTGATCTGCGCCCGCGTGCAGACGGGCGGGCACGGGCGCCACGGCCGGAACTGGGCGTCGCCCGCCGGCAACCTGTATTGGACGATGCTGCTCGACGGGCAGGCCGAGCGGCCGCGCGATGCCGGCATGGCGTTCGCCGCCGGGCTGGCCGTCATGGACGCGCTGGGCACGTGCGGCGTGCCGGCGGTCCGCCTCCGGCTCAAATGGCCGAACGACGTGCTTCTCGATAGCCGAAAACTCGCCGGCCTCCTGATCGAGGCCAGCCTGATCGGCAAGGAGGCCCGGATCATCGTCGGGATCGGCATCAACGTGGCGTCCTCGCCGCCCGACGCGCTCTTCCCGGCGATCTCGCTTGGCGAAGCCGGGCTGGCGCTGCCGCCGCTCGAGCGCTTGCGGGACGCGTTGACCGACGCGCTGTTGGTCCGGCGCGCCGAGTGGCAGCGTCATGGCCTTGCCCCGTTGCTCGAGCGCGCCGCCGCTGTTTTACACGGAGTCGGCGAGAGCCAGCGCGTTGCGCTCGACCGGGATCGCACACGAATCGTGTGCGGGATAAATGAGGGCCTGGGCTCGGACGGCGCCCTGCTGCTTCGCACGCCGGACGGCACGAGGCACGCCATCGTGGCGGGCGACGTCCTCGCGTGAGTTGACCCGGGCGGCAAACGGGCCACCTTCATCCCATGACGACGGAAACCGGCGCCTTCCAATTCACCCTGCCGCGCCTCGAGGGCGGCACGCTCGCGCTGGCCGAGTTTGCCGGCCGCCCGCTGCTGATCGTCAACACGGCATCACGCTGCGGCTTCACAGGGCAATATGCCGGGCTGCAATCCCTCTGGGACCGCTATCGGGACCGTGGCCTGGTGGTGCTCGGCGTGCCCTCGAATGATTTCGGCCGGCAGGAGCCCGGCTCCGAACCTGAAATCGGGGCGTTTTGCCAGAAGAACTACGGCGTCACCTTTCCGATGGCAGCCAAGACGCAGGTGAGTGGACAGGGCGCGCACCCCCTGTTCCGCTTCCTCGCCGAGAGTGGCGGTCCGATATCCCGGCCGCGCTGGAATTTCTACAAATACGTCATCAGTCCCAAAGGACGGCTCGTGGACTGGTTTTCGTGCATCACTCCGCCGCAATCTGCACGCGTGGAACGTGCGATCGGGGCTGCACTCACCAGCTAGCCCATGCGTGGGGTGCATCCCAGGCGTACAATCACGCGTGAACAATCGCCATTTCGCCCTTGCATAAGAAGTCGCTCATCGGCATATTGTGCAACGCAGCAAGCGGTTCGCCGCTTCTGCAGGACGTTTCCTCCCTAAACTTGGCGGTGCTTTCGGGCGCCGCCATTTTTTTATCGGCTGCCCCGTCCCTGACGGACCAGGGCCGACAGTAGCCGGCGCACGAGCAGCATGTCGGGGCTTCCGGTCTGTTTGCAGAGCCATTCCACCCGCCGCGTTTCCAGCATGGCGTGCGCCAACTTCGGCTGGTCCCATTGCCGCAGCGCCCGGGTGAACTCCGGGACACGCTTGAAGAATACGGGCGGCCGAGCGCTGCGCACCGCTTCCTCGGCAGATGCGCCCGCATCCATCCGGCCGCGCGCGAGATGCAACTTGGCAAGGTGCCCCAACACACCGCGGGTGATCGCTACCGGGGCCGTGCCCTCTGCAAGCGCGCGCTCTAGCGCCCGGTCCGCCCCCGCCGCATCGCCGCCCGTCGCCGCGAACACGGCGTCATCGAAGGCGACCGCGCCCGCGTCGCCGACGCAGGCCCGCACATCGTCCAGGTCCAGCCGCCGCTCGTCGCCCGCGTACAGGATGAGTTTTTCGATCTCGCCGCCCACCGCGGCCGAGTCGCTACCCATGCGATCGACCGCGAAGGCGAGCGCGTCCGACTCGAGGGTGATCCCCGCGTCACGCAGCGCCCGAGTGATCCGCTCGGACATCGCCCGCCCCTCTTCCGGATAGCAGGCGATGGCAGCCCCTTCCGGCAGCGACTCCACCAGGGCCCGCAATTTCGAGCGCGCCGGCAGGGCAGCCCCGGCCTCGAGGATGACGAGGCTATCGCCCGGCGTCTGAACCAGCTCGGCCACTGCCGCGGCTAGCCCGTCCCCGGCGTCCCGCACCCGCACGACCCGGCGCCCACCCATCATCGCGATCGCACTGGCCTCTTCGGGCAGCCGCGCGTGGTCGTCACGCCCCAGCCACGCCACCCGGAACGGATCGTCCTTCGCGCCCACCACGGCCACTGTCAGTGCTTCCGCCCGCTGCCGGATGAGACCCTCGTCGTCCCCGTGCAGCAGCACCAACCGGATAGCCCCCGGATCGCGGAGGAAGGCCGGCAGCCGGCGTGCGTCGAGCTTCATGCCGCTTCGGGATGGGTCCTGAAGTAAATGGCCAGGTCCAGCGTAATCTGTTGCGCGACCTCGTCGGCGAGGCGCCGGAACGCCGTCGAGGTTTCCAGGTCGGCGGCGAAATATTGCTGGTTGTTGATGTTGATGCCGTCGACGGCGCGCGCCGAGCCCTGGGTCACCACGGAGTTGGCCAGGTCGAGCTTGCGCAGCGTCCAGCTCGAGGTCGCCGTGTAGCGGACGCGAGTGGCGGAGCTGTCCTGCTGGATGCCGATCGCCTCGGCTGCGATGGACAGCGCGCCCGACAGCTCATAGCGCTTGCTGACGCTGTCATCGCTGCCGGCGAGGCGTTGCTGCAGCGCTTGACGCAGCAATTGTCCTTGCCGCTCGGCCATGACCGTCACGTAGATCGAGGCCAGTTCCGGCCTGATGGCCTCGCCCGATGCGCCGTAGCGGCCGTAGAGCGGTCGAAAGCCGCAGCCCCCGAGCAGAGCAGCCGCACCGCCGAGCGCGGCCCGGCGGCCGATCATCCTGCGACCACGAAGTTGACGATGCGGTCCGGCACGTAGATTCGTTTGACGATACGCTTGCCCTCGAGCAGCCGGGCCACGTTGGGCTCCGCGGCGGCGGCGGCATAGGCGTCATCGGCCGCGGTGCCGGGCGGAAGGGCGACCGTGCCCCGCAACTTGCCGCTCACCTGAACGGCGACGGTGACGGTATCGACGGTCAGCAGCGCCGGGTCGGCGATGGGCCAGGCCGTCTCGGCCACGAGCGGCCCGGCCGGGTCGAGCAGATGGCTGATTTCCTCGGCCAGGTGCGGCGCCATCGGGGCGAGCAGGCGCGCCATGATCAGCATCGAACGGCGGCGGGCGGCGGCCAGACCGGGTTCGGCGCCCAGCCGCTCCGCCTCGCCCAGCGCGCCCGCCAGTTCATAGAGCTTGGCGATGGCGACGTTGATCGCGAACGCCTCGAGCGACTCCGTGACGGCGGCGATGGCGCGATGAGCGGCGCGGTTCAGCGCCAGCGCCGCTGGTCCCTCCGGCTGGCCGTCGTCGGGCTCGCGCTGGATGGCCTGCGCCAAGCGCCAGACGCGGTTCATGAAACGCGACGCGCCCGCTACACCCGCTTCCGTCCACTCGACGTCACGATCCGGCGGGTTGTCCGACAGGACGAACCAGCGGGCGGTGTCGGCGCCGTACCGCCCGATGATCGCGCCGGGATCGACGGTGTTGAGCTTGCTCTTGGACATTTTCTCGCTGCGGCCGACGGTGATCGCCGCGCCGTCCGAGAGCCGGCGTGCCGTGCCGTCGCCGAGCATTTCCACGTCGGTCGGATAGACCCAGGCGCCGTCGGGCGCGCGGTAGGTCTCGTGCGTCACCATGCCC
>JAVVHH010000135.1:0-9953 GCA_032249615.1 Acetobacteraceae bacterium
CAAGCTCGCGGCCATTCGGGTCTGGTTGAGGCATAATGAGTCGGTGTCCTAGAGCATTTCCTGACCAGGTGGAATCACCCGCTCGGGAGTGATGCTCGTCGGAACAAAGCGATAGAGCAATACTTCCCGAGCGAGGTGGCTCGGGAACTGCTCTAGCCTCAGCGCTGACGCAACCGGCGATGCAGGTTCACTCAGGCCCGGGCCGAAACCTTCGCTCACCTATTCGGACGCGCCCTCTTCTGAACGCACGCGGCTGCTGAGTAGCTCGCCATTGCTCTCCAGCACCGGATAGGCAGCCGCGGCGACCAAGTGAGCATTGACCCGCTTCAAATCCCTCAGGATCTCGAGGTGCAAGGCGCTCGCCTCGGCAAGACCGCTATCCCCGGAGCGGAGGCGCTCAAAGTGCAGTTGGGTGGCCCGCGCTTCCCAATCGCGGAAGGTCTCCTTCTCGGTCGCGAGCAAGCGCGCCGCACGGGCATCTCTCGACATGAACAGCGCCGCCGCGGCCCGCACGTTTCCGACCAAGCGATGGTTCGACCCGGCCAACTCGGCCCGAGCCTCCCTGGAGAGCGCCAGGCCGCGGCGGATCTGCTTCGACACCGAAGCGAGCAGGTTCTTGTCCACCACGTCGCCCGCTGCTTCCATGTTCAGCGCGAAGGCCAGGATCTCGCGCGCGCGGTCATGGTCAGCCTCGCTCATCGCCTCTGGATCGAGTTCGCTCAGGTAGGCTTTGATCGCGGTATCGAGGCGGTCGAGCACGTCGTCCAGACGCTTGGTCTCCTCGGCCCGGCGGCGGTCGCTGCGCTCCAGCGCGTCGCCGAAACCGTGCAGCATCGCTTCCAGCACGTCCGCCAGGCGCAGCGCTTCCCTTGCGGCGCCGCCGAGTGCCACGACAGGCGTCTCGTGCGCCGCGGGATCCAGATACATCGGCGTGCCGGGATCCGCGGCGTCGACCCGGACCGGCAACCATCGCCGCAACAGCCGGGCGAACGGCGTCAGCAACGGAAAGCAGATCGCCGCCATGATCACGTTGAAACCGGAATGGAAATCTGCAACTGCGCGCGCCGGATCGGGCTCGATCGCGACCATCCACCGCCCGATCGGATGCAGCAGTATCAGCGCGGCGCTCACGCCGACGATGCGGTTGAGCAGATTGCCCAGCGGCAGACGCCGGGCTTCCGATTGCTTCGTTCCCCCCTCCAGCAGCGGATTGATCGCCGTCCCAAGATTGGCCCCGAGGACCAACGCGAACGCCGCATCGGGCGGGACCGTCCCTTTTGCCGCGAACGACATGACGACCAGGACGATCGCGACCGAAGAGTGCGCGGCCCAGGTCAGTCCCGCCGCCAAGACGACGTCCAGCACCGGCTGGTCGGCGACCGAGCCCAGGAGCATCCGCAACGACGGCGCATCCTCGAACGGCGTCAACAAGTCCACGAACTGCCGCAGCGCCATGAGCAGCAGCCCCAATCCGATCAGGACGCGGCCAAAATCGCGCGGTCCGGCCGAGGCCCGTCGAAACATCAGCACGCCGACGAGGATCAGCACCGGCGCGATCTCGGCCACGTCGAACGAGAGCACCTGGACAATGAGCGTCGTGCCGACATTCGCGCCCAGCATCACGGCGAGAGCGGGAACCAAGTCGACCAGGCCGCCGGCCGCGAACCCGGTCACCATCAGACCGGTGGCGGTGCTGCTCTGCAGAATCGCCGTCACGCCGATCCCCGCCAGGAACGCTCGACCGCGACTGCGCAAGGCGGTCCCGAGGAGCGCCCGCAGCCGCGCACCAAACGCGCGCTGTACACCGGTCTGCACCATGTGCACGCCCCAGAGAAGCAGGGCGACCGAGCCGGCCAGTTTGAGCAGGGCCCACGGAAACAGCATCAAGATCAATTCATCTCGGGGGGGCTCGGTTGGCACGTCGGTGCCAAGCGGCGCGGCGTGACAGGTCCTGTAACCGGGTGCCGTGAACGCCCGCGCCGCCGCGGCCCGAGCACGACAAAGCCCCGGGCGCGCCAGGCGACTTCGAACAACCGCGCAGCTTCGGGCTGAACGAGCGTCGGACCAGAAATACCAGGGATTTTGACGATCTTTTCAGCAAGAACTGTCCCATCCATCGGCGTAATGAGCAACCACCGACCAATGCTCCGTGTGGCGAATGACGCTGGCCAGCGCTACCAGGTCCGACATGAGGTGATCATGCGGCTCGGCACAAAAGCTATCGTCGTTTCCGCCCTTGGTGTCACGCAGACGCTCGCCTGGGCCTCCAGTCGCGCGTCGTACGCTCACGATCTCCCCCTGGCAGGGTAGGACGCAATGCCAGCAGCGCCAGCGGCGGCAAACTCATGAGTGCGGCGGACAGCAGGCGACTTGTCCAGACAAGCTCTCCGTCACACCCGCATGTCGTCCGCTGCTCACGCCTCCCATCCCGCCGCCGAGCCGTTCTGCGCCGGAAGCTCGGCGCCTCCGCTCGGTGCCAGCCTCGTCCACGCGCTCCACGATGGCCACACGGACGCAATCTACATTCTTCTGCCGATCTGGCGGGCAGAGTTCACCCTCGGTTTTGGCGCACTCCACGCTCTGCGCGCCCTCTACACCGGCAAGATGGCAGCCCTGCAGATCCCGGCCGGTCGGCTGGCCGAGCGGCTTAGAGGCCGCCTGGTGCTCGTCGCCGGCACACTCCTGCAGTGCTGGGCCACGCTCTTGCCGGTTTGTCGGGAAGCCTCGCTAGGCAGGACGCGCGGTGACGAGTGATGGTGGGCTACTCGCCACACCATCGCGTCGCGTAACCGAGAGTGCGCACCGATAAGCGTCACCCACCATTCGCGCGACGTGTTCCGCACCGAAGAGCGTTCGCACGCGCTGAAGGCCACGCGCGGCCAGATCGGCTCGGCGGATGTCATTCGCCACCAAGGTCCGCAGCGCGTCGGCTAGGCTATGGGCGTCGTTCTGCGGCACCAGCCAAGCCGCGTCACCAACGACTTCCGTCATCGGCCCGCAATCGGAGGCGACGATCGCCCGTTCGCACGCCATGGCCTGCAGGAGCACATGACCGAACTGTTCGCTGACATGTCGTGAGGCGATGCTCGGGAGAGCGAAGATGTCACAGGCGCTGATCAGGGACGGCATCTCGGCAAAGGGAACGTTGGCCAGAAAAGTGACCCGGTCCGCCACGCCAAGTTGGGACGCAAGCCGCGCCAGCGCATTCGCTTCGACGCCCACGCCGACCATGAGCAGCCGCATTGGATGCACATCGCCCTGACGACGTTGGGCCAGGCAGAACGCTTGCAGCAGGGTGATGACGCCCTTCTCGAAGGTGAGCCGCCCGACGAAAAGCACGAGGCGTTCGTTCAGACCAACCCCTGCTTTGGCTCGCCACCCAATATCGGGCGCCCGAGGCGCAAACATACCGAGATCGACGCCATGCGGCACGACCCTGATCCGCCGCTCCTCGACGCCCTCGAGCAATAAGGCATCCTTGGCCCGCTCGGTGCGGGCGGTGAACAAATCCGCGGCCGCATGCACGGTGCGCCGCACGTGCCGAACGACAGGCGAGAACTGCCGGCGGAACGGATAGACCTCATCCTGCAGCACGACGAGCTTGAAGCCGAGCTTGGCTTTCAGCCGGGCTGCTTGATACGAGGAGAAGAATAGAGATTCGCTGGTATGTACGAGGTCGAAGCCAGCGAGCGCCTTCTCGAGCCCGAAGAACACGCCGTCGAAGCCGGCCGCCTTGCCAATCCCGCCCTGGACGTAACGAACCAATCCGCGGGGCAGACGGTCGTAGAGGTCTTCGAGCGCGGGAAGGCGCTTCACCTCGACCGGCGAGTCCTGGAGATTGAAACGGCTATGTCGACTGGAAAAAACGTGCAGATCGAATTCGGCGCCGACATGGACCATGTAATCCGTTTCCGACCGCGGCAGAAAATAGCCACGGAGAAAGGCAACCTTAGGTTTGCTCTTCACTGCATGGCCTGTTGACTTTCTCGTTGAGCGTATGATGCTCAGGCAACATCGGCGACAGTCCTATCGTGGCACTGACGGAGCGAGCGATACTAACGGACATGCGAGAAGGTTCGCAATCGACGACCAAAGTTCTCTTCCTCGCGCATATCGACGTATCGCGTCCTTTCAACGGGACGTCGACCCGCAGCCGGCAATTTCTTAGGGCACTGGCGGCCCAAGCCGAGGTGCACGTCGTCTACATGGATTCGCCTCGTGGCGGCGTCGGCGCCGCGATCGGGGGCGATTTGCCCGACGGGCTCGCCAGCGTGACGGCGGTGCCGCAGAGCGGCTTCGGTTATGCGGTGTTCGACCGTTCGTTCCTGACCGCCGCATCCGCCGTGATGCAAGAGACGGGGTGCGACGTCATCCTCGCCGATTTCGAGAAGGCCGGTTTGTACGGCGCGATCTTGGCCCGGCGGTTCCGCCGGCCCCTCATCTACAGCACGCATGACGTTGAATATGCTCGCTATCTAGCGCTGGCGCGGCGCGACTGGCGCCGGGGCGTGCTCGCCCCCTATGTTTACCTGGCCGAGCGCGTCGCGGTCTCGCTCGCCGATCATGTGACGTGCATCACCCCCACCGATCTCGCCAGCTTTGGGCGCTGGATCCCGTCCGACCGCTTGACGCTGCTGCCCGGCGGGTTCGATTCGGCCGAGTTCAACCCCGACCACGCCGGCGCCGCAGTGCCGCCGACGATCCTGTTCGTCGGCAACCTGACCTACCCGCCCAATCGCGAGGCCGTGGAAGTCATCTCGCAGCGTATCATCGGCCCCGTGCTCGAGCAGGTGCCGCAAGCACATTTCCGGATGATCGGCGTGTATCCACCCGGGTTGGACAAGACGGAACCGCGTGCCGAATTCGCCGGCTTCGTGCCCGATTTGGCGCCCGTGCTCAAAGCAGCTCGCCTGGTCATCGTGCCGGTGCTGCGTGGTGCCGGCATGCGGATCAAGACGGTCGAAGCGTTGGCGTGCGGCAAGCAGGTGGTCGCGACCGTGAAGGGGGCCGAAGGTATCGATGCCGCCCGGGCTACGCGCCTGCGGATCGTGCCGCTCGATGATTTCGCGGACGCGGTGATTGACGAGTTGCGGCACGGTACGGCGGACGAACCGGCCGACTTCGCGTGGCTGACCGAAACTTACGCCACCGAACACGTCCTCCGGCGACTCACAGGGCTCGTCGAGAGTGTCGCGCGCCGGCGAAAGTGATTGGGCCAATTCAGGTCAGCAAGCCGGTTTGCCGATACCACGCGACCGTTCGGCGCATTCCCTCGGCCAACTCGATTTCGGGCGCGTAGCCGAGAAGCTGCTTCGCCTTGCTGATGTCGAACGCCCGGTTGTTACGAAAGAACCGAACTCGGCGGCGGTGCAACGGCGGTTCCAGCCCGAACGGACGGCACAGGACTTCGGTCGCGGCGGCGATCGCCAGTAGGGGCGCGTACGGAACGCGAAGCCAGGGCGGTGGTGCATCGACTGCCTGCGCCGCCGTGGCGATGTAGCGTCGGAGCGGCACGTAGGACGGCCCACCCAGGATGAAGGTCTCGCCGCCGATCCCCTCCGTCTCGAGCAGGCTCAGGAAGCCGGCCACGAGATCGTCGATGTAGACGGCATGGAAGTTTTCCCGGGCGGGACCAGCCTGCAGGAAGAGCCGCTTCGACAACATGCGGAACATCTTCAGCATCCGAAGGTCGCCAGGTCCGTAGACCGAGGCCGGACGCGCAATGATTACTTCCATGTCGCCGACATTCATTGCGTCGCGACAGACCTGCTCGGCTGCGACCTTGGTCTCCTGATAGGTGTCTCCCGGCGCGAGCGGGGCGTCCTCGGCCGCCGGGGTGGAACGCACGTTCCCGTGCACCCCGATGGTCGAACAGTAGACGAAGCGCCGCACTCCCGCCGCCCGCGCCGCCGCGAGCGTGTTACGGGTGCCTTCGACGTTGATCAGCCAAGATTTTTCCGGTGGGTTGGCAGCAGAACGGAAGTCGGAGACGAGATGGACGACGGCCGCACAATCCTTCGTGAACGGCGCGAGGCTGTTCGGATCGGTGACGTCCCCGACGACGACTCGATCGCGGGGCGAGAGGGTGATGTCAGGCTGCGCGGCGTGTTGAAGGAGGGTCAACGGATAGTCTTGATCGGCCAGTCCGCGGACGAGCGCCTTGCCGATGAAGCCGGCCGAGCCGGTGACGCCGACGCGTTGGCCTTTAGCCAAGATCAGACACTCCCCTCCCGTGAGCTCAACGCAACTGCGACCGCTTGTATTGATTATACCGTCTGAGATGGAGACGTCGCCAACTCAAAAAGAGTTTATCATCCTGAAACTAAGTAGGTTTTGATAGAGACGACATCGTCTTTATAACTGAGCCTCGTCTCGTAAGGCGGACCCAATAACTTAACGGCTGAAGCAGGTCGTATTGTCCAGGATGTCCGATGGAGCAGGCTGCAAAAGCGAGTTTTCGTCCGGCCGACGATCTCGCCATCGGTCATTCAGTGGCGGGAGCTTCCTCTCTTCGCGGATTAACGCGGGCCGCCGATAGGGGGTCGCTTGTTCGGCAGGCTGTCGAAACGACGATTGTGTTCGTCGTGATCCTGCTGGTGCGGCTGTATCGGATCGGTGCGATCGCGGTGAATGCCGATGAACTGCTGCACCTTTATGCGGCCCGTTCCCTGCTTCACGATGGCACGCTGACCATCTTCGGCGGCGTCTACGAGCGTGCGACGCACTTCACCCATCTGGTCGCCGCCTCCATCGCGTTGTTCGGCGACAATCCAACGGCCATCAGGCTGCCATCGGCTGTGGCCGGTGCGGCCTTGGTGGCACTGACGTATCTTTGGATGCGGCGCGAGGCCGGGCTCGGACCGGCGGTCGTCGCAGCCGCCCTGCTCGGGCTCATGGCCCCGGTGTCCGACATGGCGCAGTTCGGGCGACCCTACGCGGTCCAGAGCGTTCTGTTCTGGGCCGCCACGGTGCTGTTCTACCGATCTATCGTCGCGGTGCAGAGCCGGTCGGTGCGACTCATATCTGCCGCAGCCAGTGTCGCCCTACTGGCGGAATCGGCACAGTTTCAGGTCACGTCACTCATCGGAGCCGCCGGCCTGGCGACTTGGCTCGTTCTCTACGGGACGTGGCGCCTCCGATCGAGCGTTTCGCTCGGCCGCCTTGCACTCGCCTGGGCGGCTGGGCTCCTGCTTTGCGCCCTCTTTTCCCGGAGTTCGGCATTTGCCGGTCTGTACGGGTCGTTCCGTTCGACGGTGTTCTGGGGCATCGCAAACAAGAACGATTTATTTTTTTACATTCGCCTTATCGACAGGCGCTACAACTTCCTCCTCGATTTCCTGCCGATCGCGATTATCACGGCCATCGCCGTTCGTCCGCGACCGGGCTTGTTCTGCAGTGTCGTGTTCGTGTCCGGCTTTGTGCTGCAGTCGATGGGTGGAATGAAGGCTGAGCGCTATCTCGCGTATCTCCTGCCATTTCTCGCCTGCATTTGGGGGCTGGCGGCTTGGCCGCTTCTGGTGAGCGTGCGGAACATGGTCGCCGCGCGCATCGGGCCGGCAAGCTCGAGGCGGTGGGCCGGGTCGCTGGTGACTGTAGGTGTCGCCTCGTTCTGTGTCGTCGTCGCAATCAGGGCGGCCCCCGTGCTCAGTGAGGAGGTTCGTGAACTCGCCTTGCCCGGGTATTACCGGCCACGCCCCGACGAGCGGGAGCGGCTTTGGCGGGAGCATGCGGCGATTCTGCGGCCGCTGGCAGAGAAGGCGGCGATCTTCGCCGTCGGTGACGACCTCCTGGCGGATTATTACGTGGCTCGCCCGGACCTGGTGCTGAACACGAGCCGGCTGCTCGAGAACGAGCCATTCCAGCAATTCGTCCGCGACTACCGTACTGGTATTCCGACGATCGACGACCGATCCGCATTGCACGACTTGTTGGCCTGCTTCGATAGCGGCCTCATCGTCGACATCGATTTCGTCTACGAGTGGCTCTCGCCCGACGCGAAGGCGTTCCTGCGCGAACACATGACGCCACTGGATCTCGGGCCGGTGCTGCACGGCTTCACCTGGAGCGCGCGCGAGGGCAAGCCCGGCCGCGACTGCGCCGGGTTGCGACAGCTGGTCTCGGCGTCGCAGCGAGATCGTAGGATCGCGTCGGAACGCCCGTGACCGGCGCACAGACCCTTCGAGGCGACACGGCAACACGACGGCGGCCTGAGCTATCGGTCGTGGTGCCGCTGCACAACGAAGAGGCGAACGTCGCGCCGCTCTATGCCGCCGTGGTCGACGCGCTTCAGTCGGCCGGGATCGATTTCGAGCTGATCCTCGTCGATGACGGCAGCAGGGACGGCACCAGCCGGTTGGCCGCCGGATTGGCCCACGGCGACAACCGCGTCTGCCTAGTCCGGCTCCGGCGCAATTTCGGGCAGACGGCGGCGATGGCGGTGGGAATTCGGACGTCTCGCGGTCGCCTAGTTGCGACGATGGACGGGGATGGGCAGAACGACCCGACCGATATCCCTGCCATGGTGGCGCTCATCGAGGCCGGCAGCGACATCGTCGTCGGCTGGCGGCGCAAGCGGCAGGATTCCAGGCTGCGCGTCATTCCCTCCAAAATCGCCAACTGGATGATGCGGAGGATCATGCGCACGTCCGTCAAGGACACCGGCTGCTCGCTCAAGGTTTATCGCGGCAACCTGATCCGTAACGTTCCCCTCTACTCGGACATGCACCGGTTCATCCCGGCGCTTGCCGGACTGGCCGGGGCACGACTGGCGCAGATGCAAGTCAAGCACCACGCGCGCATGTGGGGCCACTCGAAATACGGCTACTCGCGGATCGGCAAGGTCTTCCTCGACCTGATCTCCATCCGGTTCCTGCTGTCCTTCTCCAAGCGGCCCTACGCCTGGGTCCTCGGCCTGGCCGTGCCGTTCTCGGCGGTGGGCGTCGCCGCTATTCTGGTCGGGTTCTGGCACGCGATCCTGTGGAGGGAGGACGACGTCGTTCTGCTGGGCGTCGGGTTGCTCGCCGGGTCGCTCGCTGTCTTTACGGTCATGTGGGGACTGATCGGCCTGCTGATCGCGGAGACGAGCGCGTCAAATCTGCAGCAATTCGCGCGCGTTGCGGCGGAGCTGTCGCAGCGTGACGTCGAGGAGTAAGTGGCATGAACCAGGTAAGCCCGGCGCCTTACCCCGATAGCGGCCGCCGCTCGACGGCTGTCACGCCGAGTGTCTCGGTGCTCATCCCAGTGACCGGCCGCTTCGACGACGTCACCAGCGTCTACGCGGCCTACCGGGCCGCGCTCGACCCGGTCGCCCCCGATGCCGAATTCATCTACGTGCTGGACGGTCCGCGGCCGGAGGTCAGCGCGCCGCTCGAAGCATTGGTCGAGGGTGAGCATCCCATCCGCATTCTTCACCTGCCGCGGCCATTCGGCGAGGCGTCGGCGATCTCCGTTGGCTTCCAGAGCTGCCGCGCCGATCTTATCCTCTGCTTGCCGCCCTATTTGCAAACCGATCCCAGCACGCTGCCGCGGCTGTTCGAAGAGATCGAACTGGTCGACATGGTCGTCGCATCGCGGGATAGACGGCACGACCGCTTCGTCAACCGCCTGCGCGCGAAGGCGTTTCGCGCCTTGACTCGCCTCTGCGGTTCGGAGTTCGACGATCTGGGCTCCGGCGCGTGGCTCCTGCGCCGAGAGGTCGCCCGGTCCATACAGATCTACGGGGAGCAGCATCGCTTCCTGCCCCTCTTGGCGGAAAGCCGGGGCTTCCGGGTCATTCAGGTGACGCTGCCGCAGCACCACAACGACCGGAACATCCGGTGGAGCGGCCCGTTCGTGTTCGTCGAGCGGCTGCTCGACCTGATGACGATGTTCTTCCTGCTCCGCTTCACGCGGCGGCCCTTCCGCTTTTTCGGCACGCTCGGCCTCGGGATCGGAGCGCTGGGTCTGCTGACCGG
>JAVVHH010000136.1:0-9948 GCA_032249615.1 Acetobacteraceae bacterium
AAGCACGCGCGCGGCGGCGCCGGGTTGCGGATCGGCGACCCGGGGCCGATGGGCCGCATCCTGATCCAGGGCGAGCCCGGCCACGACATCATCCCCGAGCTTGCGCCATTGCCGGGCGAGACGATCATCGACAAGCCGGGCAAGGGCGCGTTTTACGCCACGCCTCTCGCCGGCTTGCTCGAGCAAAGCGGCGCGACGCAGCTCGTCATCACCGGCGTGACCACGGAAGTCTGCGTCCACACCACGGTCCGCGAAGCCAACGATCGCGGCTTCGAGTGCCTGGTCGTCGGTGATTGTTGCGCCTCCTACTTCCCCGATTTCCATGAAACCGGCCTGCGCATGATCGCGGCACAGGGCGGCATCTTCGGCTGGGTCACGACATCGGCAGCGATCTTGCCCGTCCTTGCCCAACTCCCTGCCCTTCAAGGAGCCCCCGCATGAGCGCTTTCGCCTCGACCATCCGGCCCAAATTCTGGGTTCCGGGCGATTGGAACGCCCTGTTCGGTTTCGGCACTAACATCCTAGTCAACATCCTGGTGCTGACGGCGCTGCTGCGCTTCGTGCTGAACATGCCCGATGCGCTGGTGTTCGGGCGCATCCTGCCGGCGCTCGGACTGATGCTCTGCCTGTCGACTTGCTACTACGCCTTTCTTGCCTGGCGTCTGGCAAAGCGCACGGGCCGCAGCGACGTGGCGGCCCTGCCGTCGGGCTTTTCCGTGCCGCACATGTTCGTCGTGGTGTTCGTCGTCATGCTGCCGATCAAGCTCGCCACTAACGACCCGGTGCAAGCGTGGGAGGCCGGGCTCACCTGGGTCTTCGTGCAGAGCTTCCTACTCATGATCGGCGGTTTCATCGGCCCGACCATCCGCAAGATCACGCCGCGCGCCGCCCTGCTCGGATCGCTCGCCGGCATCGCGATCACCTTCATCGCGATGAGCCCGGCCGCGCAGATCTTCTCGACCCCCATCATCGGCGTCGTGTGCTTCGCGATCATCCTTGCGAGCTGGTTCGGCGGCGTGCGCTATTTCGGCGGCGTGCCGGGCGGGCTCGTCGCCATCGCGGTCGGCACGGGCATCGCCTGGCTCTCGTCCGGCGTCGGCTTGAACTATGGCGGCCTGACCCTGGCCGGCATCGGCAGCGCCGTCTCCCATTTCGGCTTCTCGGTGCCGCTGCCCGCGGTCGAGCACGTGTTCGGCGGCTTCAAATATCTCGGGATCATCCTGGTCACGGCAATCCCGTTCGGGATCTATGATCTCATCGAGGCGCTGGACAACGTCGAAAGCGCCTCGGCGGCCGGCGATTCGTTCCCGACCACGCAGGTCCTGACCGCGGACGGCGTCGTCAGCCTGATCGGCTGCCTGCTCGGAAACCCGTTCATCAACGCCGTCTATATCGGCCACCCCGGCTGGAAGGCGATGGGCGGGCGGATCGGCTATTCCGCCGTGACGGGCATCGTCATGCTGGTGCTGACCTGGTTCGGCATCATCGCCCTGCTCTCGGCGCTCATCCCGGTCGTCGCCATCCTGCCGATCCTGCTCTACATCGGGATGCTGATCGGGTCGCAGGCCTTCTCGGAATCGCCGCACCGCCACGCTCCCGCCGTCGTGCTCGCGCTGGTTCCGCAGATTGCCGAATGGGGCAAGACGCAAATCGACAACGCGCTCGGCGCGGCGGGGACGACCGTGGCCGCAATCGGGCTGCCGAAGCTCGCATCGGTCGGCGTGCTCTATGGCGGCTTGGAGACGTTGGGCGCCGGGGCGACGCTCGCCGGCATCATCCTCGGCGCCATCACCGTGTTCATCATCGATCGGGAGCTCGACAAAGCGGCCTATTTTGCTGCGTCCGGCGCTATCTTGACCTTCTTCGGCTTCATCCACGGCCCGGGGATCGGCATCGGCCGCTCGCCGGACGTGGCCCTCGGCTACCTCGGCGTCGCGGCCATCCTGCTGACCTGCCACAAATACGCGGTGACGTCGCCACCGCTGCTCGAGCCGGAAGCGGCCGCCACGCCGGCTGAATAGCCAAATGCCCTAGCGTCGGCCGCGGGAGCTTCATACGGTGGCTGGCGATGACAGAGTTGATCGTTGTTCTCGACCCGATTCCACCCTCGACGGCGGAACGGATGCAAAGACTGGTGCCGGCGGGCATGCGGCTGACCTGGGGCACGGCGCGCGACGAGGCGCATCTGCAGTCGATCATCGCGGAGGCGGATTACGCGATCTCCGGCCAGATCGCGGTGCCGGGCAGCGTGCTCCGCGCCGGCAAACGCTTGCGGCTGCTGCATAAATGGGGCGTGGGGGTCGACAACCTCGATCTCGAGACGGCGCGCGCGCTGGGAGTCCCCGTCGCGCGCACAACGGGCAGCAATGCCCTGCCGGTGGCGGAATTCACGCTCGGACTGACGATCGCCTGCATGCGGCATTTGGCGCACGGGCATGGCGCGCTGAGCCAGGGCAACTGGACGGGCGGCAATTTCGGCCGCCCTAGTCTGCAGCTCTCGGGCAAGACGGTTGGGATCATCGGTTTCGGGGCGATCGGTCAGGCCTTTGCCCGGCTTCTCGCCGGGTTCGGCTGCCCGATCCTCTACTACGGACGCCGGCGGCTCGACCCGGCCCGCGAGGCCTCGCTCGGCGCCCGGCACGTCCCGCTTGAGGAGTTGCTGACCCAGTCGGACGTCGTCTCGCTGCACTGCCCGCTCACGCCGGAAACAGCCGGGCTGATCGACCGGGCGGCGCTCGAGCGCATGAAGCCGAGCGCCGTGTTGATCAACGTCGCGCGCGGCGGCGTGGTGGTCGAACGCGACCTCATCTGGGCGCTGCAGAACCGGGTGATCCAGGCCGCGGCCATGGATGTGTTCGGCACCGAGCCGCTGCCGAAAGACTCAGAGCTGATCGGCGTCCCGGGTCTGGTGATTACGCCGCACATCGCCGCGCACGCCGCCGAGACGTTCGAGCCGACCGTGCGACAGATGTTCGGCAACATCGAGCGGATTTCGCGCGGCGAGCCCCTTCCGCCGCAGGATGTCGTGGTTTGACTGGGCAGTTCGGGTTTAGTTGCGAGAAGGGGCCGGCGACCGGGTCCAAAGGCATGGTGGTCACCAACCATCCGCTCGCCTCAGCAGCCGGCGCGCAGATCCTGCTCGCGGGCGGCAACGCGGTCGACGCCGCCATCGCCGCGCTGTTCGCGCTGACGGTGGTCGAGCCGATGATGGTCGGAGTACTGGGGGGCGGGCTTGCCCACTTGCGGCTGGCCGACGGCCGGCACGTGATCGTCGACGGGCTCAGCACGGCGCCGCTGTCCGCCCGACCGGACCTGTATCGCCCGGTGTCGGACGTGCTGCCGGATTATCAGGAGACGGTGGGGCGCGAGAACCATGACGGCGTCCGCGCGGTCGCCGTGCCGGGCGCTTTGGCCGCTTGGTGCCACACGTTGGAGCGGTATGGGACGTTGGCGCTGGCCGACGTGCTGCGGCCGGCGGTGGCGCTGGCCGAGGACGGCTTTATCGTGACGCCCTATCTGCAGACCTGCATCGGCGATTGCGCGGCCGTGCTGGCCCGCGATCCGGACCTGCGAGCGCTGCTGCTGCCAGACGGCGATGCGTCGGCGGCCGGGTCGCGGCTGCGGCGCCCGGACTACGCCGGCACGCTGCGGACCATCGCGCAGGAAGGCGCCAAAACGCTGTATGGCGGCGCTCTCGGGAAGGCGCTGACCGACTTCATGGCGGCGACCGGTGGGCTGATCGGAGCAGCGGACCTAGCCGGCTACGCGGTCCAGGAGCGGCCACCGGTACGCACGCTCTACCGCGGTTTCGAGATCATCGGTCCGCCGCCGCCGGCATCGTCGGGCGTGCACATCGCGCAGATGCTCCGATTGCTGGAGGCTTACGACCTGGGGGCAATGGGGTTCGGTTCGGTCGACTTGATCCACCTGCTGGCGGAAGTCCTGAAATGCGCCTTCGCGGACCGCGCCGCGGTGACGGGTGACCCGGCTTTCGTCGACGTTCCGGTCGAGCGGCTGATCTCGCCGGAATACGCAACTCTCAGACGTGGCGAGATCGATCTGCACCGGGCGCAGAATTGGCACGCCGGAGTCGCTTCCGGCGAGAGCGCCGACACCACGCACGTCACCGTCATCGATCGCGACGGCACCGTCGTCAGCAGCACGCAGACGATCAACGGCCTGTTCGGCGCCGGTGTCGCCGTGCCGGGCACGGGGCTCATCTGCAACAATTACATGTTCAACTTCGATCCGCATCCGGGCCACGCCCTCTCGATCGCGCCCGGCAAGCGCGTCTTCACTTCGATGGCGCCGATGATCGCGCTTCGCCACGGGCGCCTCGCCTTCGCGCTGGGGCTGCCGGGGGCGCTGCGGATCTTCCCTTCCGCGCTCCAGGCGATCGTCAACCTGATCGATCACGGCATGTCGTTGCAGGAAGCGGTCGAGGCGCCGCGGATCTTTACCCAGGGCCACGTGCTCGAGGTCGAGCCGCCGTTGTTCGAGCATGTCGAGACGGCGTTGCGGGCGCGCGGGCACCAGGTGGTCGCGTCCCCACGCATCGCCGGCGGCATGAACGCCGTCGGCGTCGCGCCGGACGGCACGCTGACGGGGGCCGCCTGCTGGCGGGCCGATGGCACTCCCGTCGGAATCGGCGGCGGCTTGGCCAGGGCTGGCACGCGCTTCGTGATCTGATGCGCGCGCCGGGTCAGAGGGCGAGGAACCGCGCTTGTGCCGCCGCATCCGCCGCCAGCGCCGCCGCGCTGCCGAACCACACGACCCGGCCCCGTTCGAGCAGCACCGCGTCGTCGCCGATCAGCCGCGCGAAGTGCAGGTTCTGCTCGGCCAGCAGCATCGTGGTCCCCTCGCGCTTGAGCAGCTTCAGTGTCTCGGCGAGCTGCTCGACGATCAGCGGCGAGAGGCCCTCGCTCGGCTCGTCCAGCAGCAGGAGCCGCGGATTGCCCATGAGCGTGCGCGCGATCGCCAACATTTGCTGCTCGCCGCCGCTCATCCGCCCCGCGGCGCGGTGCCGCATCTCCGCCAGGTTGGGGAACAGCGCGAACAGCCGCTCCGGCGTCCAGGCCGCGCCCTCCGTCGCAGCCCGGGCGCCGACCTCGAGGTTCTCCAGGACGGTGAGGTCCGTGAAGATGCGGCGCTCTTCCGGCACGTAGCCCACCCCGCGCCGGGCGATACGATAGGGCTCCTCTCCGGCTACGTCGGTACCGCGGAACCGCACGGCGCCCCGAGCCGGCCGCACCAGGCCCATCAGCGCCTTCAACGTCGTGCTCTTGCCCGCACCGTTGCGCCCGAGCAGCAGGCACACGCTGCCCTGCCTCACGGTAAACGACACGTCCTCAAGCACCAGCGCCTGTCCGTAACGCGCTTGCAGCCCATCGACCTCGAGCATCAGCCCGCGCTCGCGCGTCCGCCGCCGAGATAGATCGCTTGGACCAGCGGATCGGCGCGGATGGCGGCCGCGTCGCCTTCGGCCACCAGCCGGCCACGGTTGAGCACCAGGATCCGGTCGGCGGCGCCGAACACCACATCCATGTCGTGCTCGGTGAACAGCACCGCGAGGCCCTGCTCGCTCGCCAGCCGCCGGACGAGCGCCATCAGCGCCGTCCGCTCCGCCAGCGCCGTGCCGGCGGTGGGTTCGTCCATCAGCAGCAGGCGCGGCTCGTTGGATAGCGCCATCGCGAGCTCGAGGCGCTTGAGGTCGCCGTAAGCCAGCCTGCCCGCGGCCTCCCCGGCTTGCCGGTCGAGCCCGACCTGGGCCAGCAATCCGTCCGCCGCGTCGGCCGCCCGGGTCGCCATGCCGCGCCAGAACCGCCAGATCTGGCGCCTGTGCGCGAGCAGCGCCGTTTGCACGTTCTCGCGCAGCGTCATGGAGCCGAATGTCTCGGTGACCTGGAACGTACGCCCTACGCCGAGGCGGCAGAGCACCCGTGGCCGCGCCCCGGTGACGTCGCGCGCGCCCAGCCGGATGTCGCCCCGGTCCGGCCGCAGCTGGCCGCCGATCATGCTGAAGGTGGTGGACTTGCCCGCCCCGTTCGGCCCGATGAGCGCCAGCACCTCGCCGGGCGCAATGGCAAACGAGACGTCGTCGACGGCCCGCACGCCGCCCCAACTCTTGCAAAGGCCGGAGGCGGTGAGCACGGCATTCATGCCGCCGCCCGGCGCGTGGTCCACCCTTGGATGGAGCCCAGGATCCCCAGGGGGAAGACGAGAACGAGAAGGATGATCGCCAGCCCCAGGAACAGCCGCCACAGATCGGTCGCCTGCAGCAGAAGGTCGTACAGCCCGGTATAGAACAGCGCGCCGACGATCGGGCCGGCCATGGTCTGCAAACCGCCCAGCAGCACCATTAGCAGCGCATCGACCGAGCGCGGGATGTCGGCATACGACGGAAACACGCCCCCTTTGGCGAAGGCGAACACACCGCCCGCGAGCCCGGCCCCGCCCCCGGCCAACGCGAAAGCCACGACGCGCAGGTGAAACGGCGACAAACCCACGGCGTCCGCCCGTAGCTGGGAGTCCCGGGCGCCGCGCAAGGCGTAGCCGAACGGGGCGAACAGCGCCCGCCGCAGCAGCCCCATCCCGCCCAGGCAAAGCGCCAGAGCGAGCCAGTAGAAGGGGGCGGGACCGGCGGCCCACGAAGCGGGCCAGATATTGAGCAGGCCGTTATCGCCGCCGGTCAGGCCGACCCACTGGAACGTCACCGCCCAGACGATCTGCGCGAAGGCCAAGGTGAGCATCGCGAGATAGACGCCCGACAGGCGGGCGACAAACAAGCCGAGCGCGGCCGCCACAAGCGACGCGAGCAGCATCGCCCCCGCAATACTGGGCAGCATGGGCCCGCCCGCCCGGGTGGTCAGCGCGGCGGCGTAGGCGCCGATCGCGAAAAACGCCGCGTGGCCGAAGCTCGGCATCCCGCCGGGCCCCATCATCACGTGCAGGCTGCCCGCGAACAGCACCGCGATCGCCGCCTCCGTGAGCACCGCGATCCCGTACGGCCCGACATAGAACGGAGCCAGCACGGCCGCGACCACGGCCACGGCGGCGGCCACGCGGCCGGCCGTCGAGCTGGGGCGGATGAGCGCCGCCGTCGCCACGCGGGCTTCCTCGATCGGACGCCCCAACAAGCCATTCGGTCGCAGCGCCAGCACCAGCGCCATCACCGCGAACGCCAGCACCAGCGTCGCCTGCGGGATCAGCACGATGCCGAACGCCTGCATCTCGCCGATCAGCACCGCCGCAAGGTAGGCGCCGGGAACGCTGCCGAGGCCCCCGACCACGACCACGACGAACGCGTCCGTGATCCCCCCGAGGTCCATCTGCAGGTTGGCCGAGCGGTCCGGCAGCGCAAGCGCTCCACCCAGCCCGGCGAGCGCCGCGCCGAGGGCGAACACCGTCGTGAACAGACGCCGCTGATCGACGCCGAGCGCGCCCACCATCTCGCGATCCTGCGTCGCCGCCCGCACCAGCGTGCCCCAGCGCGTCCGGGAGAACAGCAGCCAAAGCCCCAGCAGCACCGCCGGCCCGACGGCGACCAACGCGAGGTCGTAAACGGGAAACAGGGTGCCTCCGATAGGGACGGCGCCACGCATCCAGGGCGCCCGGGTCAGGGAGTGGTCCTCCGCGCCCCAAACCCGTTGGCAGAATTCCTCGATCAGCAGCAGCGCGCCGAACGTGGCGAGCAGTTGGAACAGGCTCGGCGCGCGATAAATCCGGCGCAGGAACGTCATCTCAACGGCCGCCCCGAGCACCCCGACGGCCGCGGCCGTCACCACCGCACCCGCGATGAAGAACGCGAGGCCGGGCGGCAGGGCCGACATAATCGTCCAGCCGACATAGGCCCCCAGCATGTAGAGCCCGCCATGCGCGAAGTTCACCACCCTCGTCACGCCGAAGATCACCGTCAGCCCCGCCGACAGCAGGAACAGCGAACTGGCCCCCGCAAGCCCGGTCAGCGCTTGCAGGACAACGAACGACATCGCGCTACCGGGCGGGCCGAAGCTTCTCCACGAAGCTGTCCGACGGCAGCACGGTGGCGCCGTCGACGTAGCGCCAGTCGACCATCGTACCCCGCCCGTCTTTCACCGCCAGCTTGCCGACGAAGCCGCCCATGGTCGATTGGTGATCGATGCTGCGGTAAGACACCGGGCCGAAGGGCGTTTGGAATGAAACGCCGGCAAAACCCTTCACCAGCGCGCCCGTTTCCAGCGCACCCGCGCGGGCAATCCCGGCGGCGATCGAGGTGATGAGGGCGTGGCCAACCACCGATCCCATGCGCGGCAGATCGCCGAAGCGCTCGCGGTATGCCTCGACGAAAGCCTGGTTGGACGGGCGCTTGTCTTGCTCGACCGGGTAGCCCGTCACGATCCAGCCTTCCGGCGTGTCGGCCCCGAGCGGACCCAAATATTCCGGCTCACCGGTCAGCAAGGAGACCGTCGGCGTGCCCGGGAACAAACCGCGCGTGCTGCCCTGCCGCACCAAATTGGTGACGTCCGGCCCGAACGTCGCGTTGAACAGCGCATCCGGCTTGGCTTGCTGCAACGCGCCCACCGTGGCGCCCGCGTCGATCTTGCCCAGCGCCGGCCACTGTTCGGCGACGAACGAGACGCCGGGCTGCTGCTCGGCGAGCAGGAGCTTGAACCATTTGACGGCGGACTGCCCGTATTCGTAGTTCGGCGCGACCGTCGCCCACCGCTTGGCGCCGAGCTTGACCGCGTCGGGGATTAGCATGGCGGCCTGCATGTAGGTGGACGGCCGCAGCCGGAAACAGGTCGGGTTGCCGTCCTGCCAGACCAGGGCGTCGGACAGCGGCTCGCTCGCGACGTACAGCTTGCCAGCATGGGCGGCGAACTCCGACAGGGCGAGGCCGATGTTCGACAGGTAGCCGCCGGCCAGTAGATCGACCTTTTCACCGTTGACCAGCTCATCGGCGAAGCGGATCGCATCCGCCGGCTTGCCCGCATCGTCGCGGGAGATCATCTCGAGCTTGCGGCCCATCACGCCGCCGCTCGCGTTGATGCTATCGGCCGCCATCTGCCATCCGTTGCGGTAGGGCAGCGTGAACGCGGGCACGGCGCTGTAGCTGTTGATCTCGCCGATGCGGATCGGCCCCTGCTCCGCCGCCGACGCGATACGCGACAAAGCGAGCAGCGCGCCCGAACCACCCAGTGCAGCCCGGCGAGTGATGGTGACCATGCGTCCAAACCCTTCAGCGTCTAGCGGCAACCGACAAGCGGCTCATATGGGCACCGAAGCTGATTCTGCAGCCGATCGCATCAGGCTGACGAAGACGCTACGGTGGGCTCCCAGCGATGTCAAAGCCGTCTCGAAGCACCGCCCGCCTGACGGTCGCAACCTTCAACGTCAACGACGTGAACCGCCGTCTGCCCAATCTGCTGGCCTGGCTCGACCGGTCGCGTCCGGACATCGTCTGCCTGCAGGAGCTGAAGGCGGCGCAAGACAGCTTCCCGGAGTCCGCGCTGCGCAAAGCCGGCTACTCGGCCGTCTGGCAGGGCCAGCGCAGCTGGAACGGGGTTGCCATCCTGGCCCGCGGGCGGCTCCCGATCGTGACCCGGCGCACCCTGCCCGGCGCCCCCCTGGACACGCAGAGCCGCTACATCGAAGCCGCCGTGAGCGGCGTTCTGATCGGCTGCCTCTATCTGCCCAACGGCAACCCCCAGCCCGGCCCGAAATTCGACTACAAGCTGGCTTGGTTCGAGCGGCTGATCGACCACAGCGCCATGCTGCTGGCCCAGGACATTCCCGTCATCCTCGCCGGCGACTACAACGTCGTGCCGACCCCGTTCGACATGCGGCCGTCGAAATCGATGGCGAACAATGCGCTGGTCCAGCCGCAGAGCCGGGCCGCCTTCGCCAAGCTGCTCGCCCTTGGTTGGACCGACGCCATCCGCACCCGCTTCCCCGATCAACCCATGTACA
>JAVVHH010000137.1:0-9929 GCA_032249615.1 Acetobacteraceae bacterium
ACGACGTCGAAACCGAAGCTCGTCTTGCACAGCCACCAGAGCTATCCCGTCGGCCATCTCAGCACGATGTATTGGATCGGCGTCAAACCCGGGGACGTCCATTTGAACATCTCCTCGCCGGGCTGGGCCAAGCATGCGTGGTCGTGCTTCTTCGCTCCCTGGAATGCCGGTGCCACGATCTTGATCCTCAACCAGCCGCGCTTCGACGCGGGCGCAGTGTTCCGCGTGTTGGAGACTCACGGCGTGACGACGTTCTGCGCGCCACCGACGGTTTGGCGCATGCTGGTCCAGGCCGACCTCGGAGCAGCCTCGGTCCAAATACGGGAGGCGGTCTCGGCGGGCGAGCCGCTGAACCCGGAGGTGATCGAGCGGGTGCAGGCGGCCTGGGGCTTGACGATCCGGGACGGGTATGGCCAGACCGAGACGACGCTGCAAATCGGCAACATGCCGGGCCAGAAAGTCTCGCCCGGGTCCATGGGGCATCCGGCACCGGGTTACACGATCCGGTTGCTCGACCCCGACGGCGGAGAAGCGTCAGAAGGTGAGATCGCGATCATGCTCGACCCGGTCCCCACCCCCTTGATGCAGGGTTACGTCGGCGAAACCGGAGACCTGCAGGCCCCGCGCGGGGAGGACTACCGGACAGGCGACGTCGCGTTGCGCAACCCGGACGGCAGCCTGACCTACGTGGGCCGCGCTGACGACGTGTTCAAATCCAGCGGCTACCGGATCAGCCCGTTCGAACTGGAAAGCGTGCTGGTCGAACACGAGGCGGTCGCCGAAGCCGCCGTGGTCCCCTCCCCCGACCCGGTTCGAACCGCGCTGCCCAAAGCCTTCGTGGCGCTCGCCGAGGGGCACGCGCCGAATGCGGCAACGGCGGCGGCGATCTTCGAGCACCTGCGGGCGCGTCTGGCGCCCTACAAGCGGATCAAGCGGATCGAATTCGCCGATTTGCCGAAGACCATCTCCGGCAAGATACGGCGTGTCGACTTGCGCCGGCTCGAGGCGACTCGCCGGAGCGCGGATGCGACCGGCGAGTTCGAGTTCGTCGACGGCGCAACCACGGCGTAGGCGGTTTACGACACCAGATTGGAGGGAGTCCGGCCCGCAAGGACAGCGTCGATGCCGTCAAGGACGAGATGCCCCATGGCGTCCCGCGTCTCGAGTGTGGCGCTGCCGAGATGCGGCAGCAGCACGACGTTCTCCAAATCGAAATAGCCGGCCGTCAAGCGCGGTTCGTTGTTGTAGACGTCCAACCCGGCCGCCGCGACTTGGCCGGATTTGAGCGCGGCGATCAGCGCGTCGTCGTCGATCAGCGTGCCGCGGGCGGCATTGGCGACGATCGCTCCTTTGGGCAGCTTGCCGATCCGCTCGGCATTGAGCCAGTGCCGGGTCCCTTCCCCGCCCGGCGCGTGCAGCGACAGGACTTCGCAGACCTCGAGGAAGCTGTCGTCGTCACCATGGAAGGTGGCGCCCCGCTCGAGCTCCGGTGGCAGACGTTGCTGATCGCGGTAATGGACCGGCATGCCGAAGCCGCCCGCCATGCGCGCGAGTTCGCGCCCGATGCGACCCATGCCGAAGATGCCCAGGCGGCGGCCGGACACGAGCGTCCCCATGAGCTGCGTCGGCGCCCAGCCGTCCCACTGCCGGGTCCGGACGTGGCGCTCTCCCTCCCCTGCCCGCCGGGCTGCGGCCAGGATAAGCAGCATGGCGCATTCGGCCGTGGCGACGCTGAGAACGTCTGGCGTGTTGACCACCGGGATGCCGCGGGCGCGCGCCGCGCCCATGTCGATATGGTCGAAACCGACGCTGAACGTGCCGATCACCTTCACGCTCTCCGGCAAGTGCGCGATCGTCTCGGCATCGAGCTTCTCAGCAGGGCAGCAGAGGATCGCGGCCGCGCCTTCCGCGCGGGCCAGGATGTCCGCCCCGGTCACCCGCGCATCGGTTTCGCTGAGCCGCGCCTCGAACGATTGTTGGGCGCGCGACTCGATGGCCGGCGGCAAGCGCCGGGTCACGAGCAGGATCGGCTTGGCCATAGACAGGTTCCTCCAGACTGTTTGTGGCAATGATGGCCGGGGTTGCGGGCCGGCGGAAGGGTCGGCAGGTTGATGCGATGCAGCACGTTCGTTTAGCGGTCGACATCGGGGGCACGTTCACGGACCTGGCGCTCGAGCGCGGCAGCGACCGGGTCACCGCCAAGGTGCTCACGACGCCGGCGCAGCCCGAGCGCGGCGTTCTCGAAGGGGTTGCCAGCATCCTGCAGCTGGCGGGCTTGACTCCCGGCGACATCGGACTCCTGGTGCACGGCACCACCCTGGCGACCAACGCGATCATCGAGCGCAAGGGCGCGGTGACGGCGCTAATCACGACGCAGGGGTTTCGCGACGTCCTCGCGCTGGGGAACGAGAGTCGTTACGACCAGTACGACCTCAACATCCAGCTGCCGAAGCCCCTGGTGCCGCGCTATCTGCGGCTACCGGTGCCGGAGCGGCTCGACAACGAGGGACAGGTGCTGCTTGCGCTGGACGAGGGCGCGGTGCTCGACCTCGTGCCGACCCTGCAACAGGAAGGCGTGGGCAGCATCGCGGTCGGCTTCCTGCACAGCTACGTCAATCCAGCGCACGAGCGGCGAGTTCGCAGCCTGCTCGAGACCGCCCTGCCCGGCGTGCCGATCTCGCTTTCCTCCGAGGTGTCGCCCGAGATGCGCGAGTGGGAGCGGTTCAGCACGGCGGCCGCCAACGCGTACGTGCAGCCGCTCATCGCCGGCTACCTGCGGCGGCTGGAAGCGGGGCTCCACGCGATGGGATTGCGCGCGCCGATTTACCTGATGCTATCCGGAGGCGGCCTCACCACGATCGAAACCGCCTGCCGCTTCCCGATCCGGCTCGTCGAGAGCGGCCCGGCAGGCGGCGCGATCTTTGCAGCCGACATCGCCCGGCAGTGCGGCTTGGAGCAGGTCCTCAGCTTCGACATGGGCGGGACCACGGCCAAGATCTGCCTGATCGAGCACTACAGGCCACAGGCTTCGCGCAGCTTCGAGGTGGCGCGGGTCGGCCGGTTCAAGAAGGGCTCCGGCCTGCCGCTGCGGATCCCGGTGATCGAGATGGTGGAGATCGGGGCGGGCGGCGGCAGCATCGCCGGCGTGGACGCGCTCGGGCGCGTCGCCGTCGGACCGGAGAGCGCGGGAGCCGACCCAGGGCCCGCCTGCTACGGACGCGGCGGGCACGCGGCCACGGTCACTGACGCCAACCTGCTGCTGGGCCGCTACGACCCGGCGCGTTTCGCCGGCGGCGCGCTGCCCCTGCACCCCGACCCGGCAATCACGGCGACGCAGGCCGCCGTCGGCGAGCGGTTGGGGCTCGAACCGACCATGGCAGCGCTCGGAATCATCGAGATAGTGGACGAGAACATGGCCAATGCCGCCCGGGTCCACGCGATCGAGAGCGGCAAGTCGTATGGCGGCCGAACCTTGATCGCGTTCGGGGGCGGCGGGCCGGTGCATGGCTACCGGGTGGCGGAAAAGGTGGGCATCGACCGCGTGCTGGTGCCGATCGGCGCCGGCGTCGGCAGCGCGATCGGCTTCTTGCGGGCGCCGGTCGGCTACGAGGTCGTGCGCAGCCGCTACGGCCGGCTCGGGGGATTCGACGTCAGGGCCGTCAACGCGCTGCTGGACGACATGGTGAAGGAAGCGGACACGGTGGTGGCGGGCGGCAGCTTCGGTGCGCCCACGCGGCAAAGCCGCCTCGCCTTCATGCGTTACGTGGGTCAGGGGCACGAGATCCCGGTCACGCTGCCGGAGCGCGCCCTGGACGAGAGCGACGTGCCGGCGCTTCGGCAGGAATTCGACGCCGCCTACGCGCGCTTTTACGACCGCCCGGTGCCGGGCTCGGACGTCGAGGTGATGAGCTACGCCGTGACGGTGACGACCCTGCCGCAGGCGGGACCGGCCGGGACGCCGCGCGGCGGAGCCGGGGCGCAACCCGGGGCGGCACCGGGCCGGCAAATTGTCCGCGATACGGCAACGGGCGAGGAGAGCGAGTGGGCCGTGCATCAGCGCGGGAACCTCGCCGCCGGACAACGGATTGCCGGACCGGCCATCGTGGCAGAGGACGAGACCAGCACGCTGGTCGGGCCAGGCTGGTCCGCCACGGTCGATGAACGAGGCTATCTGGACCTCCGGAGGACTTCAGCATGAGTGCGTTGGCCGACATCCAGCGGCAGGTGATGTGGAACCGGCTGATCGCGGTGGTGGAGGAACAGGCCCAGACGATGATCCGCACTGCGTTCAGCACGACGGTGCGCGAGGCGGGCGATCTCTCGGCCGGCATCTTCGACCTGCAAGGACGCATGCTGGCGCAAGCCGTGACGGGCACGCCGGGGCATGTGAACTCGATGATGGAGAGTGTGGGCCATTTCCTGCGCAAGTTTCCGGCCGACACGCTGCGGGACGGCGACCACCTGATCACCAACGACCCCTGGCTCGGCACCGGCCACCTGCACGACCTGACCGTGGTGACGCCGGCCTTCCACCGCGGCCGCCTCGTCGCGTTGTTCGCCAACACCGCTCACGTGATCGATGTCGGGGGGCTCGGCATGGGTCCGGAAGGACGCTCTGTCTTCGAGGAGGGGCTCTACATACCGATCGTCAAGTGTTTCGAAGGGGGCCGGCCGAACCAGACCTTCTTCGATTTCCTTCGGGCTGGCACCCGGCTGCCCGTCGAGCTGGAAGGCGACGTGTATTCGCTTTGCGCTTGTAACGAGGCTGGGGCACGGCGGCTTGTCGGCATGCTCGAGGAATTCCGGCTCGACGAGATCGACTCGCTCGCCACGCATATCTTCGAGAGCAGCCGCCGGGCAACGCTGGCGCAGATCGCTGCCCTGCCGCCGGGCCGGTTCACGGCGGAGATCTGGTCGGATGGCTATGAGGCGCCGGTTCGGCTCGCCGCCGCGATGACGATCGCGGCCGACGCGATCTCGGTCGATTTCGACGGAACCTCCGGGCTTTCGGGGCGCGGGATCAACGTGCCGGCGGCCTACACGCGAGCGTACGCGAGTTTTGGCATCAAGTGCGTCGTCGCTCCGGAGATCCCGAACAATACCGCCAGTCTGGCGCCGTTTCGAATGGTGATCCCGGAAGGCACCATTCTCAACGCACCGCGGCCGAGCCCGGTCTCTGTGCGCCACGTCGTCGGGCAATTGTTGCCAGATCTGATGATGAGTTGCCTGCATCAGGCGGTGCCGGACCGGGTCACGGCGGAGGGCTCCTCGTGCCTTTGGAATCCACCGTTGCGGGGTGGCGCGATCGTCTCCGGGCAGAACTCGCCGCTGCCCAGCTTCGAGGTGATCACCTTCAACTCGGGCGGCACGGGAGCGCGGCCTGATCAGGACGGACTCGACGGCACGGCGTTCCCCTCCGGCGTTCGGACGATGCCAGTAGAAGCCACGGAGAACGTCGCGCCTGTCGTGTTCTGGCGCAAGGAGCTGCGGCCGGATAGCGGCGGCCCCGGCCGGATGCGCGGCGGGTTGGGGCAGATCATGGAGATCGGGGCCAAGGGCGACGCGGAATTCGCCTGCAACGCGATCTTCGACCGCGTCGCGCACGCGCCCCGCGGCCGAGATGGCGGCGGAGACGGTGCGCCTGGGGTAGTGAGGCTGGTCAGCGGCGGACAGCTGCGGACCAAGGGCTACCAGGTCATCCCGGCAGGCGACCGGCTGCTGCTCGAACTGCCAGGGGGCGGCGGGATGGGGGCGGCCGAGGAGCGCGATCCCGCATTGGTCGCGGCAGACCGACGCGACGGTATAGTCACATCAACGTAGGAAATTCATCTGCCACAGTTCTGACGCAAGACGAACATTGCGAAAACAGCGAGGGCTGGCGATAAAGCAGATACTCGGGATGACCGAGTCTCTCACCTCTGGATGCGTAACATGTCCGCTATGAAAATCGTCGCCATTACCCTCGCCGTTGCGTTCTCGGCTGTTTCCGCCCAGGCGGCGCCACACGCCAAGACGCACAAGACCATGCACTCGCGCATGCACTCCGTGTCACACAAGACGACTGGTCACACCGGTAGCGCCGGCGTAACCAATGCCGACCGCTCGGCTGACCAGTTGAACGAGCAGTCGCTGACCCGGGCGCAGGGCACGCGCTAAGCCCGTCGTCGTCCGTTCAAAGAGGTTGGGTTTCGCGCCGGGCAAGCTGGCGCGAAACCGTCCAATGGTTTGGTCTCGGGCCTTTCCGACATTGAGCACGGAATGGGCGGGTTATGGCGATTACCATGAGATATGCGTTTTGCTTTTGCCTCGTTGCACTCGCGGCAGGCTGCGTCGCGCCTGAGGAGCCGCCCGCGCCGCGTGTGAAGTCGTCGGCCACCGTCACTCCGTCGGCCTCGACGGGTAATTACGAGGACGCCCCGCTACCGAACCGCAAGGTCGGCGGCCCGGTTGGAGACTCGCCCATCCGCTTGGCCAAGTAGCGGCGCACGCACCCTGATATCGAGTTCGCCCAGCGTTTTGTCGATCGCTCGGACGGCTAGGCGCATGTCTTCCGGCGTGATCGCGCCGATGCATCCCAGCCGGAAGCTGGGTTGGGGTGTGTTGTAGAAATTGCTGATCAGGAAGCCCCGATGCTTCAAGCCTTCGACAAAGGCTTGTAGGTCCCAACGCGGATCGGCCGGTGCATCGACGTTGAGAACGATGGGGCCCTGGGTCGAGAGCGGCAACGACGGGCTCAAGCCGATCTCCTCGAGCCCTGCGTAGAGGGCGCGCATATTGTCGGTGTAGCGATGTAGCCGGGCCGGCTGACCGCCCTCGGCATCGAACAGGTTAAGCGCCACATCGAACGCAGCCAAGACGCCGGCGGCTGGGGTGAAGCGATGCGCGCCGGGCGCCCGTTGATAGTGGGTATAGATGTCGGACAGATCGAAGGACCAGCTTCGCGCCTGACCGGCGGAGGCGAGCAGACGATCGGCCCGGGCGACGGTGAATGACGCGCCCGGCAGGCCCTCGAGGCATTTGTTGGTGGTGAACACCACGGCATCGACCATCGGTAGTGCGGCCAGCTCGAGCGGCATTGCCCCGAAGGCCGACACGGCATCGATGATGACCCGGCGCCCGTGCCGCCCCGCGATCTCGGCCAGCACCGGGACGTCGTGCACGATTCCGGTGGCCGTCTCGCTATAAACGAGGGCGACATGCGAAATGGTGGGGTCCGCCGCCAGTGCGGCGTCCAGTCTGTCGGGATCGACCCGGCGGTCCGCTTGGACGAGCAGCGGTACGGCGCTCCGGCCGGTCTCCGTGGCCAAGCGTTCGAACCGGTCGGCATACTGGCCGGTCTTGGGAATGAGGAGGCGCCCGCCGTTGATGACGAACGTGCGGCAACTCGCCTCCAGTGCAAAATGCCCGCAACCCTGCAAGACAAGCGCGGCGTGCTCGCCGGACCGGCCGCCCGCGATGTGCAGCACCCGCTCGCACAGCCGCGCGACCAGATTGCGGAACGTATTGTCCCAAGGCGCGTAATCCTGCGCTGCTGCAGCGCGGACGGACGCGTGAGTAGTGACCGGGCCGGGGACGAGGAGCAGCATGGTGATCGCTTACCCAGGGTGCGACGCGGCGATCAAGCCCCGTTTCGCACAGTCGCGCGGTGCGGTAGGCTGGGATGGAGATGACCTCCCCTCTGCCTTTGCCAGACTGGGCTCCCTGGTGGGTCCATTTGGCCATTCTCCTCGCACTGCTGTTCGTCGCCCTCATGTTCGCGCTGATGCCATTCAGTGTTTTCGGCGTGAAGGCGCGGTTGGAGGCGATCGAGGCTCGGCTGGACGAGATACAGGCGGAAATCCGCAGTCTCGCGCTCCGTATGCCGGAGTCGCCGGTCGAGGACGATCGGGAGATGGAATATCGGTCAAGAGGCGGGCGCCGGCGCCCGCCAATCCCTCCGGCCCCGCTCCAACCCACTCGCCGCACGCCTAGCCGTCCGGCTCGAACGGAACCACGGCTGTGAACAGGCCGCTTCCGGGAAGCTGCGGCGTTGTTTGAGGGTCTCACCCCGGGCCCGGTTGTCACGGTGGCGCAGCCGTTCCTGACACGGACTCCGACACGTATCGCCTTTGCCGCCGCACCGACGTTGCTTGCTAGACAGAGCGAGCAACGGCTAGTGGGCCGCTACGGCACCGTGACGTTCGAGGAGGCGGAGGTCATCGTCTGCCTTGGAGGGGACGGCTTTCTCCTCGAGACCCTGCATCAGCTTCTCGATCTGGAGCTGGCCACTCCGGTCTACGGAATGAATTGCGGCTCCGTAGGCTTCCTGATGAACGCTTATGCCGAAGATGCCTTGGGCGAGCGGCTCAGCAATGCGCAAGGGGCGATCCTGCACCCATTGCGGATGCTCGCCGAAACAGCGTCCGGAGCCGTCGAAGAGGCGTTGGCACTGAACGAAGTGTCGCTGCTCCGGCAGCTGCGACAGGCGGCCAAGGTCCGCATCGTGATCGACGGCCGCGTGCGTCTGACCGAATTGGTTTGCGACGGTATTCTCGTATCCACCCCTGCAGGCTCCACGGCCTACAACCTCTCGGCCCATGGACCGATCGTCCCGCTCTCGGCCAACCTCCTTCCGCTTACGCCGATCAGTGCGTTTCGGCCGCGTCGTTGGCGAGGCGCCTTGCTGCCGAGCACGGCATCGGTGGTCTTCGATGTATTGGAGCGCGAGAAGCGGCCGGTTGCCGCGGTGGCCGACTTTACCGAGGTGCGAGATGTCGTATCCGTGTCGGTTCAGGAAGACCGGAGTGTGGTGACGACCGTCTTATTCGATCCTGGCCAGGGCCTCTCCGAGCGCATCATTGCGGAGCAGTTCACCGTCTAGGGCGAACTGCTCCGACGCCGACGAATGTTCAGGCTGCGACCCGGCTGAGGGCGGACGCAGCGCGTGAAGCATCCGTCCGAATGGTTGCGGGAACCGGTGCCGGGTCGCGAACCGTATAACCACGACCCCAGACCGTCCCAATCACGTTCCGGGCGCCTGCATCGGCAAGTTTCTTGCGGAGCTTGCAGATGAAAACGTCAATGATCTTCACCTCAGGCTCGTCCATACCGCCATACAGGTGGTTCAAGAACACCTCTTTAGTCAGCACCATGCCTTTGCGCAGAACCAGCAGCTCGAGGATCGCATACTCCTTGCCCGTCAAGTGCACCGGCTGCCCGGCAATCGATACGCTGCGGCTTTCGAGGCTCAACTCGAGTTCGCCGACCTGAAGCACGGACTGGCTGAAACCTTTGCTGCGGCGAACCACCGCCTGCATGCGGGCGACGCATTCCGAAATGTCGTAGGGCTTCGTGATGAAATCGTCGGCTCCAATGGCGAAGGCTTTGACCCGCGCCTGAGGACGCACGAAGGGGGATAAGACCAACACGGGTGTGTTCATGCGGGCCGCGCGCATCCGGCGGACTACCTCGTAGCCCTCCATATCTATGAGCGACAACTCAACCATCACGATATCGAAATCGTAATGCTTCACCATATCGAGCGCATCCTCCCCGCTATCGACCTGTTCGACAACGGCACCGGCATCGCGGAGCGCCTGGACGAGCGCTCTGTTTGAGAGCACGTCATCCTCGATCATGAGAACACGCATTTGTTGAACTCCATAGCGAAGTGTTGATGAAGTGTGCAACCTGTGCGTGTGTTTGTCCACCTAAAAAGAGCCGTTTTGCGTCTCAAGATTAGTTCTTAACGGTTTATTTGTGTTTTCGCACGAGATTGCCGGGCAGATGAAAGGTCAACCCGCATAAATGCAGCAACTGAAGGTTGTAGATCGGCTCCGGGCTGCACCGGGCCGCATCGCCCAGGCGAGCACAGTCAGCTGTTCTGGCCGAGTGACCGCCGTTTCCGCTCTCGCGGCTGAGGTGGATGGCTTGGGCGGCCAGCTCGCGAT
>JAVVHH010000138.1:0-9754 GCA_032249615.1 Acetobacteraceae bacterium
TGTTCGACGTGGAATGGTTCGACCGGCGAAACCCGGACCTCCACGCCGCCGGGGTCGACCCGCTGGTCCATTTCCACCGCTACGGGTGGCGCGAGCACCGCTTGCCGAACGCGTATTTCGATACGGGATGGTATCTCCGCTACAACCGGGACGTTGCCTCGGCCGGGCTGGACCCGTTGCTGCACTATTATGAGTATGGCGAGGCGGAGGGACGCCGGCCGATCGAGCATTTCGAGCCCGAGTGGTACCGGGCGAGGTATGGCGTGCCCGACGGCGAGTGTTGCCTCGCACACTTTCTGCGGCACCGGCTCGCGGGATGGGTCAGCCCGGTGCCGGAGTTCGATCCGGTGCATTACCTCAGCCAGTCGCCCGACGTGGCCGACGCCGGCATGGACCCGTTCGAGCATTACCTCGTTATCGGCGCTGCCGAAGGCCGCGAGCCGTCGACGGCGCTCGACGTGCGGTATTACCGCGCCCGTTATCTCGCCGCCCTGCCGCACGCAAATCCGCTCGTGCACTACCGCCGGCACCGGCACGAGCCCGGCATCTACGCGACGCAATCGGCCGAGCAGGCCAGCCTCCCGCAGCAGATCAGGCTCAATACCCAGCCCGGGCCTCTCTTCGAAACCTATGCGCCGCGCGAGAAGGCGGCGCCGCTCAAGGCTAAGCTGCTGGCGTTCTACCTGCCGCAGTTTCATCCGGTGCCGGAGAACGATCGCTGGTGGGGAACAGGGTTCACCGAATGGACCAACGTCGCCCGCGGCGTGCCTCGCTTCGTCGGCCACTACCAGCCCCGCATCCCGCGCGACCTCGGCCACTATCGGCTGCAGGGGACGTCAGTGCTCGCCGATCAGATCGCGATGGCCCAGGGCGCCGGCATCCATGGCTTCATCTTTTATTTCTACTGGTTCAACGGCAAGCGATTGCTCGAGAGTCCGCTGGAGGCGTTCCTCGCCGATCGCAAGCTCGACATGCCGTTTTGCCTGATGTGGGCCAACGAGAATTGGACCCGGCGGTGGGACGGCTCGGAGCAGGAGGTGCTGCTCTCGCAAGATTATCGCGACGAGGACGAGCCGGCCCTAGTCGAGACGTTCGCGCGGCATTTCGACGATCCGCGCTACATCAGGCTCGAGGGACGGCCGGTGCTGATGGTGTACCGGGCCGGGCTCATTCCGGGCGGGGCCGCCTCGGTGGAGCGGTGGCGCCGCCGGTTTGCCGCGGTCGGGCACGCGCCGCTGTTCATCATGGCGCAGAGCTTCGGCGAGCGGGATCCGCGCGACTACGGCATGGACGCGGCCGTCGAGTTTCCGCCGCACAAGATCACCGAGCACCTGCCGCAGTTGAACGGCAGCTTGCGCATGCTGGATTTCGCCGCCGACGCCCGCGTGTTCGACTACGACGTCGTCGCCAGCGCGTCCGATCTGACGCGGCAACCGTATCCGCTGATCCGCACGGCGCTGCCGGGCTGGGACAACGATGCGCGGCGTCAGGGCCGGGGCATGACGATCCACGGCGCGACGCCGGCCGCCTACCAGGCCTGGCTTGCGCGGCTAATCGACACGGCGGCCTGCCAGAAGGTGGGCGGCGAGGCGCTGGTCTGCATCAATGCGTGGAACGAGTGGGCGGAAGGCGCTTACCTCGAGCCGGACGTGCATTTCGGGGCGGCGTTCCTCAACGCGACGGCGCGCGCCGTGAGCGAAACGGTGGGGCGATCGCCGGGGCAGCGGTTGTTGCTGGTCGGGCACGATGCGTTCACGGCCGGATCGCAATTGCTGCTGCTGCATATCGGACGGGCGATGGTGCAGCGTGGGGTGGCCGTCAGCTTTCTGCTGCTCGGCGGCGGGCCGTTGGAAACGGACTACCGGTCTGTCGCGCCGACGACGCTGTTCGCGGGCGCGGACGAGTTGGCCCGGTACGCGGCTTCGCTGGCGGCGAGCGGATATCGTTCGGCGATCGTCAACACCTCGGCGTCCGGCCACGCCTGCGCCGCGCTGGCCAAGAGTGGCATCGCCTGCACGCTGCTGCTGCACGAGATGCCGCGGCTGCTGCGCGAGCGGCAACTAATCGCGGCAGGCAGTGCCGGTGTGGCGGCGGCGCGGCACACCGTATTCGCCGCCGCGTTCGTGCGGGACCGATACCACGAGCTGATCGCGCTGGCGCCGGAGCGGACCGTTCTGCTGCCGCAGGGGCTCTACCGGCCCGTTGAACGCACCGGCGCGGCGGAGCGGCGCGCCCGGCTGCGGTTGCCCGAAGGCGCCACGTTTGCGGTCGGGTTGGGCTATGCCGACCTGCGCAAGGGGTTCGACCTGTTCCTGCAGGTCTGGCGGCTGGCGCACGCGGCGGATCCGTCGATCCATCTCCTGTGGGTCGGCGATCTCGACCCGGTCATCTCGGCTTATCTCGGCGCCGAAATGGCCGCCGCCGCCGCGACGGGCACGTTCCACCGCTTGCCGTTCCAGGCCGATGGGGCGGAGTGGCTGGCGGCGGCCGACGTGCATCTGCTGACGTCGCGGGAGGATCCCTACCCGAGCGTCGTGCTCGAGGCGATGTCGGCCGGCGTGCCCACGATCGCTTTCGAGGACGTGGGAGGCGTGCCGGACCTGTTGCGCGAACATGGCGCGGGCACCGCCGTGCCGCTCGGGGATGGGGCGGCCATGGTGCGGCAGCTGCGCGTTGCGGCGCTGCAGACCGGGCCGGAGCAGCGTGCGCGGTTGGCCCGGGTCGCGCGGCAGCGGTTTCCATTCGCCGCCTATGTCGATGCGTTGCTGGACCTTGCGGCGCCCGCTCGGCCCGCCGTGTCGGTCATGGTGCCCACCCTCGACTACGCGGCGCACCTGCCGGCGCGGCTACACTCGGTGTTCGCACAAACGGTGCCGCCTCTCGAGATCGTCGTGCTCGATGACGGGTCGTCGGACGGCAGTGAAGCCGTCGTGCAAGGCGTCGCGCGGGAGGCGGGCAGCACCGTGGAGTGGGTGAAGGCGGAGGGCAGCGTCGGTCTTCTTGGGCAGTGGCGGCGCGTGGCGCATCGGGCGCGGGGCGAGTTCGTCTGGATTGCCGAGGCCGACGATCTGGCCGAGCCCGGGCTGCTTGAGCAGTTGTGCGGCGCGCTACGGGCGGCGCCGGGCGCGGCGTTCGCGTTCGCCGACAGCCGAGCGATCGACGCGGCCGGGTCGACGCTTTGGAGCGATCACCAGGCCTATTACCGGGAGAGCGGGACGACATTGCTGGCGCAAAGCGGCGCGATCGGCGCTGACGCGTTCCTGCGGGAGTGTCTGGGCGCGCGCAACCTGGTTCTGAACGCAAGCGCCGTGGTGTGGCGGCGGGATGCGCTGCGGGGCGCTTTGGCGCGAGCCGGGGAGAGGGCGGCATCGTTCCGCCTGGCGCTCGACTGGCGCCTCTATGCGGAGGCGGTCGCGACCGGCGGTTCCGTCGCTTACGTGGCGGCGCCGCTCAACAGCCATAGACGGCACCCGGGCGGAATAACGGCCCGGACCGACACTGCCGGCCATCTCGATGAGATCCGGCGAATGCACCGGTTCATCAACGGGATCGTAGGGCCAGACCGGGCCTTGGCCTCCCGGCAGCGCAAGGCGATCGCGGCGGCGAAGCGGGAACTCGCCGCCGCTCCAACCTAGCGGCTGTAGGCGCCGCTGTTGGTGTTGTTGTTGTTGTCGTACGCATTGCTGTTTTGCGTCGACCTCTTGTTGGCATAGTGGTGACCGACCGCGCAGCCAGCGGCGGCGCCGGCGACCCCATGGCCCGCCATGTGACCGGCGATGCCGCCGACCAGCGCGCCCTTGATGCAGCCTTTGGCGCTAGCCTCGGGTGCGGTGACGCCGGCGAGGGCGAGGGTCAGGGCGGCGGCGGACAGAATAAGCTTCATCGTCGAGTTCTCCAGCAGCCAAGTGGGCAAAAACGGCCGGCTGCAGGCCATTCCCTTACTGTAATGCTGGAAATGTAAGGCGGTTTCACGGCAGTACTATCGTGCGCGGGCGACGCGGAGGGCGTTGGTGGTTCCGGGCTGTCCGAATGGCACGCCCGCGGTCACGACGACCTCCTCGCCGAGGTCGGCAAAGCCTTCGGAATGGGCGAGTCGAGTGGCGCGGGCGACGGCCTCGGTCATGCTGTGCACCTCGGCCCCGATTGTCGCGTGGACGCCCCACACGACGGCAAGCCGCCGGGCCGTCTCCACTTGGCTCGTGATGGCGAGCACCGGGCAGTCGGGCCGCTCGCGGGCGATGCGGATCGCGGTGCTGCCGCCGGCGGTGTGCGCGGCGATGCAGGCGGCGTCGATCGTATGGGCGATCTGTCGGGCGGCGGCGGCGATGGCGCTGGCCGAAAGATGCTCCGGCGGCGGCCGGCTGCGCTCGATGGCCGACCGCCAATCGGGGTCGCGCTCCACGCGCTCGACGATGCGGTCCATCATATTGACGGCTTCGTACGGATATTGGCCGGCGGCCGTTTCGGCACTGAGCATGACGGCGTCGGCGCCGTCGAACACGGCGGTGGCGACGTCGGAGGCTTCGGCCCGGGTCGGCGCCGGGGCGTTGATCATGCTCTCCAGCATCTGGGTCGCCACGACGCATGGGATGCCGCGAAGCCGGGCCGCGCGGATGATGCGCTTCTGTGCCAACGGGACCTCTTCCGGGGGCAGCTCTACGCCGAGATCGCCGCGAGCGACCATGACGGCGTCCGACAAGTCCAGGATGGCGTCCAGGTTATCGAGCGCCTGCGGCTTCTCGAGCTTGGTCATGATCCAGGCCCGGCCGGCGGCGATCGCCTTGGCTTCGGCGACGTCCTCCGCGCGCTGCACGAAGCTCAGGCCGATATAGTCGACGCCGTGCTCGAGCGCGAAGTCGAGGTCGATCCGGTCCTTCGCCGTCAGCGCCGGGATCGGCAGCGCGACGTCGGGCACGTTGACGCCCTTGCGATCCGACACCGGGCCGCCGGTGACGACCTCGCACTCGAGGTGATCCTCGCGCACCCGCGTCACCCGCAGCCGCATCTTGCCGTCGTCGACCAGCAGGTTCGTGCCGATCCCGGCGGCCGAGATGATTTCGGGATGCGGCAGCTGCACGCGCGTGCGATCGCCCGGCACCGGCGAAAGGTCGAGCCGGAACGGCTGGCCGGCCTGCAACGTGACCCGGCCGCCGCCGAACTTGCCGACGCGCAGTTTCGGGCCCTGCACGTCGGCGAGGATGCCGATCGGCCGGCCGACGCTGCGCTCGAGCGCGCGGATGGCTGTAATGCGGGCGAGGTGGTCCTCGTGCGCGCCATGGCTGAAGTTGAGGCGGAACACGTCGACGCCCCCGTGGAACAACCGGGCCAGCATTTCGGGCGTGGCGCTGGCCGGGCCGACGGTGGCGACGATTTTGGTGCGGCGGCGGCGGCGGAATTTCACCCGTGTTGCCATCGGTGGGAATGTCCTCTCAGGCGATCGCAAGTGGTGTTACGCGACCAGGATTGCACGGAAATCGTTGACGTTCGTGAGCGTCGGGCCGGTCTTGACGAGGTCGCCGATCGCGTCGAACAGCGTGTAGCTGTCATGGCCCAGCAGCGTGGCCAGCGGGTCGAGCCCGGCCGCGCGGGCCCGCGCCAGCGTATCGGGGGCGATCACGGCCCCGGCAGCGTCCTCCGTGCCGTCAATCCCGTCGGTATCGCCAGCGAGGGCCCAGATCCCTGGCGCGCCGCGGAGGGCAACGGCGAGGGATAGCAGGAACTCGGTGTTGCGGCCGCCGCGTCCGTAGGCTCCCGTGCCGATTGAGACAGTTCCTTCGCCGCCGGACAGGAGGACGCAGGGGGCGGGCAGGGGATGGCCATGGCGGACGCTGCGCGCAATGCCGGCCATGACGACGCCCATCTCGCGGCTTTCTCCCTCGAGCGCGTCGCCCAGGATGAGCGGCGCGAGACCGTGGGCGCGGGCCGTGGCGGCCGCGGCCTCGAGGGCAATCGAGGGTGTGGCGATCAGGTGGACCTCGGGAGCCAACTCGCCCGGCTTGGGTGTTTCGGGGCCGTCTTGCCGGGGGAGCGACAGGCCGTAGCGGGAGGCGATGGCGCGGACGTCGTGCCAGGTGCTGGCATCGGGGAGCGTGGGGCCGCTACCGATCGTGGCCGGGTCGTCGCCGGGCACGTCGCTGATGGCCAAGGTCACCACGCGGGCCGGCGCTGCCGCGGCAGCAAGGCGGCCGCCCTTGATTGCGCTCAGATGCTTGCGGACGGCATTCATCTCCTCGATCGGTGCCCCGCAGGCGAGCAGGGAGCGGTTGACCTGCTTGATGTCCGCAAGGGTCAGGCCGTCCGCCGGCAGCTCGATGAGCGCAGAAGCGCCGCCGGACATGAGCACGAGGACGAGATCATCCGCGCCGAGCCCCTGCACCGCCTCCATGACCCGGCGCGCGCCCCTCTCGCTATTGTCGTCCGGCACCGGATGCGAGGCTTCGATGACCTCGATCCTCTGCGTGGCAATCGCGTGGTCGTAGCGGGTGACCACCACGCCCGAGAGCGGCACGTCCGCCCAGGCTGCCTCGACGGCCGCGGCCATCAAGGCCGCCGACTTTCCGGCGCCCACGACAACCACGCGGCCGGGCGGGGGAGATGGCAAGTGCCGGGCCAGAACTTGCAGCGGATCGGCGCTGGCGATGCCGGAGCTGAACATGGCGCGCAAGGCGGCGCGGGCGTTGTGGTCCGTCCAACTCATGCGCGCACTATGCGGAGGCTTGCCCGGTTGATCCAGGGGCGGGGACGGCCAATCTTGCGCGCGAAGGAGAACGTTCATGCCCGACATCGACGATCAGACCCGCACCGAGTTGGAAGCCGCAGCCTACCGCCGGCTGGTGGAGCATCTGCGCGAGCGGAGCGATGTGCAGAACATCGACCTGATGAACCTCGCCGGGTTCTGCCGGAACTGCCTGTCCCGTTGGTATCGCGAGGGCGCCGCAGAGCGCGGGGTGACGATCACCGATCCGGAAGCGCGCGAGATCGTCTACGGAATGCCCTACAAGGAGTGGCAGGCGCTGCACCAACGCGAGGCCAGCCCAGACCAGAAAGCCGCTTTCGCCGCGGGTGGCGGGGGCCACCGCTAGCCCAGCACGAGATGCCAGAGCAGCGGTAGCAGGAGGGCGGTGGCGAGCGCGTTCAAGCCCATTGCCAGGCCGCTGAAGGCGCCGGCCGTCGGGTTGACCGAGAGGGCACGGGCGGTGCCGATCCCGTGGGACACGGTCCCGATCGCAAGGCCGCGGGCGCGCCAGTCCGTCACGCGGCAGAGCGTCAGCATCATGGGGCCGAGCGACGCGCCGACGATGCCGGAGCAGATGACCACGGCGGCTGTGAGGGACGGCAGGCCGCCGAGGCGCTCGGCAACCCCCATCGCGACGGGGGTGGTCACGGATTTCGGGGCGAGCGAGGCGGTGATCTCGGGCCCTGCGCCCAACAGCATCGCGAGCGCGACCCCGGACGCGGCGGAGAACAGGCCCCCGATCGCGATGGAGGTGACGATGGCGAGGAAGGAGTGCCGCACGACGCGCCACTGGCGGTAGAGCGGCACCGCGAGCGCGACCGTGGCCGGGCCGAGCAGAAAGTGCACGAATTGGGCGCCGGCGAAATACGACCGGTAGTCGACGCCGGAGAGCAGCAAGCCGCCTGCCAACAGGGATACGGCGATGAGGACCGGGTTGGCGACCGGATGCCGCCGGGCCCACCGCTGCACGGTGAGGCCCGCCATCCAGGCCAGCAGTGTCGCCGTCAGGGCAGCCAGCGGTTCGCGCGCAAGATAGACCCAGATCTCGGCGAGCTCGCCCTTCATCCGAAGCGCGCCAGCAGCTTTTGGGCGAGCCATCCGGTGAAGCCGATGGCCAGAACCGTGCCAAGCAGCACGGCGGTCGCGATGGGCGCCCAGTTGCGCGCGAGCAGCGGACCGTAGAGCACCACGCCCACCCCTGCGGGCACGAAGAGGAGGCCGAGATTGCCGAGGAGCGCGTCCGCGGCTTGCTCGAGCGCGGGCGGCGTCTCCCCGTCGCGTCCGCGGGCGAGCAGGCCGGCGAGGAGGATGATCATGCCGAGGACGGGCCCCGGGACCGGCAGGTGAAGGCCGCGGGACATCAGTTCGCCCACGAGTTGGCAGACGAGGAGGGTGGTGATGGCGCCGATCATGCCGGGTCGCGCTCAGCCCTTTTGATGGACCGCCACGCTTCTTCCATCCGGTCGAGACCGGCGTCGGCCAGTGTGAGGCCGTCGGCGGCCACCTGGCGCTCAACCGCCTCGAAGCGGCGGCTGAATTTGGCGTTGGCGCCGCGCAAGCAGGTCTCCGGATCCAGGCCCAGCTTGCGGGCGAGATTGGCGACGACGAACAAGATGTCACCGACCTCATCGGTCAAGCGGGCCGAGTCGTTGCCCGCGAGTTCAGCGCGGACCTCGGCGATCTCCTCCTCGAGCTTCTGGAGCACGCACTCGGCATCGGGCCAGTCGAAACCGACCCGGCCAGCTCGGCTCGTGATCTTCAGCGCCGCTGTCAGCGCCGGTAGAGCCGCCGGAATGCCTTCCAGCGTCCCGGCCCGCCGCCGCCCGGCACGCTCCCGCTGCTTGTGCGCCTCCCAGCCGGGCGTGGTTTCACCGTCGCCGAACACGTGGGGATGGCGGCGGATCATCTTGTCGGCGATGGCCCGCGCGACAGCGGCAAAGTCGAAGTGGCCAGCCTCTTCGGCCATGCGTGCGTGGTAGACGACCTGGAACAGGAGGTCGCCCAACTCGTCGGGGAGGTCGACCATGTCGTTCCGGGCGATGGCGTCAGCCACCTCGTAGGCTTCCTCGATCGTGTATGGGGCGATGGAGGCGAAATCCTGCTCGCGGTCCCACGGACAGCCGGAGACGGGATCACGCAGGCGGGACATGATGTCGAGCAGGCGGGAGAGTTCGTGGGCGGCAGCGGTGCCGGAAGCGGGGGCGTCCATCAGACGGCAACGACGGCGTCGATGGCGGCAGCCATGGCGGCGTCACGCCGGGTCAGGCCGCCGGCATCGTGGGTGGTCAGGGTGATTTCTACGCGGTTGTAGACGTTCGACCACTCCGGATGATGGTCCATGCGCTCGGCAATGGCGGCGACGCGCCCCATGAACGCCCAAGCCGCCGCAAAATCCGCAAACTTCAGGCTCCTGGTGATGGCATCGCGGCCCGGCGCGGGACGCCAATCGCCCGCTGTCGCGAAAAAGGCCTCACGTTCGGCGCGCGTGAGTGTCTGCATGGCTTGCCTCCGGGCTTCGGTTCAGGCGGGATATGGCGATGAGCAACCCCCAAGCGGCGCTGACGCGCTTCGGCGCGCCACCCACGGCCGAGGATATCGTGGAGTTGGCCGAGCAAGCGCTCACGGCCATGCCGGCCAAGCTACGGCGCGTGGTGCGCGGGGTAGCGATCCTGGTGGAGGAAACGCCCGACGACGAGACGCTCGCGGAACTGGGTATCGAGAATGCATGGGATCTGACCGGCTTGTATCGCGGGGTGCCGATCGGGGAAAAGGGGTCGGCGGCGACGCCGCATGAGCCGGATATGGTCCTGTTGTATCGCGAACCGATCCTGTTGGAGTGGATCGAGACGGGGGAGGAGCTGTTCAATCTCGTGCGGACCGTGCTGATCCACGAGATCGCGCATCATTTCGGGTTCAACGACGCCGACATCGAGGACCTCGAGAAGGAGTAGGCGTTCAGCTCGCGCGGGCGGCACGCGCCCGGCGCCGGCCCCATTGCGATAGGCAGACCATGCGGCG
>JAVVHH010000139.1:0-9719 GCA_032249615.1 Acetobacteraceae bacterium
GCCGTCGCGACCCGCTTCGAAAAGCACGACGCCAACTATCTCGCCCTGGTCAAACTCGCCGCCCCACGGATCTGGATGCGGTTCATGAGTCGATGACCTGGCTCGGCCCATTACGGCCAGCACTTTCACGACCCGTCCCCTCCCGCTGCCGGCGAGTTCGCACCTCGTCGGCAGCACCCCATCTTTGCCGGAAAGGGCAAGGAACGTCATAAGACAAGCACTTCCTGGTTGACGACATGCTCGCGGATCGGCGCCCCATCCAACACGCTGAGGATGTTGCGCGCCGTCGCTTGGCCCATCGCGTCCATCGCTTCGACCGTCACGCCCGCGACATGCGGCGAACTGATGACGCTCGGCTCCTGCAATAGCGGGTTGCCGGCACCTTGCGGTTCCTGGGCCAAGACGTCCAACCCCGCGCCGCCGAGATGTCCTGATCGCAGCGCGGCCAGCAGGGCCGCTTCATCCACGATGCCGCCCCGCGCCGTGTTCACTAGGACAGCCCCGGGCTTCATGCGCGCGATCCGCGACCCGTCGAACATCCCGAGCGTCTCCGGCGTCCGCGGACAGTGGATCGACACATAATCCGCGCGCGGCAATGCCGCGTCCAAGTCGCTGACGGCCTGAAAGCCCGCTCCTTCGATCGTCGCGGTGGCCACATTCGGGTCGAATACCAGAACCTCCATGCCCATGGCCGCGCAGCGTGGCGCGGTCCGGCTACCGATCCGCCCGAAGCCGATGATCAGCACGGTCGATCCCGACAGCTCCCGCGGCAACGGACTGGTGCGATCGTGCCAAAGCCCGTCGCGCGTCCTTCCATGCAGTTCCAGAGCGCGCTTAGCCACGGCCATCATCATGAAGAGCGCGTGCTCGGCCACGCTGGTCGAATTGGCGGTGCCGGCGATCATCAGCGGGATGCCGCGCTCCGTCAGCGGCGGGATCTCCACCGCGTCGAACCCCACGCCGATCCGCGCCACGACCTCGAGCGCCGGGCTCGCATCCGACTCCACGCGCCCGAAACGCGTCGCTGACAGCGCCACGCCGCTTGCCTCGGGCAGAAGTTCGCGAAACGCCTCCGCCTGGATTGATGCCGGGTAAACGACGGTTGCGACGTCGGGCCTCGCCCGCAAAATCGACAGCCCGGCTTGGCTCATGAAATGCGGCACCAGCACAGTTTTGGTGTTCTTCATCGGTTGCGCGGCCTCCCTCAACCGCCATACTCGGCAGCATCGGCTGGACTGGTCCCGACGCCAATGCGCCTTACCGCACTTCTCATCTGCAGCTTGTTCAATCAACCCGCCCTCGCCTACGACCCGGCCCCGGTCACAGCTCGCCACGGCATGGTGGTTTCCGCCCAAGATCTCGCTTCAGCCGCCGGCGTGGAGATGCTGCAACAGGGGGGAAACGCGGTCGACGCGGCGGTCGCGGTCGGTTACGCGCTCGCGGTCGTCTACCCCGCCGCCGGCAACCTGGGCGGCGGCGGCTTCATGACGCTTCGCCTGGCAGATGGGCGGGCAACGTTCCTCGATTTTCGGGAAAAAGCGCCGCTCGCCGCCACGCCCGGCATGTTCCTCGACTCCAACGGTGATGTCGCAAAGGGCCGATCGACCGACACTTGGCTGGGCGTGAGTGTCCCCGGCTCGGCCGCCGGGCTCGAGGCCGCCCGAGCGCGCTTTGGCAAGCTCCCCCGCGCCGCCGTGCTCGCACCGGCGATCCGGCTGGCCCGAGACGGTTTCGTGCTCACCGCGGGCGATGTGGCCCTGTTCAAATTGGCTTCGGCCAGTCTCGCACGCGACCCCGCGGCTGCGGCCATATTCCTGCCGGGCGGGCACCCGCTGCAACCAGGCGATCGGCTCGTCCAGCCCGATCTGGCGCGTACGCTCAAGGCACTGTCGGCCGAGGGCCCGGACGCGATCTATCGGGGCCCGATCGGCGACGCGATCGTGGCCGCCAGCCAGGCTGGCGGCGGCATCCTTCAAAAGGCTGATTTCGAAGCCTACAAGGTGCGAGAACTCCCTCCGGTCAGCTGCACCTATCGCGGCTTCCTCGTCCAGTCCGCCCCACCACCCAGTTCCGGCGGTGTCATCCTGTGCGAGATGCTCAACATCCTCGAGGGCTACGATCTGAGGTCAGCCGGCTTTCACAGCGCGGCCGAAGCGCATCTCCTGATCGAAGCCATGCGGCGTGCCTTCCGCGATCGCAATTCCAAGCTTGGAGATCCGGACTTCGTACAGAACCCGATCGCTCAGCTGCTCGACAAAAGCTATGCCGCCTCGCTCCGGGCGACCATTGACCCCGAGAAAGCGACGCCGTCCGCCGATATCGCCCGCGAAACGCAACAGCATGAGGGGACGAACACGACCCAATTCTCCGTCATGGACGAGGATGGCAATGCGGTTTCGGTGACTTACACGCTGAACGAGTGGTTCGGGATACGCCGGGTCGCGCCCGGGACGGGTATTCTGCTGAACAACGAAATGGACGATTTCACCAGCAAGCCGGGCTCGGCCAACATGTTCGGGCTGGTTCAGGGCGAAGCGAATGCGATCGCCCCGGGCAAGACCCCGCTCAGCTCTATGTCGCCGACCATCGTCAGCCGGGAGGGAAAGCCTGTGCTGGTGATCGGCAGCCCGGGCGGGCCGCGTATCATCACGATCACGCTCGAAGCAATCCTGAACGTCATTGACCACGGCATGACCGTGCAGGAAGCCATCGATGCGCCGCGGATCCACCACCAGATGTTGCCCGACACGGTGTATATCGAGCGGTTCGCGCTCTCTGCCGATACGAAGGCGCTGTTGGAGCAGCGCGGCTACAAATTCACGGAGAGCGCGCCTTGGGGCGTGGCGGAGGGCGTGACGTTCGGTGCACCCCGCCTGACGCCGACCGACTTTGGTTCCGCTCAGTCCCTCAACCTTGGCCTTCCCGAGCTGCCAGGTGCGAAGTTCTTCGGCGCACACGATCCACGCGGCCCGGCGGGGGCCGCGATCGGCAATTAAAGCAGCCGAGTTGCTCGGCTATCCCCTCCCGATGAACGGCATCTTCGTTGCCATGACGGTAACGAACTGCACGTTTGCATCAAGTGGAAGGCCAGCCATCATCACGACCATATCGGCCACGTGCTTCGCGTCCATACGCGGCTCGACCATCATGCTCCCGTTCGGCTGCGGCACGCCCTTGGTCATGCGTTCGGTCATGGGCGTAGCCGCGTTGCCGATGTCGATCTGACCGCAGGCAATGTCGAACGGCCGTCCGTCGAGCGCCAATGACTTGGTCATGCCGGTGATCGCATGCTTGGTGCTGGTGTAAGGCAGCGACCCCGGGCGTGGCGTATGGGCGGAGATGGACCCATTGTTGATGATCCGCCCCCCCTGCGGCGACTGATGCCGCATCATGTGAAAAGCCGCACGTGCGCACAGGAACGACCCCGTCAGATTGACGCCAACGACGTCCATCCATTGCTGGACAGACAGTTCGTCGATCGGCAACGCAGGTGTTCCCATGCCGGCATTGTTGAACAACAGGTCGAGCCGGCCCCACTGCTCTTTTACCCGCGCAAAGGCGGCGTCTACTGCATCAGGCTTGGATACGTCGGCTGACAGGACGAGGAAACGATCTGCCTGGCCCAGCGAAGCGGTTTCGTCCAGCGCATCCTGCCGGCGCCCTACCAGCGCAACGCGCCACCCGGCTTCCGCCAGAGCAAGGGCGGCCGCACGGCCGACGCCGCTCCCGGCCCCGGTAACAAGCGCATCTTTGCCCGGCTGATTCATTCCAATCCTCCCTTTGATCGAGCGGCTTACACCCGGATCGTAAGGAGGGCCAGAACCGGCGGAAGCGAACTGGGCATTACCTCACCCGTACGCTGACGCAGCCTCCTTCAAGGCACCGACGCCGGAGCTCGTGACCCGATCGTTTGCTTCGATGAACGCTTTGATGCGCGGCAGAATGTCGGAGCGCCATTTCCGGCCATTGAAGATGCCGTAGTGACCGACGCCGGTCTGCAGATACTGGCCGCGGCGGCTCGATGGGATCGACGAGCAGATCGTATGCGCCGCAATCGTCTGGCCCGGCGCCGAGATGTCGTCGAGCTCCCCCTCAATCGTCAGCAACGCCGTCCGCTCGATCGCCGACGGCACGACTGCCTCACCCCGAACGGTCAAGTGACCGGTCGTCAACTCATGCTTTTGAAAGAACGACTCGACAGTCTGCAGATAGTAGCTTGCTGGCACATCCATGACGGCCAGGTACTCGTCGTAGAAGCGCCGATGCGCCGCGGCGCTGTCCTCATCACCCTTAATAAGGTGATTGAACATGCGCCGATGAGCCTCGACGTGACGGTCGGGGTTCATGGAAATGAACGCCGCGAGCTGAAGGAAGCCCGGATAAACGCGGCGAAACGCACCCGGGTGCCACGGCGGCACCGTGGCGACCACATGTGTCTCAAACCACTGTATCGAGTGCTGGGCGGCCAGTTTGGTCACCACAGTCGGAGCCGCGCGAGTATCTACAGGACCACCCATCAACGTCATGGTCCGCGGCTGCGCCGGGTCCTGCCGGGACGCGAGAAGAGATACCGCGGCGATGACAGCGGGCGCAGGCTGGCAGACGGCGACCACGTGCGTTTCGGATCCAAGGTGCTGCAGGATCTCGACGATCGTCTCGATGTAGCTGGATAGGTCGAAGTCGCCGTGCAGCAAAGGCACGATCCGCGCATCGCGCCAGTCCGTCACATAGACGTCGAGACCGATATCGATCATGTCCTGCACGGTTCCGCGAAGCAGGGTTGCATGATGGCCGCTCATTGGTGCGACGAGCAGAACCTTAGGCGCACCGACGGCATCAGGGGAAACGAAGCGGAGCAGCCGCAAAAACGGCCTCTCGAGCACGACCTGCTCCGGCACGCGTTCCGGTGCGTTCCGACGAACCTTGATATTCCATTCGGGCTTCCCCCGCGGACGCAGGACATCTTCCATCACCTCCGCCCAAGCCACGGCAGCCCGACTCGGCGCTGCGAGGTATGCGGAGGCGCCTGGGGCATTCATCATCGCGCTTGCACCCTTGGCCCACATCCGGGCGGGAGTGAGGGCAGCGCTGATCGTGTCATGCCAGGCGTAAATCATGGGGAACGCTACCACTGGACCTCTCAAGACTTCGTTAAGGTTAGCAAGGGCAACTCGACCGCAGCTTTTGCCGCCCGAGCCCGCTTCTCTGATGCGGCCGCGCGCCGGCGCAACAACTCGTCCAGCAGACGATCGACCGTCTGCCAGATCGGCTCATCGCCAACCCGCTCCTGCATAATCATGCGATGCGCCGCCAATGTCACATTCAGCGTGCCGCGGGTCGTTTCCGGCCGCGGTGATCGCATCTGCACCAGCGCTTTTTCGACTTCCTCGACGGGCACTTTCAGCGCCGATGCGATGTCACCCGGTTCGGCCCCGGCACGACGCATCTTGCGCGCCTTTGCCGCTTCTGCCGGGTCGAGCGCGATCGACGGGCGAAGCGCCTGCGTCCGGCGGGACATCTCTCCAGAACCGGCTCCCGGCGCCTTGCCTCGAAAAGCTGACATGTCAGTACCTCGTCGCCCGTTCGGCACGCATGGGGTGCCTATTGCTCATATAAGTGGGTTGTGCAGCGCGGCAGAACACAGGCGCGTGGGGCTCCACAAATATCGACACTTTCTCTCCGGATGATCCGCCGCACGCTGCCTCAGACGATAACAACGACGTGGACTCTGGCGCCCCAGCCGCTACCGCCACACAATCGCCCGCATTACACGCTTTGCCATTGCTGCGGGGCTTGCTCACGCATTGACCTTATGGATAACACTGCCTTGAGGCTATTCCGACCGCGGATTCCCGGGTCTCCTGCTGGAAAGCGACTGGCCGGAAGAGTACAACGATAACAACGCGGAAAGGACCTCTCATGAACGTAAGCGAACTCGCAGAGCAGATCGCAACCAGTCACGATCTCGACAAGAAGCAGGCACGAAGCCTGGTGGAGGGTGTTTTCAAAGCGGTCGTCGAGGCAGCTCAGCAGGGCGACGAAGTCAGCATTCCGGGGTTCGGCAAGTTCAAGGTTGCGTCGCGCGAGGCTCGGCAGGGCCGTAACCCGGCTACCGGCGAGACGATTCAGATCGCCGCGTCCAAGAAGCTGAATTTCACACCGGCCAAGCAGGTCAAGGATGCGATGAACCCACCACCCGCAGCCGCCTCGAAGCCGGCTCCGAAAGCGCGCGCCAAGAAGTAGCGACCAGCTCTGCCGGCGGCTATGTTCCGCCGGCAGGAACGCTGGCGCGGGTCCTCGGACCTGAGCTCATCTCATGATCCCGGTTACCTCGACCTTTAATCAGTCCGGCGCTCCTGCCACGCTTACCGTGGTCATAGACACGGAGGAGGAGTTCGACTGGAACGCGCCGTTCGATCGCGGCAGCACCTCAGTGCGCAACATCGATTACCAACATCTGGCGCAGGATGTTTTTTCGGCAGCCGGCATCGTGCCAACCTATGTGGTCGACTACCCCGTCGCCACCTCGGCCTCATCGATCGCAGTGCTCAAACCCTGGTTGCGCGCCGGATTGTGCGAGATCGGCGCGCACCTGCATCCTTGGGTCAATCCACCCCACGACGAGGAAGTCACGGTTCGCAATTCCTTCGCGTCGAACCTGCCCTCTGATCTCACGCGCCGCAAACTGGCCGCGCTTCGGGACTGCATCGTTGCCAATTTCGGCACGTCGCCGCTCGTCTACAAAGCCGGACGCTACGGGATTGGCCCCGAAACACCTGCCATCTTGAAGGAACTCGGCTTCATTGCTGACGCCAGCGTTGTGCCGCATCTGGACTCTTCCGGCGAAGGCGGGCCAGACTTTCGCCACTTGCCGGATCGACCCTTCCTGACAGAAGGAGGCGTTGCCGAACTGCCGCTCTCGGTTCATTTTTCTGGTGCAATGGCGGAGATCGGTGCGCGGCTTTTTCCCATACTGTCCCGGCTTGAGCGTTGGAGGCTCCCAGGCGTGTTCAGCCGTCTCGGTTTGCTCGAGCGACTCCGTCTCAGCCCGGAGGATCACGGCATCGCAGATCTGTGCCGCCAGACACGGGCGGCCCTGGCACGCGGGCACCGGCATTTTATGTTGACCTATCACAGTTCCAGCCTGATGACTGGCGGCTCGCCCTACGCGCGAACCCCTGCCGACCGGGATGCGCTGGTGGGCACGTTAACGGAATACATAGGATTTTTTACGAGTATCCCCGGATGGGCAACCCTTACAGCCAGCGGGTTGGCGACGACGATGCGCGCGCAGGCTCAAGCCTGACTCACACCATCACCTCCGCTGACCAAGTGGCGGGGCAGGACGCGCCATTGGCAGGCAAAGTGCTGGTGATGGGCGACGACACCAGGGGTTTCCTCGCCACGGTCCGCTCGCTCGGTCGGAAGGGCATTGAGGTGCACGCCGCCCCTTTCAATCATCGCGCGCCCGCGCTTGCGAGCCGCTACATCGCGGGCATCCACGACGTCCCACCCTGGATGGCGGATGGCAGCGCGTGGCAGCAAGCGATGGTGAGCCTGCTGTCGGCGCAAAACTTCGATCTGGTCATTCCATGCGATGAACGCAATTTGCTGCCATTGCACGAATGTCGCGAAACCCTAGCCAAATTATCCCAGCTCGCTATCCCGAACCCGCTGGCCGTTGACGTGCTTTTCGACAAGTTCGAGACACGCGAATTGGCTCTCCAGGTCGGTGTTCCCGTCGCGGAGGGCCGGCTGGCCCGCGATGGCGATAGCGCGGCGTTGATCCTTGCCGAGTTCGGCCGTCCGACTGTCGTAAAACCACGCCGCTCCTACATGATGAGCGACCTGACAAAGCGCGGCCGGGTCCACGTGACCAGTGACCCGGCACAACTTTCCGAGTTGCTGGCCGAAGCCGAGCCCGAAAGCTTGCTTCTCGAGTCCTGCTTCGAAGGTGAAGGCTTAGGTGTGTCCGTGCTCGCGCACGAAGGGCGCTTGCTGCAGGCCTTCGAGCATCACCGCGTGCACGAACGGTCCGGTAGCAGCTTTTATCGGGTGAGTGCTGCGCCGACGCCAGATCTGGTGGAGGCCTGTGCGGCAATCGCCGGCAAGGTCCGGTTCACGGGCATTGCTATGTTCGAGTTCAAACGGAACGCGGAGGGGGGATGGATCCTTCTCGAAGTGAACGCGCGGCCATGGGGCTCACTGCCCCTGCCCGTAGCGCTCGGGGTGGATTTCCCGTTCAGGTGGTATGAATTGCTTGTGCGTCGTCGCGAGACGCCGCCGATGCCATACAGAGTTGGGGTTTACGGCCGCAACCTCATACCAGACTTGGTTTCGGCGCTCGCCGACACCGAAGCGAACAGCACCCGCTTAGGGAGAGCGGGCGCGATCATCGGGCGAGTGGCTGGCACGCGGCGCGTGTTGTTGGGCGTTGAGAAGAACGACGTGCTCGTTCGCGACGACAAAGCTCCCGCGCGCGCTGAAGCGGAAGCGATCATTGGCAGATCGGTGCAGCGGCTACGACGTGCTTTGCCCTATCACTGCCGTTCAAGCGCGAAACGCGCTGCAGCAACGATCCGACTCGTTGCCGCCAGTGCACCCAAGCCCAACGTCCTCTTCCTTTGTCAGGGCAACATCTGCCGGAGCCCTTATGCGGCAGCGGTTCTGCGTTCGGCGATGCGGGAGGCCGCAACGGTGATGTCGGCAGGTATGATGCCACGACCTGGACGGCCTGTTCCGCCGCTGTTCCGATCCCACGCGGCGGCCGAAGGAATCGAGCTCGCGGAACATCGCTCGGCCTGGCTCGATCAAGACATGCTCCGCTCGGTATCACTGATCGTCCTTTTCGACCGGGTCAATGAAGCAGCCTTTGCCGAACGCTACCCTCACAACACGACGCCGCAGATACTTCTCGGCGACTTAATCGGCGTTGGTCCGATCGAGGATCCGGTCGATCAACGCGAGGATGAGATCGTATCGTCCTATGCAACGATCCGCAGAGCCGTCGAGAGGCTTGCGCAACTGCTGGACGCGAGAAGGTAAGCTTCCCAACCGAGGCACCGGCACTTTGGCTGATTTCGGTTGGACCCGCCTAGCTGCTTGGGGAGCGAGTCAAAGCGCTATTTCATCATCCCTACAATTCGTAGCGCGGCAGGGCCTGCAACCACGATGAATAAACAAGGCAGAATGAAGCCCGCCAGCGGCAACATTAGCATCGTGGGCAGCCTTGCTGCTTTCTCCTCGAGACGAAGCATCCGGTCGTTGCGCATCTCGATGGCTAAAAGCCGCAGAGCTTGTCCGAGAGGTGTTCCGTAGCGGAGCGTTTGCGCGAGCGTCATCGTTAAACGCTGGAAATTGTCCAAGCCAGTCCGTTCCCCCATTCGCATCAGCGCCGCGCCCCGATCGGAGGTTAAACGCAGATCTTGCCCAAGCGTGGCAAACTCATGAGCAACCTGGTGGTTTGAGAACCGCATCTCGGCGGCAACACGGTCAATTGCGCTTTCAAGGCCAAGGCCAGCCTCGGCGCAGACGACGAGCAGATCCAGAGCGTCGCTGAGACCAACCCGCAACGCGCGCGTCCGCTTCCGCCTTGCGTATGAAATGGCTGCATTCGGGCCAAACAGACCGAGCGCTACACCCACGCACGTGCAGATCATGGGTGTGGGAGAAGCAAAGTTTCTTGAAAGGAGATATGTGAATAGCGGACAAGCAACCAA
>JAVVHH010000140.1:0-9655 GCA_032249615.1 Acetobacteraceae bacterium
AGCGTCTACGGCAACAGGATCGACCAGACCGGGTCGCGTCCGCGACTCTATGTCGATGTCGCAGCCCAGTTTTGCGGGCAGCGGAACGCGGCCAACCTGCCTTTCGCGGCCTGGCAGTTCTGCTCGCGGCCGCTCAACTGGGTCGCGGCCAAGCGCATCTTTGAATTCGCCCCGTTGGCGGAGAAGCGTCCGATTCCGCAGAACTGATTTCAATCACACGGAGCCGACGGTGCATAACCCGAATTCGCCGTTTTCGAACTCGCCGTACAAGCCGGGCACGGCGGAAGACTTCGTCTTCCAAGTGAATCAAGCAAAGGCGGCCCGGGACGCCGAAGACCCTAATAGCGGTGCTGCGACGATGGCCTTGACGACCGGCCTCGGGCGTCTGCTGACCGGCTCCTTCTGGCTCTCCGGCCGGTTGCTACGCGTTGGATACGGCGGCGGGCGGCGGGTCCTGGCGGGCGCGCCTCTGCTGCGCGCGGTGGTCATCGGGGCGGTCGTCGCCAGCGGCTTCGGGCTGCTGATCTCCTGCCTGATGCACGACGAGATCATGCGGGCGCAGCTTCGGCTGGTGCCGGTGGGCGCGGGGCTGGGCCTCCTGGTCGGCGGAACCAAGGGCCTGCTGCGGCGCGGCCGGGCGCGCCGGGTATGACGCAGATCCCGCGCGGTCTCGGTCATGGCTGGAGCCTGGTGCGAATGGCCGTAGCGATTTGGGCGAAACGTCACTTGAACAAATCTTGCAGTCTTGTAACATTTCGCGGTGTGACAGGTTAAATCGGCGCGGCCGGCTGGGCGATGACGGAGGTGATTGCGCCCAAGATCGGCGGCATCACCTGCAGCGTCGGCAAGCACGTTCCTGCGCAGCAGAAGGTGAATGGCGGGCCGTCCGTGCTGTATGATGCGGTGGTCGTGCTCCTGTCCGAGCCAGGCGCGCAGCTCCTTGCCAAAGAGGCAACCGCGCGCGATTTCGTCGCTGATGCCTGGGCCCACGCCAAGTTCATCGCCTACAATGAAGCTGCCGAGCCCCTGTTCGCATCGGCCTGCATCAGGCCCGACGACGGGGGGTGCACGAAGCTGACATCGGCGGCGGACGTCGAGCGTTTTCTCTCGAGTTGCCGCAAGGTTCGCTTTTGGGAGCGTGAAGCGAGGGTGCAGGCTACCTAGCGCATCGATCTGTCGTGCCTTTGAGCTAGAGGAGGGTGACGGCGTCGCCGACGGCGAGGTGGCCGGGTTCGAGGACTTCGAGGTGGATGCCGAGGTCGGGGTGGCCGTAGGTGTGCATGAGTTCGCGGACCGGGTCGGCGTCGCGTTCGGCAGTTGCGGGGTTCACTTGGGTGGCGTTGCAGCGTTTGGTGCGTTTGTAGGCGCGGAAGACGGCGGTGCCGATGGAGAGGGGGCGGTCGATCCAGTCGAACTCGGCCCAGGGGGCGGCGCCGCGGATGTAGATGTTGGCGCGGAAGCGCAAGGGGTCGCGGGGGGCGCCGATGTCGCGCTCGACTTGGGCGAGGGTGGGGAGCGAGAGCAGGCTGACGGCGGGCTGGCGCTGGTCGCCGAAGACGTGGCCGGGGACGTGGTGGAAGACGGGCGTGCCGCGGGCTTCGTCGCCGAGGAAGCGGCAGAGGAAGTCGCAGATGGCGGCGCGGCCGGCCGGGTCCATCGGGGAGGCGACGACCGCTTCGCCGTCGGGGGCGCGGATGGTGAGAAGCCTATCGTGCGGGTCGAAGGCGGCGCGGAGGCGGGCGATGCCGGCGTTTTTGAGCAGGCACATGAAGTTGGATTTGTGGCGGAACTCGGGGCGGGCGGGGTCGAATCCGGAGTCGCCTTGGGCGAGGGCGAAGGCGCGGTCCCAGGGGAGGGCTTGGCCGGGGGAGACCTCGATTTCCTCGAGGGCTTCGGCGTTCAGTCCTTTGACCGGGTAGCGGTAGAGATGTTCGACGAGCACGGTGCGCCCCTCCCTTGAGTCAGCGCGATTGGTTTACCATTTTCGATCACATATGGCGCTCGAGCGTTGCCTATTGAGGGACGCATGGAGCGTCAGTCGCCTACCGATTAGGGACACACGCTATGGACATCGAAAAATTCACCGAACGCTCGCGCGGGTTCCTGCAGGCCGCGCAGACCATCGCGATCCGCGAGTTTCACCAGCGGTTGACGCCGGAGCATCTGTTGAAGGCGCTGCTGGACGACAACGAGGGCGCGGCGGCCGGGCTGATCCGCGCGGCGGGGGGCGATCCGCAGGCGGCGCAGCGGGCGAACGATGCGGAACTCGCGCGGCTGCCGAAGGTGCAGGGCGGGGGAAGCGGGCAGCCGCAGATCACGCCGGAGATGGTGCGTCTTCTCGACGCGGCGCAGCAGCAGGCGACCAAGTCGGGCGACACGTTCGTGGCGCAGGATCGGTTGTTGGTGGCGATCGTGACGAGCGACACGCCGGCGGCGCGGGCGCTGCGGGATGCGGGGGCGACGCCGCCCGCGCTGGAGAAAGCGGTGACGGACATCCGCAAGGGGCGGGTGGTCGATAGCGCCGCGGCCGAGGCGAATTTCGACGCGCTGAAGAAGTATGCCCGGGACGTGACGGAGCTGGGGCGGGCGGGGAAGCTCGACCCGGTGATCGGGCGCGACGAGGAGATCCGGCGGACGATCCAGATCCTGGCGCGGCGGACCAAGAACAACCCGGTGCTGATCGGCGAGCCCGGCGTCGGCAAGACGGCGATCGTCGAGGGGCTGGCGCTGCGGATCGTCAACGGGGACGTGCCGGAGGCGCTGCGCAACAAGCGGCTGATGTCGCTCGATCTGGGCGCGATGGTGGCCGGGTCGAAGTTCCGGGGCGAGTTCGAGGAGCGGCTCAAGGCGGTGCTGAAGGAGATCGAGGCCGCGGAGGGCAACGTGATCCTGTTCATCGACGAGATGCATACGCTGGTGGGCGCCGGAAAGGCGGACGGGGCGATGGATGCGAGCAACCTGCTGAAGCCGGAGTTGGCGCGGGGGGCGCTGCACTGCATCGGGGCGACGACGCTCGACGAGTATCGCAAGCACATCGAGAAGGATGCGGCGCTGGCGCGGCGGTTCCAGGCGGTGTTCGTGGGCGAGCCGAGCGTGCAGGACACGATCAGCATCCTGCGGGGCATCAAGGACAAGTACGAGCTGCACCACGGGGTGAAGATCAACGACGCGGCGATCGTGGCGGCGGCGGCGCTGTCGAACCGGTACATCACGGACCGGTTCCTGCCGGACAAGGCGATCGACCTGATCGACGAGGCGGCGAGCCGGTTGCGGATGGTGGTGGACAGCAAGCCGGAGGCGCTGGACGAGTTGGATCGGCGGCTGCTGCAGCTGAAGATCGAGCGGGAGGCGCTGCGGCGGGAGAGCGATGCGGCGAGCCGGGAGCGGCTGGAGAAGCTTGAGAGCGAGATCGCGGAGCTGACGGAGCGGTCGGATGCGATGACGGCGGCTTGGAAAGCGGAGAAGGACCGGGTCAACGAGACGCAGAGGCTGAAGGAGCAGCTGGACCAGGCGCGCTCGGAGATCGAGATCGCGACCCGGCGCGGAGACTACGCGCGGGCGGGCGAGCTGACGTACGGGCGGATCCCGGAGCTCGAGCGCAAGATCGCGGAGAGCGGGGATGGCGGGCAGCTGGTGAACGAGGCGGTGACGGAGGACCAGATTGCCGCGGTGGTGGCGCGTTGGACGGGCATTCCGATGGAGCGGATGCTCGAGGGCGAGCGGGCGAAGCTGATCCGGATGGAGGATGAGCTGCGGCACCGGGTTGTCGGGCAGGAGGATGCGTTGCGGCACGTGTCGGATGCGGTGCGGCGTGCGCGGGCCGGGCTGCAGGATCCGAACCGGCCGATCGGAAGCTTCCTGTTCCTAGGGCCGACCGGCGTAGGCAAGACGGAGCTGACGAAGGCGTTGGCGGCGTTCCTGTTCGATGACGACCGGGCGATGGTGCGGATCGACATGAGCGAGTTCATGGAGAAGCACGCGGTGTCTCGGCTGATCGGGGCGCCACCGGGTTACGTGGGGTACGATGAGGGGGGCGTGCTGACGGAAGCGGTCCGGCGGCGGCCTTACCAGGTGATCCTGTTCGACGAGGTGGAGAAGGCGCACGAGGACGTCTTCAACATCCTGCTGCAGGTGCTCGACGACGGGCGGCTGACGGACGGGCAGGGGCGGACGGTGGATTTCCGCAACACGATCATCGTGCTGACGAGCAACCTGGGGAGCGACGTCCTGGCGGCGCAGCCGGATGGCGAGATCTCGGCGTTGGCGCAGGCGCAGGTGATGCGGGTGGTGCGGGATCATTTCCGGCCGGAGTTCTTGAACCGGTTGGACGAGATCGTGCTGTTCCGGCGGCTGCAGCGGTCCGACATGGCGCGGATCGTGGACATTCAGCTGGCGCGGCTGCGGGAGTTGCTGCGGGATCGGCACATCACGCTCGACCTGGATGGTGGGGCGACGGAGTGGCTGGCCGAGCAGGGGTATGACCCGGTGTATGGCGCGCGGCCGCTGAAGCGGGTGATCCAGCGCAGCGTGCAGAACCCGCTCGCGGGGATGCTGCTGGACGGGAGCGTGCACGATGGGGAGACGGTGCATGTCTCGGCGTCGCGGGATGGGCTGCTGATCGGGGATCGGCCGGCCGAGGCGGCGTAAAGGGGCACGGGACCATAGGCGCGAACTTGCGGCTGGAAGCGACGCGAACGTATGTGACTCTCAAGGGCGCATTCAGCGGCTGCGGACGCCCTGGCGACCGACCGATCGTGGCTCTGCTCATCGAGGACGGCGCAAGCGAAGTCCTCGACCCTCCCGCTGTGCAGGGTGCTGGCCACGTCCATCCCGTCCCTGTGGCGACTGCATGGGGCCATGCGGTTGCGCTTCTCGGTGTCGTCTTGAGCCCCTTCGCCGCGGCCGGGCTGCGGCAGGGCGCCAGTTCAATCATACGACATATCTGCGATCCGCCGCGGCGCCGAGCGTGCCCGGCGGTGCTCGCACTATCGCGCACGACACTCGCGCCGTTGCCTCTGCATCTGTAGCCCGTCGCGTGCCAGCCATGGGTGGCCTCGCGACGTTCCGAGTCCCGGCTAGCAACGCAACAAGCGGACGTTCGCTCTTTGGCACGATCTGGCGCAAGAGCGTCACGGCGGACGCGGCTGCCGCGTTGCAAAGATCAGAGGGAGCGCCGTCACAACCGGAGACGGGCTTCAGTGGCTGGCCGTCTCGCACTGGTGTATCGTTGGCCGCTTTCGGCGGCACGGGTAAACCAACGAGAAGCCAACTTGAACAGCCCGGCGAAGATCGTTCTGGTCGAAGATGAGGCATTCCAGCGGCAAGTCATCGCCGAGTGCTTGTCGCAGCATGGCCTGCGTCCGACCACGTTCGCCTCCGGCTCGGAATTCAAGCGACTGGCTCAGCACGCCATGCCGGACGTCGCACTGCTCGACGTGCATCTGAACGAGGCGGAGGACGGCTTCGCTTTGGCACGCTGGCTGCGCAGCCGGTCGGCACGCGTCGGTATCCTAATGCTCACCGCCGCCGGAGACACGATCGACCGGGTCGTGGGCCTGGAATCGGGCGCGGACGACTATGTCGCCAAGCCGTTCGAACCGCGGGAACTCGTCGCGCGCGTGAAGGCGCTGCTGCGCCGCGCGGTGGCAGCCGCACCGCCGCCGCCACGGCTGACGGAGGTGCGGGTCGGTGCCGCGATGCTCGACCTGCAACGCCGGACGCTCACGCTTGCCGACGGCTCGGCGGACAGTTTGAGCGCCAGCGAATTCGAGTTGCTGCGCCTGTTCGTCGAGAATCCGAACCGGCCCCTCTCGCGCGACTGGCTGCTGGAGACCGTCGCCCATCGCGAGGCCGAGGCGTTCGACCGGGCGATCGACAACCGCGTCATGCGCCTGCGCCGGAAGCTGGAGCGCGACCCGGCCAAACCGGAGGTGATCCGCAGCGTGCGGGGCGTGGGCTACATGTTCGTGCCGTCAGACGACTGAGCGCATCACGCGCAGCGTCTCGGCCAGTAGCGGCTCCAGGCCGACCGCAGCCCGCCGCGCGCCCGCGAGGTCGCCGGCCCTGGCAGCCGCCTCGGCGCGCGCCGCCTGCTCGGCGATCAAACGTGCTCCGGCCACCTGCGCCGCTCCTTTCAGCCGGTGCGCGCAGGCCGCGAGCCGAGCGGCGTCCTGCGCCGCCCCGAGAGCCGCGATTTCGCGCGTGGCGGTTTCGGCGAAGCTCTGCAGCACGCCGGCAAAGCGCCCGCCGACGCCGAACAGGTTGCGCAGCGCCTGCGGATCGAATAGCGCGCCGGCGGGCTCGACCGAAGACGCGCCGCCCACGGCGAGGTCCGGAATCCAACGTGCGAGCGCGCGGGCGAGCGCATCGACCGACACCGGCTTGGGCAGGAACGCGTCAATGCCCGCAGCCCAACAGCGCGCGTCCTCCCCCTTCAAGGCGTCGGCGGTCACCGCGATCAGTCCGGTGCGCGGCAGGCCGCGCGCGGCTTCGTCGGCGCGGATCGCAGCCGCCAGACCGAACCCGTCCAGCACCGGCATGTGCAGGTCGACCAGCACGAGCGCATGCGGGGCCACGCGCCACAGCGCAAGCGCCGCCGCGCCATCCTCCGCGATGTCTGCCGACAGGCCGAGCAGCTCGAGCTGGCGGCAGATCACCTCGCGGTTCACCGGATGGTCGTCGGCGACAAGGATCCGCGCCGCGTCGCGTCGCGGCAACGAGACGGCCGAAACGTGTCCCGCCGCGGCCGCCTCGGGCACCAGGGCGGGGGCCGCCCCATCAAGACGCAGCGTGACGACGAAGCTGCTGCCCTCGCCGGATACGCTGCGGGCCGTCACGTCCCCGCCCATCAGCTGGGCGAGCCGGCGCGAGATCGACAGTCCCAGACCGGTTCCGCCGAAGCGCCGGGTCGTCGAGCTGTCCGCCTGGGTGAACGGCTGGAACAGGCGGGCGCGCGTCGGCTCATCCATGCCGATCCCGCTATCGCTGACGGTGATGCTGACCAGCACGGCCCCGTCGGCCTCCGCGCGGGTGGCGGTGCTGACGCGGACGAACCCGCGGTCGGTGAACTTGATGGCATTGCCGACCAGGTTAAACAGAATCTGGCGCACCCTCATCGGGTCGCCGGCCACGCGGTCCGGCCCGCCTGCGGACGGATCGACGAACAGCGCCAGTCCCTTGCGCACCGCCTGCGGCCGCATCGTCTCGACTGTTCCCTCGATCAGTTCGCCTAGGCTGAACGGCAGCCGTTCGACGTCCATCCGCCCGGCCTCGATCTTCGAGAAGTCCAGGACGTCGTCGATGATGCGCAGAAGGGCCTGGGCGCTGTCGCGCATCACGGCGAGACAGCGCGCCTGCGCGGTCTCCAGCCGCGAGCGCTCCAGCACCTCCATCATGCCGAGCACCCCGTTCATCGGCGTGCGGATCTCGTGGCTCATCGCGGCGAGGAAGGTGGATTTCGCCCGGTCGGCCGCCTCCGCCTCCGCCCGCGCCGCTTCGGCAAGGTCGCGCTCGCGCTCGGCGGACTCGCGGGCGGACTGGAGCGCCTCGAACAGCCGCACGTTCTCGATTGCGATCATCGCCTGGTCCGCGAAGGTCGACACCAGCTCGATCTGCCGGTCGGTGAACGGCTCGACCTTGGCCCGCCCCAGCCCGATGACGCCGATTGGTATCCCCTCGCGTAGCAGCGGCACGCCCAGCATCGTGCGGACCTGGCCCAGCCGCGCGTCAGCCTTTTTGGCGTAGACGTCCTCGCTCCACGCGTCCACGATCTGCACCGTACGCCGCTCGAGCGCAGCGCGGCCGATGATGGTGCCCGGCCCCGGCTGGATGGCCTCCCGCCGTTCCAGGGCCTCGTATTCGGGCAGAAGGCCGTGGCCGACGTCGAAGCGGTAGGCGCCGTCCTGATAGCGAAACAGGACCGACATCTCCGCACGGCACAAGGCGGTCGCACTCGTGACCACCGTCAGCAACACGCTGGTCAGGTCGAATGCCGAACGGCTGATGACGCGCAGGATGTCGCTGGTCGCAATCCGGTATTCCTGGGCCTCCTGCAGCTCACGCAGCATGTCCGCTGCCCCCGCGATGTCCGACGGGTCCGCGCGGCCCATGCCGGCAAGATCGGGCTCACTCACAGCGCGGCTCCTCTTCGGTCGAGACGCTGCGCACAGTCGCAGAGTTCGGTCGCGTTCGCGTCGCACGCATGGGCCGGCTTTGTCGCGTCTGTCGCGTCACTTGCTGCTCCGGCCGCGCAACCGTCTCATCGAAAAGGGTCTTCCTGCGCCGCCCCGGCGCGACAGACGAGACATCATCGGGCGCTCGCAGGATCAGCCCGCGACACATCGCTCGCAATATGTGTCCCGCGTCAAACCACAGAAAGGATGCGGACAATGGACGAAACTAAGCTGAACGCGTTCGTCGGCCGGATGCTCGGCGATCTCGGAGGGGCATTCAGCGTGCCGATGGTGCGCATCGGCGACCGGCTGGGATTGTACCGGACGTTGCAGGAGAGCGGCCCGACAACGGCGCCCGAACTGGCGCGCAAGGCGGGCATCGCCGAACGCTACGCCCGCGAGTGGCTGTCGCATCAGGCCGCGTCCGGCTATCTCGACTACGACGCGGTGGGCGGCACGTTCACGCTGTCGGCCGAGCAGGCAATGGTGTTCGCGCAAGCCGACAGCCCGGTTTATCTGCAGGGCGCGTTCGATCTCGCGGCGGTCATGCTGGACAACGAGGCGCTGGTCGAGACGGCGTTCCGCACCGGCAAGGGCGTCGGTTGGGGCGAGCAGTCGCCCTGCCTGTTCTGCACCGTCGGGCGTTTCTTCCGTCCGAGCTACCACACCGCTCTCGTGCAGTCCTGGCTGCCGGCTCTGGACGGCATGACGGCGAAGCTGGAGCGCGGTGCGACCGTTGCGGACGTCGGCTGCGGGCACGGCTTCTCGACCATCATCATGGCCAAGGCGTTCCCGCATTCGAGCTTCGTCGGCTACGACTTCCACGCCGGCTCCATCGAGCAGGCGCGGGCGCATGCCGAGCAACATGGTGTGACGGCCAACACGCGATTCGAGGTCGCTTCTGCCAGCGACTTTCCCGGGCAGGACCTCGATCTGGTGACATTCTTCGATTGCCTGCACGACATGGGCGATCCGATCGGCGCGGCGCTCCACGTGCGGCGGACGCTGAAGCCGGACGGATGCTGGATGGTCGTCGAGCCGCAGGCGGGCGACCGCCTCGAGGATAACCTGAACCCGGTGAGCCGGCTGTTCTTCGCGGCCTCGACGATGATCTGCATCCCGACCTCCCTCGACCAGCCGGTCGGGGCGGCGTTCGGGGCCCAGGCGGGGCTCGCACGACTCACGTCGGCAATCACCGAGGGCGGATTCGCCCATGTAAGGAAGGCGACGGAGACGCCGTTCAACATGATTTTGGAGGCTCGACCCTAAGCCTCGCCTGACAACCGCGACCAAGGAGACGGCGACGGCGAACGAGGCCCTCATGTCCGGCGCATGGCCGTCTTACTTGCTGAATGGCTGGTTTCCGCCGCCGTGCCGACTTTCGTGCGCCTCGCAGAAGCCGCCGCAAGCAGCTGATCGCTAGAGTATTCGTCTTGATCAAGCGGCCTTTGGCGCCCGGTTCCGCTGTTCGCGAAGGAGCGCGT
>JAVVHH010000141.1:0-9636 GCA_032249615.1 Acetobacteraceae bacterium
GGGCAGGCGCAGGCGAGCTCGCAAGCCGCCCAGGGGACTTTGCTCGAGATGGATTTCGCCGCCATGCGCGCGGGCGATGTCACGGGCGATGGTCAGGCCCAAACCGGTCCCTTCATCAGCACCGCTCTCGAACGGCCTGAAGACGCTTTCGCGGCGCTCTGGGGCGATGCCGGGGCCGTTGTCGTCGACCAGCACGGAAACGCTGCGGCCCTGAGGCTGGACGGAGAGCTGGATACGGGTGGCGTGGCGGCGCGCATTGTTGACGAGGTTGGTGACGGCACGCCGGGCTGCATCGGGCCGCAAGCGGACGGTCAGGCTTTCGCATTGCGCCAGGTCGATCGCGGCGCCTGCGCGGCGGGCGGCGCTCGCGACATCTTCGAGCAGCGCCGAGATGTCGACGGGTTGCGCTTGTTCAGCTCCCTCGCCGCGGGCGAAAGCGAGGTAGCCGGCGATCATGCGTTCCATTTCGGCCGTGTCGGCCGTCATGTCGGCGATGTCCGCTTCGAGTTCGGGGGTTTTCGGCAGAACGGCCAGCGCGAGGCGGAGCCGGGTCAGCGGCGTTCGTAGGTCGTGCGACACGCCGGCGAGCATCTCGGTGCGTTGAGAGAGGAACCGCTGGACCCGGGCCTGCATACGGTTGAACGCGGTGGCGGCTTGGCGGACCTCTGTGGCGCCTTCGGGCTTGATGGGTCCGCGGTCGCGGCCCAAGCCGAAGGCTTCGGCGGCGGCGGCGAGGCGGCGGATGGCGCGCACCTGGTTGCGCAAGAAGAGGGCGGCGATGCCGAAGAGGAGAAGCGCGGTGCCGACAACCCAGAGGACGAAGAGGTAGACCGTGCTGGGGTAGAGGCGTTTGCGGGGCGCCTCGACTTCCAGGACACCGCCGGCGAGCTGAACCCGGATCAGGACTGCGCGGGAGTCGCTGGTCCAATCCATGGTAAATGGCAGGCGAACTTTGGCTTCTAAGGCGGCGGCGAGATCGTCGTCCATGGGGCCGGGCAGGTTCACGCGGGGGCGGATCTCAAGCCGGCTGCCGGGAATCAGGCGCATCGGCACTTCGTAGAGGCGCATCGCATTGTTCATCGTGTATCGCGCGTCTTCGGGGTAGCGGTGGAGCAGTTGGATGGTCTGCGCGATCTCGCCGGCGATGGCGAAGGAGAGGCGGCGGGAGATGAAGTCGAGATGGCCGCCGTAGAAAATCGTAAACGTCACGGCCTGTAAAATGACCAGCGGCACGAGAACGATGAGGAGAGAGCGTCCCAGCAGGCCGCGCGGCAGGAAGCGCTTGATCATGCGCGGGCTCCCGTCACGTCCCGGGTTTAAGGACGTAACCGCGACCGCGGACGGTATGGAGGAACCTGGGTTCACGCGGATCGGCTTCGATTTTCCGGCGCAATCTCGTCACCTGGACGTCGACGGCGCGTTCTCCGGTTTCATCCATCTGCAAAGCTTCTACGATCGCCTCGCGGGAGAGGACATTGCCGGGCTGGGCGGCGAGGGCTTGCAACAGCGCCGCTTCAGCGCCTGTGAGGTGGACGATGCCGGCGGGGCCCTTCAGTTCGGCCCGGGCTATGTCGAACTCGAGCGGACCGAGGCGCACGGAGGTTCTGACCGGCTCGACCGGGGTGGGGGTTCGTCGCCGCAGCATCGCGCGTAGGCGCAAGACGAGCTCGTAGGGTTCGAACGGCTTATGCAGGTAGTCGTCGGCGCCAGCCTCGAAGCCCGCAATGCGGTCCTCGGGCGCGCCGCGGGCGGTGAGCAGGAGGATCGGCACGTCAGCGCGGGTGGCACGCAAGGAGTTCGTCAGGGAGAGCCCGGTTTCGTCGGGCATCATGATGTCCAGCACGAGGAGGTCGGGGTTGACGATGCGGAGCTTATCGCGTGCCTCGGCCGCGTGGCTTGCCAGGGTGACGCGGAAGCCCTGTTCGACGAGATAGCGCGCGAGCAGGGCTCGGAGGCGGGCGTCATCGTCGACGACAAGGACGTGGGCCTCGTCGGTCATCTGCGTTCGGGTCGGGCTGGGTCGGCACGGTCGAGCATCTCGCGCGTCTCGGCGTCCATGATGCCGCGCATCACACGGCGAAAACCATCGACGGACAAGGCGCCCGCCTCGCGGTAGGCGGCGGCCAGGATCTCACGTTGGCGTTCGAAGAGTTGCCGCTCGAGCGCACGGCCGGTGTCGGTCAGATTGAGGTGCCGCTGGCGGCCATCGCCGGTGCCGCGGGATTGAACCACGTAGTCCTGATCCACCAGAGTGGCGATCACGCGGGCGAGGCTCTGCTTGGTGATTCGCAATATGGCCAAGAGATCGCCGACCGTGATGCCGGGCTTGCGGGCGATGAAGTGGAGCGCCCGGTGATGAGCCCGGCCGAGGCCCAGGCCGTCGAGGACCTGGTCGGCGGCGGCCGTGAAATCGCGGTAGGCGAAGAAGAGCAGATCCTGGGCCTGGCGGAGCTGTTCTTCGCGGAGGAAGAGATGACTGGCTCCGGCGGGAAGCTTGTTTTCGAGCGGGTTCACCTCTGACCCTCCGGTGAGAGACGTTTGGCGCTCGTTCTGTCCATCTGGGGCATCGTGGCAGCAATTCTGAACGGCGCTGTCTCTGGTCGGAAACGAAAGAGAATGGGTATGACGATTAGCCAGACGAGACGCGCCTCGTAGCGGTCGTGGATTGCGGAGAGCGACCCTGTCGCGATCGCATTGGCCGCGAGGGCGAGCAAGATGACGGCAGCGACGTCGGCCCTTTGATTGGGGCGGCGCAGGCTGGAGATGAGGAGTGCGGCCGAGCCGACGAGGCCGAAGAGGATGAGCGCGCGCTGCAACGGGAGCAGCTTTGCTGCGATCGGGAGCAGCGTGCCGGCGATCTGGCGGCTTGCATCGAAGCGGGAGAGTTCGGCACCGGGGTACCAGCGAGCGATGCGGGGGCGGACCGTCTCGGCAAGGTAGTCGGGGCCGAGGGTGTCCCCGAGGTCGATGTGGATCAGCTCGTGCGCTGCGTTTCGGTAGGCGAGGCGGAGGACGCGCCAGGGCTCAGACAGGATAGTGCCGGCGACCAGGCGGCCGGCCTGGGCGGCGAACTCGGGGAGGGGGAGCGGGTCGGACCAGAAGGGACTCGCGGGATCCCAGAGAAATTGGTCGCTGTCATCGGTCAGCTTGTCGCGCCACGCGCAGAGGGCGATGGCCGGGTCAGGGCAGACGCGCTGCAGGTAGTCGCGGGCGGGGCCGTCGGCGATGAGGCGGGCGAGGGCGAAGACGGAGCCATACGGCGAGACGGCAAAGCGGCCGTGGCCGACCACGTTGCTGGCCAACAAATAGAGCAGTGCTGCCGAGATGGTCGCGATGGCGCGCCAGGGGACCCTAAAGCGGCAGAGCGCAATGGCGGCGATCATTCCAGCGGCGAGGATCAGATGGGAGAGGTGGGACGCGATGGCGATCGTGGTCAGGATGCCAAGTAGCAGAGTGTGCCGGCGCGGAAGTTGGCCCAGGACTGTCAGCAATCCGAGGACGGCGATTCCGGTCAGAGCATCGGGAAGGAGAGTCGAGGCAAACCAGGGAGCGGATGTCCCGGCCGCGAGGATGAGGCAAAGCGTGACGTGCCGCCGAGCGGAGGGGATAGCGAAGGCGGATTGGGCTGCCCAGAGCGCATAAGAGAGGGCCAGGACCTGTGCGGCGGCGACCAGCCAAAGCGATCGACGGAGGCTCAGCGCAGCGGCGAGCGGACCGTAGACGAAGGGTTTGTCCCACCCCATGCTCGGCAGCAGACCCATCTCCAGAATCGCGCCGGTGTCGCTGAAGAGGATCGGGTAGCCGTTCAGCAGAGCCGGCCACGCGAAGAGGGCGGCGCCGGCGATAATCGCAAGAAGGGATTGGATCAGGCCTCGTCCCATCTTGCGGCCGCAGCGTCGTCTTCAGCGCGGGCCTCGACCCAGCGGGTGGTGCCGTCGGTGCTCTCCTCGGCTTTCCAGAAAGGCGCTTTGGTCTTCAGCCAGTCGATGAGAAAGGCGGTGGCGGCCAGGGCGGGTTCGCGGTGGGCGGAGGCCGTGACGACCAGAACGATCGGCTCGCCGGGTACGAGGCGGCCCACGCGGTGGATGACCGTGCAGCCGAGGAGCTGCCAGCGCGCCTCGGCCGTACTGGCGATACCGGCAAGCGAGCGCTCGGTCATGGCGGGGTAGTGCTCGAGCGTGAGCGCGGCGAGCCGGTCTTGGTCGGCCGTGCCGCGAACGATGCCGACGAAGCATCCGATCCCGCCGATGTCGATCCGGTTGGCGGTGAGCGCAGCGATCTCGCGGCCGACGTCGAATGCTTCGGGTTGGACGCGAATCGTTGCCATCAGCCGCCGGTCACCGGGGGAAAAAACGCAATCTCGTCACCATCCCGAATGGCTGAATGCAGATTGCTGAACTCTTGATTGACGGCAGCGCGCACGAGGCTCGGTTGGGCGAAGGCGGCGGCACCCGCCGGGTCACGATCGCGGAGGTGGACGATGAGGTCGGCGACGGTGGCGACGTTGGCTGGCGCATCGACGTCTTCCTCATTGCGGCCCATGCGCTCGCGAAGTGCTGCGAAGTAGAGGATCTTCAGCATCAGCGCGTAGTCGGGATGGTTTGTATGCTGCCATCCGGATTGATGACGGTGCTGGTGCCGTTTCCATTGGGCACGACGATCGCACCGGGTCCGGACGGCGTGTTGAGTTGGCGGTAGCCGTTCGTCCCACCACTGTCGATTGCGGGGCCCCCTGGCGTCAGAACCACGCCGCCGGGCCGCTTCGGCGCGTTTGCGGTCGGTGGCGGCGAGACCAAGGACGGACTCGGAATGGGGCGCGGGGCTGGTGGAGGCGGGCCTGGCGGCGTCGAACTGCCACGCACGGGGACTGGTTCGCGGTGATCCGGCAGCCCGGCTGGCTCGCCTGGAACAACCGTTCTCGGGAAACCACGCGCGTTTTCGCGGCTGGGGTTGTTGGCAACATCCTGAAGGGTCGGTTCAGGGGTGTCGAATTTGGGCCAAACGTTGCCGGGCTCAACCTCGAGGGTTTGGATCGCCGGGTCGAGGCCCCGCACGCGGCGCACGTTTTCACTATCAGCCATGGGGAGATTGGGTTTCCGCCCGGGGTTGGTGAAGGTGTGATCGATGAATTCGCCGAAGCCGGTGCAGCCGGACAGGCCAGCTAGAAGCAGAAGCGGTGTCAAGCGCCGCATGAGAGGGAAAGCTCCTTAGTGGCGACTGAAAGATGCGCAACGTTGGTTGTACCATGCACATGACCCAAACGACCTGGTTTGTCGATCAGCCGCGCGGCATGGCGCCGTTCGGCGAGGTGGCATGGCGAAGTCCGGCTTTGAGGTAGTCCCACCCTGTGATGAGCGTGAGAACCGCGGCGATCCAAAGCATGGCCTCGCCAATTGCGGGCACGGGCAGAAAGGACAGATGGAGTAGCGCTGCGGTGTCGCTGCCGGCGATCAGCGTCCCCAACGCGCCCATTTGGAACCCGGTCTTCCATTTGGCGAGCGCGGTGACGGGTAAGCCGACGCGGAGTCCGGCGAGGTATTCGCGCAAGCCGCTGACCAGGATCTCGCGCAAGAGAATGATGATCGCGGGATACAGACCCCAACTGGTCAGCCTCCCCTGGCCGGCCAGGATCATGAGCGCGGCGCCAACGAGGAGCTTGTCGGCAATTGGATCGAGCATGCGGCCGACGTCGCTCGTTTGGAGGCGGTCACGTGCGAGCCGCCCGTCGAAGTAATCGGTGATGCCGGCTGCGGCAAAGACGACGCAGGCGGCCAGATCGCCGGCCGGGGTGTGCAGGGCGGCTGCGACGGCCAAGATCGGGATCGCCGCGATGCGGGACAGCGTCAGCACGTTCGGGAGGTCGGTCAACATTCGCGAGCCTCCGGCACAAATGTACGACGATGTTCGCGGAGGCTCAGTGAGCGAGCCAGGCGAGACACGCGCCGACGAAAGCGAATGCGGCGAGTATTAGGATGGCGCGGAGGGCGCCGCCTTGAAGATTGGGGCCCAGGACCGCTCGCATCGCGTTGTTGTTCGGGTTTGCCATCTCGATCTCCTGACCCGGGTGTGATTACCCGAGATGGAGCGACGCGCGAAGCCTCTCGCTTGCCTGAATGAGTTCCGGCGTGGAATTTTGCCGCGATGCGGGTGGCTGCCTTGACGATGTCCTATAACGAGCCGGTGTGGGCACGCATTTGGGCGCGCCACTATAGCCGGCAGGTCGGCGAGACGCACTGTTTTCTACTGGACCATGGATCGGACGATGGCAGCGCAGACGGGTTGACCGTCAACGTCGAACGGCTCGCACGGACGGCTTTGGACGAGGATGAGCGGGCGGCCTCCGTCAGCGCGCGGGCGGCGGAACTGCTCCAGCACTATGATGCGGTTGTGCATACCGACGTGGACGAGTTGGTCGTGGCGGATCCGCGGCGGTACAAGGACTTGCGGGCTTTTGCGGCTGCGGTACCCGGGCCGGTCATGACGACTGTGGGGCTCGATGTGCAACATATTGTCGGCGAGGAAGCCATCCTGGATCCGGAACGGCCGATAGGGACGCAGCGGCGGTGGGTTCGCTTCAGTGCGGCGATGTGCAAGCCCGCTTTCGTGCGACGGCACGTGCAGTGGACACCCGGGTTCCACACCTGCGATTTTCCAGCGCAGTTTGGCGGATTATACCTTTTCCACCTCCGGTATTCAGACCTTGCGCTTGGCTTGCAGCGCCTGCGGCGAACGCGGGGCCAGCAATTCTCGACGCCAGAGACGAATCTTCATCAGCGCGTCTCTGATCAAAACTTCCAGACGATGGTCGAGGCCATTGCTCAGCTGCCACGTGAGACGGTGCCGTTCGATACCAGAGACGGCCCGATCGCCGAGGCGATGCGGGCAGTGGTGCGCGCGCAGGAAGGTGGGGCCGAATGGCTTTCGATGGCCGGGCACCAGTTATGGGCTTTGCCGAGGCCTTTCGCGGCGGAGATCTAATCAGAAGCGGTCAAGGCTGACAGCATAGCGGCATGTCGGGGTCGTGTAGGTCCCGACTATCCGATCGCCGCTGAGACTTGCCTCGAGCTTTGTCGCGTAGGTCTGGTGGTCAAAGCTGGGGCGACTACGAGACGCTTCGACGGCCGATCCCGAGATCGTTCCGGTCAATGTCCATGTGCCATCGGTCGGCGTGAACAGGACGTCCGTTTTTTGCAAAACGAGCGTGCCCCGGCTCTCGGGGCAACCCGGCTCGCCCGATTTCAGCTGCCCTGCAAACTGTACCGTAGGACGGTTCTGGACCGAGCAGCCGGATGCGAAGCACACGGCTGCCACGACGACCAACGCCGCCCCCCGATACACAGGGCATCGTCCGATCAGTAAGGGGCGTAGTAGACTGGTGGGCGAGGCGCGTAGCCATAGGGCGCGTAGGCGTATGGCGGCGGATAGTAGGCCGGGGGTGGCGCGTATACGACCGGCGGCGGCGCGACATAGGGGGCGGCGAGCAACGCACCCACGCCGAGGCCGAGGAGCGCTCCGCCCACAACCGCACCCGGTCCGACACCACGATAACCATAGCCATAACCATAGTGGTGACCGTACCCGCCGCGCCAATCTGCGCGAGCGGAACTGATCGGTGCCGCCGCGAGAGCGACAGTAGACGCGAGGAGGGAGAAAACGAGCAATTTGCGTGTCATGGAACACCCGAGGAAAAGAGGTCCGATGCCTCACTCTCAAGATGGGTTGGGTTCGGGGCTTATTTAAGGCGGGTTTTGCGACATCGTGGCTGTCCGTGTATAGGAAACTTTACCTTGACTTCCGACCCAGGCAAACCGATCAAGCTGGCTATCGTGCGAGACGTGAGTGCGAGCTCGTCACTCTTGAGAGCGGCCGTGGCGGCTGACGTAATGCGCGAGATGCGAGGAGGAGAGAGTGAGCAGCATCACGCCCCTATACATCTTGCTTTCGGTCATGCGGCGTAAGTGGAAGGAAGACGATGTCGACGGAGCCGTTGCGTTAGCCAAAGTCGCTGCGCCCTACATGCATCCCAAAGTTCCGGCGGCGCGACCGGTCGGCGACTTGTCTGGAGTTTCGGATGACGAACTGGACCGCATCGAACGTGAAATCGGAGCGGGGTATTCGCGGGAAGGTTCGGGAGAGTCTTGATGAATGGGCGCTGTTGGCGCTTTCACCGCAGGGCCATGCTCCGGCGGCGCACCATCGGCTGCTGATCCGCGAGCTCGAGGGGCTCGCAGCGGGACGGTGGGATCGGCTGATGCTGCTGCTGCCGCCGGGCTCGGCAAAATCGACCTACGCCAGCCTGATTTTTCCGCCATGGTTCCTGGCCAACCGGCCCTGGGCGCATGTGATCGCGGCGAGCCATACGGCGAGCCTGGCGCGCTCGTTCGGGCGGGGTGTGCGGGCTCTGATCCAGGAGCATGAGTCTCGCCTGGATCTTTACCTCGATCCAGCCAACCGCTCGGCGGGGCGCTTCGGCGTCATTGGGGGTGGGAGCTATTTCGCGACAGGCGTGCGTGGGCCGATCACGGGGCGACGGGCGGACCTGCTGCTCATTGACGACCCGGTCAAGAGCCAAGCGGAGGCGGATAGCGGCGCCGCCCGGGACCATCTTTGGGACTGGTTTAGGTCGGATCTGGTGACACGGCTCAAGCCGGGGGGCCGGGTCGTGCTGGTGATGACGCGCTGGCATCCGGATGATCTTGGTGGACGGCTACTGCAATCGGCGGATGCGTGGCGGGTCGTTCGGTTGCCGGCGCTGGCCGAGGCTGACGATGCGCTTGGGCGGCCAGTCGGGGCGCCGCTCTGGCCCGAATGGGAAGACGAGGCCGCCCTACGGCGGAAACGCGCGGTGCTGGGAGATCGGACGTTTGAAGCTTTGTTCCAGCAATCACCACGCTCGTCGGGCGGACGCCTGTTCAAGATAGCTCAGCTTCCCATCGTGATGGAGGAAGCGGCGGGAACGCAGGTGAGAGCATGGGATCTCGCGGCCACACAGGACGGGGACTTCACGGCAGGGATACTTCTCACGCGCACAAGCGAAGGCGGCTTTCAAGTCAATGATGTCAGGCGGTTCCAGGGCGGACCTGAGATGGTAGTTCAAATAATCCGGGAGACGGCGGAGCGAGACGGCGTCTCGGTTACGGTCGGTCTTCCCCAGGATCCCGGGCAAGCGGGGCGGGCGCAAATCGCTTACCTCACGAAAGCGCTAGCTGGATTTCGCGTGGTCAGCAGCCGTGAGAGTGGGTCAAAGGAGACCCGCGCCATGCCTGTCGCAAGTCAGGTCAACGCGGGGACTGTCAGTCTACTCCGGGGTTCTTGGAACAGGGACTTTCTCGAGGAGTTGCAGGATTTCCCGGGTGGGGCGAAGGACGATCAAGTTGACGCGCTAAGTCGCGCATTTTCCATGGTTCTTGAGCCGGCCTCGCCAGCAAAGTTGCGGAAGATTGCATGGGGCACACGCTGAGATTGTAAATCGTTCTTTCAACAAAAAACCAGCGTTATTGCAAGACGCTTCCGAGGGTTGAAGAGGTAAGATGATTTGCAACCACAAGAGATTTTGTTAATCCCAGTAAGACATTTCAGGATTGGTGCAACTGTTGGATGCGGCGGTGAACAGCGCTCCTATTGAGGGGTTTCCGC
>JAVVHH010000142.1:0-9538 GCA_032249615.1 Acetobacteraceae bacterium
CGCGCTCGCGGAGTTGAAGGCGGCGGCCGCGGCGCCGCCCTCGAGCTTGGTCATCACCGCTTCGACCAACAGGGCGGCGCTGTTGCCCGAGCGCCCGTAGCTGCTCGCGACGTCGGACAGGCTCCGCGCCGGCCGGCTCGTCACGCCGAGCTCTATCGGCGGGACGAACGCCCCCGTGGCCCCGTCGTCGTAATGGTCGAGCTGGGCGAGAATGGTGGCAGGCGTCATGACGGCACTATGGTGGGCGGCTCGGCCTTGTCGATCCCCCGGCGCATCTGGTCAGCGCATCTGGCCAGCGCCTGGCAAAGAGGCGTAACCCGTCCGCCATCACCCCGTCACACTCAACTGACAACCGGGGCTGCATACGGGACCGCGGAAAAGGACAGCATGGAATACGAGCGCCATTTCAAGTTTCTGATCTGCGCCCCGTCGTTCAACGACGCCGACCTCGACTGGCTGCGGCTGCAGCAGATCGTGCGCGAGATGGAGCGCCTGGGGTTCAGCGTGCTAGTGGCGCGCAGCACCGACGACGCCGAACTCGCGATCCAAACCGACGCGGCAATCGGCTGCATGGTGGTCGACTGGGGCAAGAAGGGCGTTCTGAGCAAGCCGGCCGGGCTGATTTCGCTGGTTCGCAAGCGCGGGCTGGAGATGCCGATCATGCTGATGCTCCGGCGCAAGCGGCTGGAAGACGTGCCGGTGGAGGTGCTCAACCACACCGACGGGACGATCTTCCTCTCGGAAGAAACCCCGGCCTTCGTCGCGCTCAACCTTGCCAGCCGCCTACGCAACTATGCCGCCACGCTCAAGACGCCGTTCTTCGGCGCCCTGCTGGACTATTCCGAGCAAGGCAACCAGCTCTGGACCTGCCCCGGCCACAATGGCGGGATCTTCTATAGCCGCAGCCCGATCGGCCGCATCTTCACCGAGCATCTCGGACCAGCCATCTTCCGCGACGACCTCGACAACTCGGTCGTCGAGATGGGCGACCTCCTGACCCATGAGGGCCCGGCGCTCGAGGCCGAGAAGGCCGCCGCTCGCATCTTCGGTGCCGAACGCACCTACTTCGTGCTCAACGGCACCTCCTCGTCGAACAAGATCGTCCTCGGTGCGCTGGTCGCGCCCGGCGACCTCGTTCTGTTCGACCGCAACAACCACAAGGCTGCCCATCACGGCGCCCTGCTGCTCGGCGGCGGCATCCCGGTCTATCTGCCCACCGACCGGAACGCCTACGGCATGGTCGGCCCGATCGACTATGCCGCGCTGGACGAGGACCGCATTCGGGAGGCCATCCGCACCAATCCGCTGGTCACCGACCCCGACGCCTGGAAGGCTCCGCGCCCGCTGCGGGTCGCGGTCATCGAACAATGCACCTATGACGGCACGATCTACGACGCGCACCTGATCCTGAAGCGGCTCGGCCATCTGTGCGACTACATCCTGTTCGACGAAGCGTGGGCCGGGTTCATGAAGTTCCACCCCATTTTCGCCAAGCGCTTCGCCATGGGGCTGAACGGGCTCGATGGCGACCAGCCGGGCATCTTCGCGACCCAGTCGACCCACAAGCAGCTCGCGAGCTTCTCGCAAGCCTCGCAGATCCATGTCCGCGACAACCACATCAAGGGGCAGCGCCGCCGGGTCGAGGCCCGGCGCTTCAACGAGAGCTTCCTCGTGCACGCCAGCACGTCGCCGTTTTATCCCATCTTCGCCTCGCTCGACGTCGGCGCCCACATGATGAAGGGGCGCTCGGGCATGGTGCTGTGGGACGACACGATCCGCCTCGGCATCGAACTGCGCAAGAAGCTGCGCATGATCCGGCGTGAATACGACACCAAGGAGGCCGACCCGGCCCGGCGCTGGTTCTTCGACCCGTTCGTGCCACACACGGTCTCGTGGAAGGCGCCCACCGAGGAGACCGCGCGCGAGATCCCGTGGGAAGACGTGCCGACCGACGACCTCGTCACAAATCCGGACTATTGGGCGCTTGCCCCGGACCGCAACTGGCACGGCTTCACCCGGGTCGCGCCCGGCTACGCGATGACCGACCCGAACAAGCTCACATTGCTGATGCCGGGCTTCGACCGTGTCACGGGCCAGTATCAGGAACACGGTGTGCCCGCCGTCCTGCTCGCGGAATACCTGCGCGAGAACCGGATCGTGCCGGAGAAGAACGACCTCCACAGCATCCTGTTCCTGCTGACGCCGGGGGTGGAAAGCAGCAAAGCCGGCACGCTGCTGAGCTGGCTGGTGACGTTCAAGCGTCTGCACGACGAGAACGCGCCGCTGCAGGAAGTCGTGCCCAATTTCGTGCGCAAGCGGCCGAGCCGCTACCACGGTGTCGGCTTGCGCGATCTCTGCGGCCAGATGCACCGCTTCTATCGCGACCAGGATATTAGCCGGCTGCAGCGGCAGCAATTCGAGGCGGACTACCTACCCGAGCTGGTCATCACGCCGCAGGAAGCGTCGCAGTTGCTGACGCGCAACAAGGTGGATTACCTGCCCATCAGCGAGATCCGCGGCCGGGTCGCGGCCACGCTGATGCTCGTCTATCCGCCGGGAATCGCGCTCATCGTTCCCGGTGAGCGGATCGGCCGCAACTCGTCGCCGATGATCGACTACATGCTGGCATTCGAGGCGCTCGAGAATGCGTTTCCGGGCCTGAGCACAGAGATCCAAGGCGTCTACCGCGAAGCGCAGCCCGGCGGTGGCGTCCGTTTCTACACCTACGTGCTTTCCGAAGCCGGCGAAGATACGGCCCGTTAAGAGTCGCCGGCTACAATGGTCGCACGATGAACAGAACCATGCTCCCGCGGTCTTGGGTGCCCGAAACCGCGTCGCAAGCGGCGCTCGACCGTTGGTTCTGGGTCATCGCCGTCCTACTGGCGCTGGGAATGGAAACAGTGGCGGCTTGTGCAGGCGGCGACGCGACGTGGGACCTACGCAATTACCACCTCTACAACCCCTTTGCGCTGCTCCATAAACCAGTCGGGACCGACATCGCGCCGGCGCACATGCAAACGTTCCTGCCGCCAACGCTGGACCTGCTCTACTACAGTCTGGCGCGCTCCATCCCATCGACGCTCCTGCTGAATGCCGTGCTGGCCGTGCCGCAGGCGTTCGCCGCCTGCCTCGCCTGGCTTCTATCCTGGCGCCTGGTGCGACCGCAGAACGGGGTCGAGGCCGCCGCGCTCGGTCTGATGACGGCACTCGCGGCAACCGGCGTTGCCGCGCTCAGCACGATCGCGACGAGCAGCAGCGAGATCCTGCCCGGCGCGCTGGTATTGGCGGCGTGGGCAATCCTGATCCAACCAGAGCTCGACCGGCTGCCATCAGCAGGCCGGCTGTTCGTGGCCGGACTGCTGGTCGGCGCTGCCTGCGGGCTCAAGTTGACGCTGAGCTTCGCGTCGGTCGCGTTCCTCTGCGTTTTGCTGCTGATCCCCCGTCGCCGGGCTTTAGACTTGGTGAGCCGCCCTGTCCTGTTCGGGTGTGGCCTTGCCGCCGGTGCCTTGGCGCTGACGGGCTACTGGTGGGCGCATGAGTGGACGCTTTACGGCAATCCGTTCTTTCCCATGATGAACCAGATCTTCCGCTCGCCGAAGGCCGTGCCTGAATCGTTCGTGGATCCGACTTTCCTGCCGCGGACTTGGTTGCAGGCGTTGCAGGCACCATGGGTGTGGGCGCTGCGCCTCTCCTGGGCAACGAGTGAGTCGCGCCTGCGGGACCCTCGGTTCTCGCTGGCGATGATAGCGGCCGCCTTCTGCCTCGTGCGCCTCGGGTGGTCCGCGCCGCGATGGCGACCTTGGCCCTGGCTCGTGCTCCCGGCTTGGTTCGTGCTCGGCTTCGTACTCTGGCGGTTCGAGTTCTCGATCATCCGTTATCTGAGCGTGCTCGAGTTGCTGGTCGGCGCCATGCTGGCGATGGCCGCCTTCCCGCTCGCCCGCCGTTTTCGGCAACCAGGCCTGCTGCTCGCCGGCTCCGCAGCGCTGCTCGGCTGCTGCGCATATCTGACCGTTTACCCGCAAGTGAACCGCACGGCTCCCGGTAACACGGCGCCGTTCGCCGTCGACCTCGGCAGACTGCCACCGAACAGCATGGTTCTGTTGCTCGACAACGAGCCGCTCGGCTATTTCGCCGCCTTCGCCGACCCCCGCATCCGCTTCATCGGCACCAACGACTTCTTCATGTCGCTCGACTCGAGCAACCCTATGCAGCCGGACGTGGAGCGCGCCATCGCCAGCCATACCGGGCCGCTCTTCGGCCTCGACTCCCCCGCCACGCAGGGCGCCCGGGCCGACGCCACCCTGGCGCGCTACGGCCTATCCCGCTCCGCCTGCCGGCCGGTCGTGAGCAACCTCAGCCCCGAGCCGATCCGCCTTTGCGAGCTCAAACGAGCCTCTTAGCTCGGCGACGGGGTTGTTAGACGTGGAAGCTTTCGCCGCAGCCGCAGCGGCCCTTTTCGTTCGGGTTGATGAACGTGAAGCCGCTCGTCAACGCCTTGACCTCATAGTCCATCTGCGTGCCGATCAGGAACAGGCTCGCCTTGCGGTCGACCAGAACGGTCAGGCCCTGGCTGGTGACGACCTCATCGCCGGGACCCGGGCCCGGCACCCAATCCATCGTGTAGGAGAGGCCGGAACAGCCCTTCGTGTTGACGCTGATCCGCAGCAGCATGCCCTGGCGGCCGTTCTCATACAGCGAGCGAAGCCGCTCGGCCGCGGCGTCCGTCAGTTGCATCAGCGGCGGGAGTGTGCGGGGCTTGCGGGTGGTGGTGGTCGCTTCGGACATCGTGTTGTCCCTAGAACATATTGAGGCTGAGACGGGCATCTTCGGTCATCCGGCTCGGATCCCATGGCGGATCCCAAACCGTGTCGACCGTGCACGCGGAAACGTGCGGGACGGCCATGATCGCGTCGCGCACCATGATGGGCAGTTCCTGCGCGCTCGGACAGCCCGGCGCTGTCAGCGTCATCTCGACCTTGACCGCGTTCGCATCGTCGATATCGACAGCGTAGATCAGCCCCAGTTCATAGATGTTGACCGGAATCTCCGGATCGTAAACCGTCGCGATCGCGCCAATGATGGCGTCCTCACTCGGCTTTTCGGCGGGAACCCCGTCCGGGACCCAGCTCTCGACTACCCCGTCACTCACTGGTCGCCTCCTCCAAGCCGTCCACCGCGGCAATCAGCGCACGCCACGGCAGCGTCACACATTTCACCCGCGACGGAAATTCATGCACCGCAGCCAGCGGCTGCAGCCGGGTCATCGCGTCGTCACAGGCGTCGCAGCGCCCGGTCCGGGCCATTGCCTCGACTTCCCCCGCCAAGTCGCGCACCCGGTCGATCGGCTGACCGGCCACCGCCTCGCACATCAGATCGGCACTGGCCAGGCTGATCTCGCAGCCGCGAGCCTCGAACGACGCCTCTGAAATGGTGCTTCCGGCGCGGCGGATAAAGACCTGTACCCGGTCCCCGCACATCGGGTTGTCACCCTTGGCGACGCCATCCGCCTCGGCGAGCCGCCCGGCATGGCCGGGATGCCGCCCGTGCTGCCGGATCGCATCGCTGTAGAGGGCGCGCACATCGGCGAGGGTCGAAGGGTCGAACATCAGGCAAAGAACTCGCCCACGCGGATGAGCGCGTTGGCAAACACGTCGATCTCGTCGGTGGTTGTGTAGATGCCGACGCTGGCCCGGGCCGTGCTGTCCATGCCGAGCCGGTGCATCAGCGGCTCCGCGCAGTGGTTGCCGGCCCGCACCGCAATGCCGCCTCGGTCGAGCAGCGTGGCAATATCGTGGGCGTGCGCGTTGGCCATCTTGAAGCTGAACACGCCGCCGCGGTCCTGCGCGTGACCCAGCACCTGCACGCTCGGGATTTCCGCCAGCCGCCGGAGCGTGTGCTCCACCAGTTCGGCCTCGTGCCCCGCGATGGCTTCGTAGCCGATGGACTGCACGTAGTCGATCGCTACGCCCAGGCCGATCGCCTCGATGATGGGCGGCGTACCGGCCTCGAACTTGTGTGGAATCTCCGCCCAGCTGCTGTGCGCGAAGCTCACGCTGCCGATCATGTCGCCGCCGCCCATGAAGGGGGGCATGCGCTCGAGCAGCTCGCGCTTGGCATACATCGCGCCGATGCCGGTCGGGCCGTACAGCTTGTGTCCGGTGAACACGTAGAAATCGGCGTCCAGCGCCTGCACGTCGACCGCGCGATGCACCACCGCCTGGCTGCCGTCGAACAGGACCCGCGCGCCGTGGGCATGCGCGAGGGCTGCGATCCGCGCCGCCGGGGTCACCGTGCCGAGCACGTTGCTCATATGCGTCATTGCCACGAGGCCGACCTTGCCGTCCTCGAGCAGCAGCTCGAACGCCGCCATGTCGAGTTCGCCGCCATCGGTGATCGGCGCCACCCGGAGCTCGATGCCATGCGAATCCCGCAGCATCTGCCACGGCACCAGGTTGGCGTGATGCTCCATCTCGGAGATCACGACGGCCTGCCCGGGCTTCATCACGCCACGCCCGTAGCTATGGGCCACGAGATTGATCAGCTCTGTGGAGTTCTTGGCGAAAACGATTTCCCGCGGATCCGGCGCGTTCAGCAATTGGGCGACTTTGCCGCGGACGCCTTCATACGCCTCGGTGGTGCGCTCGCTCATCCAGTGCAAACCGCGATGGACGTTGGCGTATTGCGTCTCCATGGTCTCGACGAGGGCATCGATCACCTGGCGCGGCTTCTGCGCCGAGGCCGCGCTGTCGAGGAAGATCAGCGGCTTGCCATAGACGCTCTGCCCGAGGATCGGGAAGTCGGCGCGAATCCGCTCGATGTCGAAAGCGGGGCGCGTGATGGAGTTCATGATTCCTTCCTCGGGGACGATGTCGGCGTGTCCCGCTTTGCCCACCAGGCCTCGACCGCCCGCTCCAGCATCTCCCGCGCACCCTCGTGGGCGATCGGGTCCAGCGCCTCCGCGAGGAACGCCCGCACCAAGATCGAGCGCGCCTGCTCTTCCGGGATGCCTCGCGCCCGCAGGTAGAACAGCTGGTCCGCGTTCAGCTCGCCCACTGTCGCCCCGTGGCTGCACTTCACGTCGTCCGCGTAGATCTCGAGCTGCGGCTTGCAGTCGATCTCGGCGTGGGGGCTGAGCAGCAGCGCCTGGTTCATCTGGTAGCCGTCCGTCTTTTGCGCGACCCGGGCCACCTCGATCCGTCCCTGGAACACGCCGCGCGACCGGTCGGACAGCACGTTTTTGATAGTCTGCCGCGACGCGCAGTTCGGCGCGTCGTGGGCGACCACGGTGGTGATGTCGCCATGCTGATCGCCGCCCAGCAGCTGCGCCCCGTTCAGGTGAACCGCCGCGTTCGGCCCGGTCAGCCGGGCATGGATCTCGGTCCGCGCCAGCTTGCTGCCCAGAGTCAGCACGAACGCATCGTAGGTGCCGGACTCCGCGACCTCGGCGAACCCGGTCTGCATGTGGAACGCGTCGATCGATTCCTCTTGCAGCCGCACGTGCGCCAGGGTGGCGCCTCGGCCCACGACGATCTCCTGCACGGCGTTGTGCAGATAGGTCCCCTCGCCGCGCGCGACCTCGACGATGGTCAGGCGCGCGCCGGGCTCGAGTTCCACGCGGTGGCGGGGGTGGAAGGCGACCGGGCGATGGTTGTCCAGCCCGATCGACAGCATGACGACGGTCCCAGCATCGACACCCTCGGCCACGCGCAGGCGGATCCCGTCATCGGCCATCATCGTGTTCAGCGCGACCATCGGCATCTTGGAGTCGGGCGCACGTCCAAACACCGGCTCGTCGGCGAACGTCGAGAGCGTGATCGCCTCCGGCACGGTCGACAGCGCCGGCTGATACCGTCCATCGACCATCACGATCCGAGGCGCATCGAGTGTCGGCGCCAGGTTCGGCGCGCTGTCGACTGCCGTCAGGGGCTCCTCGAAACTGATCGCGGCGAGCCCCCGCAGCGACGTATAGCGCCAGGCCTCGTCGCGCACCGTCGGCAGCCCGGTCTGCTTGAAAGCCGCCGCTGCCGCCGCGCGCACCGCGGCATCGCCCGGCAACCGGTCGCGCAGGCCTTCGAACCGGGCCAGGAACGCGTCGGCGCCCCCGCGCACTTCGCTGTTCATGCCGCGTCCGCCACCACCTGGCTGTAGCCGTTCGCCTCGAGCTCGCGGGCCAGCTCCGGGCCGCCGCTGCGCACGATCCGGCCCTTGCTCAGCACATGCACCCGGTCCGGCACGAGATGGTCCAGCAGCCGCTGGTGATGGGTGATCACGAGCGCCGAAAATTCGGGCCGGCGCAGCGCGTTGACGCCATCGGCCACGACCCGGAGCGCATCGATGTCGAGGCCGCTATCGGTCTCGTCGAGCACGGCGAGCTTGGGCCGCAGGATTGCCATCTGCAGCACTTCGTTGCGCTTCTTCTCGCCGCCGGAGAAGCCGACGTTGACGTTGCGCTTCAGCATGTCGTCCGGGAACTGCAGCCGCTTGCTTTCCGACCGCGCTAGCCGGAGGAAGGACGGCGCGTCCAACTCGTCCTCGCCCCGCGCCCGCCGCACCGCGTTGAGCGCCGTGCGCAGGAAGTTGGCGTTGTTGACCCCCGGCAACTCGAGCGGCGCCTGGAACGCCAGGAACAGCCCGGCCGCGGCGCGCTCCTCCGGCTCCATCTCCAGCAGGTTCTGGCCATCGAACGTGACCTCGCCGCCCGTCACCGCGTAGCCGTCATTGCCGGCCAAGACATAGCCGAGCGTGCTCTTGCCCGACCCGTTCGGCCCCATGATTGCGTGGACCTGACCGGCCGGCAGCTCGAGGTCGATACCGCGCAGGATCGGCTTCTCCTCGACGGAGGCGCACAACGCGTGAATACGCAGCATCAGCCAACAGACCCTTCCAACGACACGGCGAGCAGCTTCTGCGCCTCGACCGCAAATTCCATGGGCAGCTCCTTCAAGACATCCTTGCAGAAGCCGTTGACCAGCAGACCGACCGCATCCTCCTCGGACAGCCCGCGGCTGCGGCAGTAGAACAGTTGATCGTCGGCGATCTTCGACGTGGTCGCCTCATGCTCGATCGTCGCACTCGGGTTGCGGCTCTCGATGTAGGGCACGGTGTGCGCTCCACACTGATCACCAATCAGCAGCGAGTCGCACTGGGTGAAGTTCCGCGCGCCGGTCGCCTTCGGCATGATCCGGACGAGACCGCGATAGGTATTGTCCGAACGGCCGGCGCTGATCCCCTTGGAGACGATCGTGCTCCGCGTGTTCTTGCCGATATGGATCATCTTGGTGCCGGTATCGGCCTGCTGTCGGTTGTTCGTCACCGCGACCGAGTAGAACTCGCCCACGCTGTCGTCGCCCTGCAGGATGCAGCTCGGATACTTCCACGTGATCGCCGACCCGGTCTCGACCTGGGTCCAGCTGATCTTGCTCCGCTTGCCACGGCAGGCGCCGCGCTTGGTGACGAAGTTGTAGATCCCGCCGCGGCCCTCGCTGTCGCCCGGATACCAGTTCTGCACGGTGCTGTACTTGATCTGCGCGTCGTCGAA
>JAVVHH010000143.1:0-9378 GCA_032249615.1 Acetobacteraceae bacterium
CGTTCGACGAGGGCACCAAGTGTTAGATTCGCTCCACTAGAAGCCTGCGCGCTTGAGATCACTACGCTCCGCGCCACGCTGCTGCGGACAATTTCCGGTTGCGATGAATTACAGCCTGGCGGTGCGAGCAAATCTGGAGCATGGGCCGCAGAGATCGCAAAGGATGCAATCCATGTCCGCTGACCCGCCCCGTCCTACGCCCTCCGTCTCCCCATAACCAACTCCCGCGCCGGGATCGCGCCGTCGAGCAACATCCCGGCCCACACCTCCGCCAGTTCCCGCCGCCGCCATGTGCCGCGCCCGGTTGTAAGCACCCTCGACCCGATCCTTCGGGACATGCGCGAGCATTAGATCGATCACCTGCCGATCTGCGGGGAACATCTCGTTCATGACGCTCGAGAACGTCGCGCGCCAGTCATGCGGAACGTGCCGGCCCTTATAGCCGATCCGCTGCAACGCCGTCCCCAGCGTCGCCTCTGACACATGCCGCCGCATCGAGATCGCGGCCGGGAACACAAACTCGCTCGCCCCCGTGAGTGGATGGATTGCATCGAGGCACGCGACAGCCTCTGGCGCGAGCGGCACGACATGCGCGGCGGCCGTGCGTGCCCGGTCCACGGTGACCCTTCGTCCGCTCCGGCGGAATGCGCCACTCATCCCCGTTCAGCTCGTCCCATGGCATCCCGCAGACCTCGCCGGGCCAGGCCGCCGTCAGGGCGAGAACCCGCAGCGCAACCTTCGTCACCGGCTGCCCGGTCATGGCATCAAGTGCCGAATCAACGCGCGTGCATCCTTGAGCGTCAGCACCGCAGGACGCCGCCCCTTCGCCGGCAGCGGTGCCAACGCGGCTTGCAGCCCCGATGTCGGATCTAGGACACACCAGCCCGCGCCGATCGAGAACCCGAACACAGCCGAGCAGCGCTGCTTGACCCGCCGCGCCGTCTCGACCGCGCCGCGCTGTTCCAGGGTGCGCAGCGCCGCCAGCACGTCGGCCGCGTGGTGCGGTTTCCACCGCGGCTTGTTCAGTTCGTGCCACTGCCGCGCCGCCGCTTCAAACGTCGGGACCGTCCGTGGCGCGGTCGCCGCGGCCTCACGCGCTCGCCGCGCTTCCGCAATGCCCATGGCTGGATAGTGGCCGAGCGTCTTGACGATTTCCCGGCCGTCCTGCTGCACCCGCCAGCGCCAGCTCTTGGTCCCGGCCGGCGTCACGAACAAATGCAGCCCGTCGATATCGAGCAGCCGATAGCCGTTGCCGCCGGCTTGGCGTTGCGCACCTTGGCGTCCGTCAGCGGCACGTATCCGGCCTCCCCGCTGTTCGTATCCGCCGTGGTATCCGACCTGTGGCGAGTTGTCAGCGGGCTACGTGGGTTTCAGCGGGCGAAAACTCAGGCTGTGCGGGGGTTTCAAAGTGGAGAAAAGGGTCAAAAGACGCGCCCTGGCTCCCTGAGTAGGACTCGAACCTACGACCGAGCGATTAACAGTCGCTTGCTCTACCAACTGAGCTATCAGGGATCAGGCGGAGGCTCCTATAGCGCCGCTGTCCCTCGACCGCAATCCCGACGTCCGGCGCGGGACGTCGTCGGGATGGCTGGACTTCGCCGCGGGTTTTGTGGCATCGAGCCGCCAGTCCGGTATGCCGTGCAGACCGGTCGGCGGGTGTGGTGAAATTGGTAGACGCGCCGGACTCAAAATCCGGTTCCGCGAGGAGTGTCGGTTCGAGTCCGACCACCCGCACCACTGACGCCCCGGCGCTTACATCCCCAGCGCGCGGCGGTAGAGGTCGAGCAGCGTCTCGGCCTCCTCGACATCGGCGGGCTCTTTCTTGCGGATGGTAATCAGCTGGCGGATGACCTTCACGTCGAAGCCGGCCGACTTGGCTTCGGCGTAGATGTCCTTGATGTCGGAGCCCAGCGCCTTGCGCTCCTCTTCCAGCCGTTCGATGCGCTCGATCAGGCTGCGCAGCCGATCCGCTGCGATACCGCCGACCTCGGGGATGTCTGTTTCGGTCGTGTCCAGCGCCATGGTTGCCTCGATTTTAGGGAGTGCGGGCTTAGCTTTTCCTGCGCCTCAGGGTCAATGCGGCAGCCTTACTCCGGACCGAACAGCGCGTCGCGCAGAGCGGTCCAGCTTGCCTGGTCTGGCGCGGCGATGAGGCCGCCTTGGGTCGAGGCCGGGCTATAGGGTGAGCCGTCGAGGCGCGCCACGTGGCCGCCCGCTTCGCGGAAGAGCAGCTCGCCGGCGGCGTGATCCCAGGGCATCAGCCGATGGTAGACTAGGAACTGGCACGCCCCGGCCGCCGCCAGCCGATATTGGTGGGCAGCGCAGCGATAGTCCCACGCGCCGGCCAGGCGAGGCAGGCGCGCACACACCCTGGATTTGACCGGCTCCGGCATGAAGCGCCAGGAGAGCGCGCCCGACATCGCGCTGACCGGCGCCGGGGCGGCCACACGCAACGGATCGACACCGCCGTCGCAGCGCTCCATCCAGGCGCCCTCCCCGGCCAGCGCGACGGCGGTGTCGTCCCCGACCGGGTCGTGGATGACCGCCGCGACCGTGCGGCCGAAGCGGGTGACCGCCAGCATCATCCCGAACAGCGGTAGCCCGGCGGCGAAGTTGGAGGTGCCGTCGATCGGGTCGAGAATGAAGCACAGCTCTGCGCCGGCGATCCGATCCAGCAGCGCGGGATCCTTGGCCGTCGCCTCCTCGCCGACCACGCTCGACTCGGGATGCCGCGCCCGCAGCGCCTTGGTGAGCTGAGCCTCGGCCGCCTCGTCCGCCACGGTGACGAGATCGAGCGGCCCGGTCTTGGCCTGCACGTCTTCCGGCCGCAGCGCCCGGAAGCGCGGCATGACCTCCGCGCGGCCCACCGCGCGGACCAGCGAGACAAGCTCGGCGAGCTCTGGGCGCGTCACTGGGGCCGTCCGTCCTCGAAGCGGGCCCGGTCGGCGGGCAGCAGGCGGACATGGACGTGGACGCCGTCCTCGCCATCGGCGCGGGACAGCACTTCGCCATGTTCATACAGCCAGGCGAGGCCGGCGCCATCGCTGGCCTGAAGGTGGTAGTCGAGCAATTGCATGCCGGCCGAGATGCGGGCGTCGATCGCGTCGCGCAGGTGATCCAGCCCGTCGCCGGTGATGGCCGACACGGCGACCGCGCCCTCCCGGGCCTGCACGGCGGGGGCGCCGCCGAGCAGATCGGCCTTGTTCAGCACCTCGATCGTGCGGCTCGGCCACCCCTCGTCGAGCGCCCCATCCCGCACCATGCCATCCAGCACGGCCACCACGTCCGAGCGCTGCGCCGCGCTGTCGGGATGCGCCACGTCGCGCACGTGCAGGATCACGTCGGCCTCGGCCACTTCCTCGAGCGTCGCCCGGAAGGCTTCCACCAGCTCGGTCGGCAGATCGCTGATGAAGCCGACCGTATCCGACAGGATGACCCGGCGATTGGATGGCAGGGTCAGCCCCCGCATGGTGGGGTCCAACGTGGCGAACAGCTGGTCTTGCGCCTGCACGTGGGCGCCCGTGAGCGCATTGAACAGCGTCGATTTACCCGCATTGGTGTAGCCGACCAGGGCCACGATCGGGTACGGCACCCGGCCGCGGGCGGTACGATGCAGACCCCGGGTGCGGCGAACCTGCTCCAGCTCCTTCTTGAGCCGGACGATGCGGTCGCCGATCAAGCGGCGGTCGGCCTCGATCTGGGTTTCGCCGGGGCCGCCGAGGAAGCCAAAGCCGCCGCGCTGGCGTTCCAGGTGGGTCCAGGAGCGGACCAGCCGGCTGCGCTGATATTGGAGGTGCGCCAGTTCGACCTGCAGCGTGCCTTCCTTGGTGACCGCGCGCTCGCCGAAGATGTCGAGGATCAGCCCGGTGCGGTCGATGACCTTGCAGCCCCAGGCGCGCTCGAGATTGCGCTGCTGCACCGGGCTCAGCTGGGCATCCACCACGGCCACCGCCACGCCGTTGGCGACGACGGCCTGGTGCACCGCTTCCACCTGTCCCTCGCCCAACAGGGTCGATGAGCGGCGTGCGCGGAGCGGCAGTACGCCCGTGTGGACGACGACGAGGCCGATGGAGGCAGCCAGGCCGACAGCTTCCGCCAGCTGCGCGTCGGCCGCGCGCGACGCATCCTGCCGGAACGGACGTTCCCACGGCAGGATGACGGCCGCGCGGGTCGGCGTGCCGGGCGTGTTAATCAGCGTCGGCCCCGGCAGGCTGCTCCGCACCCCCCTCGGCCTTGCTGGCGTCGAACAGCTGGATCGGCGCCCCCGGCATGACGGTGCTGATCGCGTGCTTGTAGACGAGCTGGGTGTGCCCGTCCCGCCGCAGCAGCACGGAGAAATTATCGAACCAGGTGATGATGCCCTGCAGCTTCACCCCGTTGACGAGAAAAACGGTGACTGGTGTTTTCGCGCGGCGCACGTGGTTCAGGAAGACGTCCTGAACGTTCTGGGATTTGTCGGCCACATTCGTGTCCTTTGTTGCTCGCGCCGGTTGGCCCGGCCCGAATGTTGTCCGAGGCCAGTGCTCCGGCCCGGAGAGATTAACCCGCCACCACCGGACGGCAGACCCAATCTAGTCATGTGCGCGGCGACCGCAACTGGGCGGCCGGCGCGCTCAGAACACCGCGCACCCGGTGCTGGTGACGATGCCGACCGCGCGCTGATCGAAACGGTGCCGGAATGCCTCGACGATGCTGGCGAGGCGCGCGCGGAGCGCCGGGCTGTCTGGGGCAGCGACCAGGAGCACCTCCGTCGGCTCGCGGCCGATCACCTTCGTGGCCGGGTCCTGCCACTGGCCATAGCCATCCGTGATGGTGAAGCCCTCCGGCAACGCCGGCGTGATGGTGTCGGCCACGAAACGCTCCCAGGAGCGATGGCTGATCAGGCGGGTGCCGCGAATGCTCTGGCCGAAGAAAAGCTGCGTGATCAGGGTGGGAGTTTGCCCGGGAAACGGACAGGCGGGCTCGGCGGCCAACGCCGGCGTGGCGGCGAGCACGAGCGCCAACGCCAGCCACCTCATCGCACGCGCTCGAGACCGCACCACGCCGCGATCGTCAGCGCGAGAACACGGGTCACCTGGTGGACCGTGTCCAATCCGACGCTCTCGTCGATGCCGTGGATGTTGTCGGCGTCCGGGCCGTAGCACGTCGCCTCGATGCCGCCGAGCGCGTAGTGCCGCGCGTCGGTCAGCCCGGCGGCGGCATAGTGCGGCACGGGTTCCCCGGTCAGGCGCTCGTGCTGCGCGGCCACCGCGCGGCTGATCGCCTGCTCGGGCGGAAAGGTGCAGCCATCGGCCATGAAACCGGCGAACCGCACGGATAGTTTGGCGCCGCGCAGTCGGTCGTCAGTTTCCGCCTCGGCGACGAGCCGCTCGATCTCGGCCTGCACCGCCCGGCAGGACTGGCCGGGCATGACCCCCACGCGCACGCCGAGCGTCGTCTCGGTCGGCACGGAGGAGTTCCACTCGCCGCCCTGCAACGTGCCGATGTTGACGTTGATCGGGTGATTGTCGGCGGCGAAGGCGGGATGCCGGTGCTCGGCGCGGTTCAGCTGGTTTTCCAGCGCGCGGAACCGCTCCATCACCACATACGCGGCCTCGATCGCGTTGACCCCCTCCTGCTTGACGCGGACATGCGCCGGCTTGCCGACGATCGTGACCCAGGCCCAGACGACGCCGACTTCGGCCACGTAGAGGGCGGGGAACCCGGGGCCGGGCTCGGGAATGAGACAGGCGTCGGGGCGGGGCAGCGCGTGCATCACAGCGAACGCCCCATTGCCGGTGCATTCTTCCTCGATCACGGCCGCCATCTGCAGCTCCGCGGCGGGCTGCCAGCCGGCCCGGCGCAGCGCTGTCAGCGCCATCACCATGGACGCCAACCCGGCCTTCATGTCGGCCGCGCCGCGACCGAACATCCGGCCACCGCGGATCTCGGGCGCGAAAGGCGGCGTCGTCCAGAGCCGCTCGGGCCCGGTCGGCACCACGTCGACATGGCCCTGCAGCAGCAGCGACCGCCCAGCGGCGCGGTCGGGGCGATGGATCGCCACCACGTTCTCCCGTCCGGCGTAATCGATCAGCGGCGGCGACCAGCCCGGCAGGGTCTCGAGCTTCGCCGGCTCGACCGGCACCCGAGAGGGCGGCAGCCCGGACTCGCCGAACGCCGCCGCCATGACGTCGAGCGCGCCGTGCTCGGCGCCGAGCAGGCTCGGCTCCCGCACCAGCGCCATCAGCAGCGCCACGGTCTCGTCCTCGACCCCGCGCGCCGCGTCAAGGATGGTCTTTTCCGTTAATGCGTCCATCCGGCGACTCTACAAAGTACGGCCCACCTGGCAACAGACGTGGGGCCGCAGGCAGGCTGGTCCCGCCGCCCCGCCTCCCTTAAACTCGTGGCATGATTCGGCTCCTGCCCGACGGTCTCGTGAACCGCATCGCCGCCGGTGAGGTGGTCGAGCGGCCGGCCGCGGTGGTCAAGGAACTCGCGGAAAACGCACTCGACGCCGGCGCCACCCGCGTATCGGTGCGGCTGGAAGCGGGCGGTAGCGCGCTGATCGAAGTCGCCGATGACGGCGCCGGCATGGCCGCGGACCAGCTCGCGCTCGCGGTCCAGCGGCATTGCACCTCCAAGCTCACCGACGAGTCGCTGGTGCGGATCACCACGCTCGGCTTCCGCGGCGAGGCCCTGCCCAGCATCGGGGCGGCAGGGCGGTTGCGCCTCCTGTCGCGTCCCGCCGGTGCGCCGCACGCCTCGGCCATCACGGTGGAGGGCGGAACGGTGGGGGCCGTCATGCCTGCCTCCGGTGGGCCGGGCACGACGGCCACCGTGCGCGACCTGTTCTACGCGACACCGGCACGGCGCAAGTTCCTCAAGGCGGCGCGCACGGAAGCCGAGCACGCCGCCGCCGCGCTGCGCCGCTTGGCCCTTGCCGCGCCGGCGGTCGCGTTCCGGCTGGAGAGCGACGGCCGGGTCGTCTTCGACCTCCCCGCCCAGAGCCCGGCGCAGCGCGTCACCGCTCTGCTCGGCGCCCCGGCGGATCTCCTGCTGCCGCTGGACGCAAGCCGCGACGCCATGCGGCTGACCGGGTTCGCCGCGCCGGCGAGCCATACGCGGATGACCACCGCCGGGCAGAGCCTGGTCGTGAACGGACGCCCGGTGACGGACCGGTTGCTGGCAACGGCGCTCCGGGTCGCCTATCGCGACGTGATCGCGGCCGGCCGGCACGCGGTCGCCGCGCTGTTCGTCTCGCTTCCGGTCGAAGACGTCGACGTCAACGTCCATCCGGCCAAGACGGAGTTGCGCTTCCGCGATCCGGACGCGGTGCGCAGCCTCGTGATCGGGGCGTTGCGCCGCGCGCTGGCGGGCGGCGCCACGAACCCCGCGCTGGCGCGGCCGGCGTTCCAATCGATGGCCCGGCCGTCCCAGGCAATGGCCCGCCCCCCGCTGCGTCTCGTCTCGAGCCAAGCGTCGCCGCCGGGCTTCGCCGAAGCGACGCTGCCGCTGCTGGGCGGTCCGACCGCGCGCGCCCTTCCGGTGCCGGCGCCGCGTGCGGAGCATCCGCTCGGCGCGCCGCTCGGCCAGATCTTCGACACCTACGTGCTGGCGGTGGCGAGCGATGGCAGCCTCGTGCTGGTGGATCAGCACGCCGCCCATGAGCGGCTGACCCACGAGCTGCTGCGCGCGCAATACGAGGCGGGCGAGGTCCGTCGCCAGCCATTGCTCCTGCCCGCGGTGGTCGATCTCACGCCGGCGGCCTGCGCCACGCTGCTGGCGGCCGCGCCATCGCTCGCCTCCCTCGGCCTGGAGCTCGAGGCGTTTGGCAGCGGCGCCCTGCTGGTCCGCGCCCTCCCCGCAGCGCTCGGCGCGCCCGACCCGGCGCCGCTGTTGCGTGACCTTGCCGACGAACTCGCCGCCGACGGGGAGACCACCGCGCTCGCGCTGCGGATCGACGCGGTGCTGGCCCGCCTCGCCTGCCACGGCAGCATCCGGGCCGGGCGGCGGCTGCAGGGGGCCGAGATGGATGCACTGCTCCGGCGCATGGAGGCGACGCCGCGGGCCGCGACGTGCAGCCATGGCCGGCCGACAGTGCTGAAGCTCACGAAGGCGGAGATCGAGCGGCTGTTCGGCCGCCGCTGAGATCCGTCAGCGCGCCAGCGACTCGAGATAGGCCGCGACCGAAGCGGCGTCGTCGGCGTCCAGCCGGTAGGGTGGCATCGGCGGCCGCGCCTCCGAGCCGTCGGGCCGGACGCCGGTTTGCAGGAAACGCGCGAGGGACACGGCGTCATAGCCGGCGGGGAGACCCATCAAACGGGGTGCATATTCGGCCCAAACCGGCATCGGGTGCATTGGCGCGAAGCCGATCGGAGCGCCACCGAACGCCATCTCGGCGATCGGCGCGCCGGTCTGGTCGCGAGGCGAATGACAGTCGGCACACATTCCGACCCGCTCGACGATATAGCGGCCCCGCTCGACATCCGGCGACGCGGCACGGACGGCGCTGGCGGAAACCAGGAGCAGCACGAGGGCGACAGGATAAGCGACGCGGCGCATCAAGATACCTCCAGGGTGAGGACGCCCTTTTACCCATTCTGATGTTGGGTCAAAACGACTATTCGCGCGTGCGGGGTCAGTCGGCTCGCCAGGCGAGCATGCGCGCGGTGCCGTGCGCCCATTCGGCCAGCACATCGGCGACGGGGACGGGTTCGTCGCGGCCGAGTTCGGCGATGAGGAGGGCGGCCGCGGCGAGCCAGCCGGCCCGCTGCAGCGCCGCGACCGCCTGCGGGACCAGTCCGGCGCCATACGGCGGGTCGAGGAAAATCAGGGTGCAGGGTTGGCCGGGGGGCGGCCGCAGCGCGTCGCCGGCGAGCACCCTGCCCTTGCCGTCGCTCGCGGCCACGTTGGCGCGGAGGGCGAGGAGAGCCTTTGGATCGTTCTCGATGAAGACGGCCGACGCCGCGCCGCGAGACAGCGCCTCCAGCCCCAGGGCGCCCGTGCCGGCGAAAGCGTCGAGCACGGCGGCCCCCTCGACCGCCCCGCGGCCGGCCCAGCTCGCGTGCAGCAGACGGTCAAATAGCGCCTGGCGCACGCGGTCCGCGGTCGGCCTGGTTCGCTCGCCGGCGGGCGCGGCCAGCGTCCGGCCGCGCCAGGCGCCGGCGATGATCCGCATCAGCCGCGGCCCCGCTCGCCCAGTTGCTCGCGCAGCACCTTGCCCGGCACCTCGTCCACCGCACCCCGCGGCAACCGCCCCAATTGAAAGGGCCCATACGACACGCGGATGAGCCGGTTCACCACGAGACCGAGATGCGCCATGACCCGGCGCACCTCACGGTTGCGGCCCTCGTCGAGCGCTACGGATATCCAGGCATTGTCGCCTGCGCTGCTCTCCAG
>JAVVHH010000144.1:0-9363 GCA_032249615.1 Acetobacteraceae bacterium
TCAATGCGCCCAGTTCTTCCTACGACACCAATCAGTGAAGTTATAAGACCCTCAGGATTCCAGGTCAGTCTGACTTTGGGTCCTTGTATGAGATGGTCATTTTCAGTCTCCGGGCACGTGCCAGTAGGGTCCTTGAGCACCGGGAACTTGGCTCCGCTCAGGCGATAGCTGATCGAGCGAGCCTGGCGGTGCGTGCGCTCAGCTCGGATCAGGCTGCAAGCAGCAAAGGAGCGCGCGGGGCTACGACGCGAAGAGCCCTAACGCCCGTCATCATAGCCGCGCCTGCCTGACGAAAAGGAGAAGCAAGCGTACCGGCCGCCAATCGTCCGATCAGGCGGGACCACGGATTAGCGCAGCGAGACGCCAATCATCCGCACGACGCCGTCCGGCCGGGGATGAAAGCCCTCGACCTTGTCCGAGACGCCCCAGAACCAATTGAAGTGATACAGGACCATATACGGCAGGTCCCTCATCCAGATCGCTGTCGCGTCACGGTAGGCCGCGATACGGCCTGCCTCGTCCGGTGCGGTAGCGCCGCGATCCAGGGCGGCATCCATCGCCTTGTTGCACCAGCCGGTCCAGTTCAACGGCGCACCGCAGCGCATCCAGAGCGACAGGTTGCCGTCGGGATCCGGCCGGCCGCTCCAGATCACCAGGTAGGTCTGGTAGTCGCCCCGCATCGCCGCCTCGGTCATCGCTACGGCCTCGCCCTTGTTCACCGAGACGTCGAACCCGGCCTCGCCCGCCATCGACTGGATGACCTCGCCCACCTGCACGTCCGTCGGGCTGTTGGTCACGTTCAGCGTCACTTTCGGATGCGGCACCCCGGCCTGGGCCAGCAACGCCTTCGCCCCTGCGAGATCGCGGGCGGGGACCGGGTAGGCGGGGTTCCAGTACAGGCTGCCGGGCGTCTCCGTCTGGTCGCTCGGGATCATGCGGCCTTCGAACACTACCTGGTTCAAGCTCGTCCGATCGATCGATTTAGCGAACGCCTCGCGCACGCGGACATCCCGGCCGAACGGCGTGTCCGCTTTCGGGCCGTGATCGAGGTTGAACGAGATCATTTCGAAGCCGAGTGACGGCGACGACACGACGCGCAAGTTCTTGTTCGCCTGCACCGCCGCAACGTCGGTCGCGGCCAATCGATTGGCGACGTCCAGTTGGCCCGATTGCAGGTTCACCAGCCGCACGGTCGAATCCGTCATGATCTTGAATTCGATGCCGTCGAGATGGACGTTCGCGGCATCCCAGTACCCTGGGAAGCGCTTGAGCGTGACGTGATCCTGCGCGACCCGCTCCTGAAGCGTGAACGGCCCGGCGCAGACCGGATGCGCCGCGATCTCCTCCGACGTCTGCCCCAGGATGCGCGGTGACAGCATCGTGCCGGACCGGTTGGCCAGCAACGCGAGCAACGGCGCGAACGGTTCGGACAGGCGGATTCGGACGGTCAGCTTATCGACTACGTCGACGCCGGTCACCGATTTCAGCTCCGTCCGCCGGAAGCTGTATGGCGCCGTACGGTAGCGTTCGAGATTGGCCCGCACCGCCTCGGCGTCGAACGGCGCGCCGTCGGAGAACACGACGCCGGCGCGCAGATGCAGCGTGAGCGCCAGCTTATCGGCCGACCACTCCCAGCTCGTCGCCAGTTGCGGCACCAGCTTGAGCTGCGGATCCACGTCGATGAGCTGGTCGCACATGGCGGTGTTGACCACACGCTCGATGTAGGAGCCGCTGCGGGCCGGGTCGAACGTGTCGAAATCGAAATCCAGCGCATAGCGCAGAGTCCCCGCCGCGTGCGCCGGGATGGCGAGCAGAGGGGCTGCGGCAAGCATGATGGTGGCAATGGGCCATAGACGCATGGGCGTTCCTCCCGAGGGATCGCTTGGGTTGAGCAATTACCGTGCCGTGAGCCGCCCGATCTCGTCGACCATCGCCGCCGTGGTGACCTGGCGCGCGTAGCCGCGATTGTTGCGCAGCGACCAGTCATGCCGCTCCTGGCTGTGCGTCGCACAAGCATCGGTCACCGTGGTCACGAGATAACCGAGGTCGCACGCATCGCGTACCGCGCTGTCGATGCACTGATCGGTCAGCACGCCGGCGATGATCAGCGAGCGCACGCCGAGGTTTCGGAGCACATAGTCGATGTTGGTGGAGATGAAGACGGACGACGACGTCTTGGGCAGCACGATCTCGTCCTCGCCCGGCGCGATGGCGTCGATCACTCTGCCATCCCACGAGCCGCGGGGAACGTTCAGACCGCTGATCTTGTAGTCGAGGCTACGGTCGCGGCCGTCGCGGGTCAGGTTCTCGATCACGGTGTAGAGCACCTCGATCCCGCCGGCGCGGCAGGCCGCCTGCACGCGCTGCATGTTCGGGATCGCGGTGTCGCGCATGGTGCGGAAAAAAAAGCCGTAGGTCGCCTCGCGCTCGGGGGCATCCAGATGCGCATATTCGCCGCCATCGGCGCCGGCCACGTAGTTCTGCACGTCGATGAACAGCAGTGCCGCGTGCTCGGGGTCGATCTCCACCTCGCGGCTCAGGCCCAACACTGTCGTCATGCGCTTTCCCTCAGTAAATGGCGGCGTAACGGCCGCAGATCTCGGCCTCGTCCAGGTCGGCCAGCGCCCGGATTTCCGCCCGCTTGGACAGCAAATAAACGTCGAGCAACGGCCCGAACCACTCCGACGCCGCCCGCGAGGCCTGTAGATGGTCGAGCGCGTCCCCCAGCGTGGCTGGCAAGTGCGTGAGCCGGTGCTCGGCGATCCGTCGCCCGTGGCGCAGCCCGTCGACGCCGGCCCACACGATCGCCCCCAAAGCGAGATACGGGCTGGCCGCGGCATCGGCCACGCGGAACTCCACGTTGAACTGGCGCGCCGCGTTCTCAACCGCGGTCGAATAGACCGGGCACACCCGCACGGCGCTGCCGCGGTCGCTGACGCCGAGATCGGCCAGCGTCGGCGCCCACCGGCCCGGCCGGAGCCGATAGTAGGAGCCAACCGAGGGCGCCGTCACCGCCGCCAGGGCCGACAGGTGATGCAGCATGCCGGCCACCATGCGCTCGGCCGGCGCCGACAGACCATGCGGCCCGGCGGGGTCGTAGGTGGCGGGCTGGCCGTCCGTGTCGAGCAGGCTCCAGTGGATGTGGGTTCCATTGCCGGTTCCGTCCGGAGTCGGCATCGGCGCCAGGATCGCGCGCTGCCCGAAGCCGTGCGCCACCGCGCGCGCGAGTTCGCGCACCAACACGGCCTGGTCCGCCGCCGCCAGCCCGGTCGCCGGGCCGGTCGTCACCTCGTATTGCTGCGGTCCGTATTCGGCCAGGAACGAGTCGGGCGCGATCCCGGCCCGTCGCAAGGCCGCCAGCAGCGTACTGCCAAACGGTCCCTGTCGCCGCAGCGCCTCCAGCGTATAGGGCGAGCCGGCTTGTACCTCGACCCCCGTGTAGACCATCTCCTGCTCGAAGGTGGCGAGCAGCGTCAGCCCGAACTCGTCGCGCAACGCGTCGAGCGCCCGGCGCAGAAAGCCCCGCGGACAATGCTCCCAGGCGGTGCCGTCGAGATGGTGGAAGTCGCCGAGAAGCAGGTGGATATCCGGCGAGTGCGGCACCGGGATCGCGGTTTCGGTCGCCGCGTCCGGGATCAACATCAGCTCGCCCGCGGTCCCGAAAGGGGTCTCATAGATCGGCCCGAAAACCGAGAGCAGCAGGTTGCTCGGCGTGACCCCCACGCCACGCCGCATCCGCCGCGGCAGGTCGGCCAGCGGGAACGATTTCCCCCGCAGCAGCCCGGCCAGGTCCGACGTGCCGATGAAGGCCAGCGTCTCGAGCGTCATGCCGCGAACCCGTAGGTTCGGGCCGCCGTGTCATGGAACAGGTCGCGCTGCTCCGCCGGGCTGTATTCCGCGACCACCGCGCGGAAGCGGCGCATCAGGTCCGCGTAGGTCATCGTGCGGCGCGCGACCGGGTAGTCGCTGCCGAACATGCAGCGCGCCGGCCCGAATGCGTCGATGCATGTCCGCAACGTATCCCGGTCCGCCTCGAAGCTCCGCTCCGGCGTGTAGGCAGCGTAGTTCGACACCTTGATCAGGATGTTGACCTCGCGGCCCATCGCCGTCAGCCCGTCGCGCCACCGTGCCATCCCCTCCGGGTCGCGGTCGTTGGGCGTGCAGCAATGGTTCACGACGATGATCTGCCCGGGCATCGCGCGCGCCAGTCCCGCCACTTCCAGCGCCTGGTGCGGGTTCATCAGCAACTCGAGCACCCACCCGAAAGGCGCCAGGCGGGCGACGCCGGCGCGCCACGCGGGGTCGTCGACGAGGCCCGGCGCCGTCCAGCGTTTGGCAGGGTCCGGGTGCCAGCGGATCGTCTCGCGGATGCCGGCGACGATCGGAAAGGCCGCGTGCTCCTCGAGCAACCGCGGCAGATCGGGGCGCGTCAGCGGGGCCGCGACCACGCAGCGCGCCGCGATGCCGAGCGGTCGGGGCAGTGCGGCCAGCCACGCCGTCTCCTCCACCGGCGACCGGCTCCGATCCCAGAGCGCCTCGACATGGACCGATGCCACCACCCCCTGTCCGGCGATGTCCAGTGCGTAGTCATCCGGCAGGTAATCACGTCGCAGGTCGTCGACATCGCCCAGCGCCCCGATCGCGGCCCTTCCCGTCAACCAGGGATACCGTTCGGTGGACAGGTCCCAGAAATGATGGTGCGCGTCGATGACAGGTCCGTCGTAAGCATCGGCACGTGCTTGCGGCGAGCCGGTCGGCGCCGCGGTCACGCTGCGATGAGTCCCGGCGATCGTTGGGCCTGGCGTGGCGCCGTTGCGATCAAGAATTGCCCCATGACGCCACCCTTCTATTCAGCCGGGACAATGCACCATCAAAGCCTGGGTTCAAACACTGCGCCAACATCAGGCCGGGCGGTGGCAAGCGGCAGCATGGCCGGGCGTATGCTCGGTCAGAACGGGCCGTTCGGTCCGGCAGCGATCGAATACGAACGGGCAGCGGGTCTGATAGGGGCACCCCGGCGGAATCGCGAGCGGACTGGGCAGCTCGCCCAAGGTGGCCGCCCGCGTCGTGCGTCGGCGCGGATTGAGATCGGGCGCGGCCGCGAGCAGCGCCACCGTGTAGGGATGGACCGGGCCGGAGAACAGCGCCTCGGTCGGGCCGACCTCGACGACCCGGCCCAGATACATCACCGCGACACGGTGCGAGATGTGCCGCACGAGCCGCAGATCATGCGCAACGAACACCACCGTCAGACCGAGCCGCCCCTGCAAATCAAGCAGCAAGTTGATGACTTGGGCCTGCACTGAGACATCGAGCGCGGAAACCAGCTCGTCGGCGACCAGCACGTCCGGCTCGACGGCCAGCGCCCGAGCGATGCCGATGCGCTGCCGCTGGCCGCCGGAGAAGGCGTGCGGCAGGCGGTCGGCCGCGTCCTGCGGCAAGCGCACGAGATCGAGCAGTTCGGCGATGCGACTCGGGAAGCCGCTCGCCGGGCGCATCCGGTGCACGGCCAGCGCCTCTGCCAGCACTTGGCGGACGGTCATGCGCGGGTTGAGCGCGCTATACGGGTCCTGAAAGGTGATCTGCACCCGGCGATGGAAGCGCCGCCGCCCCTCGCGCGAACGATCGTCGGTCGGTTTGCCGTCGAACCGGATCAGGCCCTCATCGGGTTCGAGCAGGCGGACGAGACAGCGGGCGAGGGTCGATTTGCCGCAGCCGGATTCGCCCACGACGCCGAGCGTCTCGCCGCGGTTGATGTCGAGATCGACGCCTGCCAGCGCTTGCACGGCCAGCACCTCGCGCCGTAGCAGCCAGTCGAGCGCACTCCGCCGGACAGGAAACCGCTTATGGACGCCGCGGACGGCGATCAGTGGTTCGGCCGTCATGCCGCGACGCGCTGGTGATGGATGCACGCCACGGCGTGTCCACGCGCGAATACCTCCATAGGCGGCACTGCCGATCGGCAGTCCTCGGTCGCCCACCCGCAGCGTGGCGCGAACGCGCAGCCCGGCGGCAGCGCCGTCAGACTCGGTGGCGTGCCCTCCACCGAGGTGAGCAGGGTCCGCTCGGCCCCGCCGCGCGGCACCGACCCGAGCAGGCCGCGCGTATAGGGATGTCGCGGCGCGTCGAACAGGTCGAGCACGTCCGCCATCTCGACCACCCGTCCGGCATACATGACCGCGACCCGGTCGCACGTCGCGGCAACCACCCCGAGATCGTGCGTCACGAACAACACGCTCATGCCCATGCTATCGCGCAGGTCGAGCAGAAGCTTGAGGATCTGGTCCTGGATCGTCACGTCGAGCGCCGTGGTCGGCTCGTCGGCCAGCAACAGCTTTGGCTCGCTGGCGAGCGCGATGGCGATCATCACGCGCTGGCGCATCCCGCCGGAGAATTGGTGCGGGTAGTCGTCGAGCCGCCGGGTCGCGTCGGGCATGCCGACCCGGTCGAGTAACTCGGCTGCCCGCCGGCGCCGCCCCGCCCGGTCGAGCGTCGTGTGGGCACGCAGGCTTTCCTCGATCTGGGCGCGCACGGTGAGCACCGGGTTGAGCGCGCTCATCGGCTCCTGGAAGATCATGGCGATCTCGCCGCCGCGGACCTGGCGTAGCGCGGCGGGGCCGAGCGCCATCAAATCGCGCCCCTGCCAGGCAACCTGCCCGGTGACGCGGCCAGGGGGCCGGATCAGGCGCAGGATCGAGCGCAAGGTGACGCTCTTGCCCGAGCCGGATTCGCCCACGAGTCCGAGCACCTCGCCGGGCGCCACATCGAGATCGACCCCATCGACGGCGTGCGCCTGGCCGCGCGGCGTGTCGAACAGGGTGGTCAAATTCCGGACCTGCAACCCCGTCATCGCCGGGGCGCCAACAGCTCGGCCAGCCCGTCGCCGGTCAGGCTGAAGCCTAGTCCGGTGAGCACGATCGCCAGGCCCGGGAACACCGCGATCCACCAGGCCGTCGTCATGAAGTTCTTGCCGTCGGCAATCAGCGTGCCCCACTCGGCCGTCGGCGGCTGGGCGCCGAGACCGAGATACCCAAGACTCGAGCCGAGCAGGATCGCGAGCGCCATGTCGGTCATCCAGTAGACGATCGCCGGTGTGATGGCGTTCGGCAGTAGATGGCGGAAGATGATGCGGAGCGGCCCGTATCCCATCGCGCGCCCGGCGTCGGCGTAGTCGAGCCGGCGCTGCACGCTGATTTCGGCCGCGATCAGTCGAGCGTAGAACACCCAGCCGACGACGCCGACGGCGACATACATGTTCCGCAGCCCCGGCCCGAGTACGGCGACGATGGCGATCACCAGAACGAGAAACGGAAACGTAATCACAGCGTCCACCACGCGCCCGAATACCGCCTCGGCAAGCCCGCCGGTATAGCCCACGAGCGCGCCGACCGCGGTGCCGACCAGGAACGGTACGACGGTCGCAAACAGCGCGATCTGCATATCGATCGTGTAAGCGTGGATCACGCGGGACAGCATGTCGCGACCGAAATTATCGGCGCCGAACGGATGCGCTGCACTCGGCCCGGCCAGCAGCGCGGCATAGTCGAACGCGTCCGGATCGTAAGGAGCGACGAGTGACGGGACCAACGCCAAGACGAGGCTCGCGGCCAGGATGATACCGCCGGCCACCAGCGTAGCCGGCCATCGCCGCGCGGCTCTCAACGCGAGATCCGCGGGTCGAGTGAGGCTTGCACGATGTCGGTTAGCAGGAAGGTGAGCGAAACAACCACCGCGAGCGCGATGACCAAGCCTTGGACGACCGGGTAATCGCGACCGTAGATGCTGTCGATCATCAGCCGCCCGGCACCGGGAATTGCGAACACCGTCTCGGTGATCACGGCGCCGCCCAGCAGCGTCCCGATCTGCAAGCCAAGCAGCGTCAGAGTGGAAATCAGCGCATTGCGGAGCACGTGCCGCAACAGGATCACACGGGCGGATAAGCCCTTGGCGCGGGCGAAATCAACGTAATCTGCATCGATCACGCCAATCAGCGCGGACCGCAGGTTGCGCATCAACACGGCCGAGAGGCTGAGCGCCAACGTCATCGCGGGCAAGAAGAGATGGTAGAGGTGATCGACGAAGCCATCGCCGTAGCCGCCGACCGGAAACCAGCGCAGCCCGGCGCCCAACCCGATCAGAAGCAACAAGCCGAGATAGAACACCGGTGTCGATAGCCCGACCTGGAACGCCGCGCGGATCGCTCCGTCGAGAGCACCGCCCTGCCGAAGCGACGCGGCAAAGGCGAGCGGGACGGCCAGCGCCAGCGAGATCAACGCCGCCATCGTCGAGAGCAGCAGCGTGACCGGCAGGCGCTGACCGATTAGCGGCGCGACCGGCTGCTTAAGGGTTATTGAGTCGCCGAGTTGCCCGGTCAAAACGTTCCCAACGAAGCGCAGGAATTGGACCGGGATCGACCGATCGAGCCCGAGTTCGTGGTTGATACGGACGACGTCGGCGTCGCGCGCGCGGTCCCCGAGGAGAGCGCTGGCCGGGTCGCCGGGGAGCAGGCGGACGAGGACGAAGGTGACGACGAGGATGACCAGGATCGTCGGCAGCATCTGCAGGATGCGCCGCGCGATGAAGCCCAGCAGCGAGGACGGCCCGTTACTTCCTGAGCCAGGTTGCTCGGAAGATGTTATTGCCGAGCGGGATCTGCAGGAAGCCCTGCACTCTCTTGGCCAGCGCGACCGGGTAGGGCGTCTCGTAGAGCGGGACCGTCGGACCGGTCGAGTTGTAGATGTCCTGGATCTTGGCGTAGTCCTCGGCGCGCTTGGCCGGGTCGAGCTCCTTCTGCGACGCCTCGAACAGCGTGTCGGCCTCCGGGCTTTTCCACTCGGTGTGCAGCGCCTGGATCGTGGGGCTGTAGACAAAATAGGACGTGATCTCGTTCGGGTCCGCGATGTCATCTGTCCAAGCGGACAAGCGCATCGGAAACGTGCCGTCACGATACTGTTGCGTGCGTGACGCGTTGTCGACTTGCTGGATGGTCAGCTTGATGCCGATCGCGCCCCACATCTGCTGTAGCGCAGTCGCGATGCCGATCTCGTCCTGGTTGCCGGCCAGCGTCAGCAATGTCGCCTCGAACCCCTGGGCGAGGCGGGCCTCCTGCATCAGCGACTTGGCCTTGGCAACATCGACCGGATAGAGCGGCGTGGTGCCCGTGTGCAGCGGCGTGGCCGACGACATGTAGGACGTGAGCGGCGTGCCGACGCCGTGGGTCACGATCTGGATGATCGCCTGCTTGTTGACGGCGTAGTTCATCGCCTGTCGTACCTTCAGGTCCGCCATCGGGTTGGGCTTGCCCGCCAGCGTCGGGCGGACATTCAGGGTGACGTATTGGATCCGCGTGGACGGTAGCAGCCT
>JAVVHH010000145.1:0-9249 GCA_032249615.1 Acetobacteraceae bacterium
GTGCGCGGGGCCAGTTAGCGTCATCCGATGACGAACCGTTCGCCGAAGATCACGGCGAACTGGGTTTTTGCTTCCGACCACTCGCGCGGCGGCCGCTTCCACTCCTGGGCGGCAGTGTTGAGGACGAGGTATAGAGCTTCATCGCGGCATCGTCACCGGGAAGTGGCCGCGGGTGCGGACCGCGCGGCGAAGCTTCGAGTTGAGCGCCTCGATTGCGTTCGTGGTGTAGATGATCCGCCGGACGCCCTCGGGGAAGGCGAAGAACGGGATCACCTGGTTCCAGTGCCGTCGCCAGCTCTGGGCGATTGCGGGATGGCGCTTGCCCCAATGGCCCGCCTCGAAGGCGTCGAGCGCGGCGAGGCCGGCTTCCGCCGTCTCGGCACGATAGACGCTCCTGAGCGCCTGCGCGATTGGCTTGCGGTCCTTCCACGACGCGAAGCTCATGCTGTTCCTGAGCAGGTGGACGATGCAGGTCTGCACGATCGCTTCGGGGAACGCCGCGTTGATCGCCTCGGGGAAGCCTTTCAGCCCGTCGACCACGGCGATCAGGATATCGGCGACGCTGCGGTTCTTGATCTCGTTCATGACGCGCAGCCAGAATTTCGCGCCCTCGGTTTGCTCGATCCAGATGCCGAGGATGTCCTTCGTGCCGTCGGGCAGGATGCCGAGCGCGATGTACACCGCCTTGTTGCGGACGAACCCCTCGTCGCGGATCTTCACCCGGATCGCGTCGAAGAAGACCAGATGGTAGCAGGCATCGAGCGGCCGGCCCTGCCATTCCGCCACCGCCTCCAGCACGGCGTCGGTGATCGTCGAGATGAGATCGGGCGAGACGTCGATCCCATACAGCTCCTCCAGATGCCCGCGGATCTCGCGCACCGTCATGCCGCGCGCGTACATCGACACGATCTTGTCGTCGAAGTCGGGAAACCGGCGCTGGTATTTGGCGATCAGCTTCGGGTCGAACGTCCCGGCCCGGTCGCGCGGAACGTCCAGCGTCACCTTCGAGGTGGCCGTCAGCATCGTCTTCTTCGACGAGCCGTTGCGGCGATTGATTGCGCCTTCGCCGCCTTCGTTCTCCAGGTGATCGTCGAGCTCCGCCGACAGCATCCGCTCCGAAAGCGCTTTCTTCAGCTCGTCACGCAGCCCGTCTTTCGCGAACAGCTCCCGCGCGTCACGACCCGCAAGAAGCTGGTCCAGCACGGCCCTGTCGATTGCCATATCGATGGTCCTCCCTATCCATCTCTATGGCCCCGAGCGCAAAATCCCTGAGAGTCCCGTACCTGGTCGTCTGTCCTGGGCTGCAGCTGGACTGGGGCAAGGTCGAGGGGCTGCAGGAGACGCTCGGGCGCAACGGGGTTTGCAGCAACTATTCCGGCAAGAGCGCCGAATACACTTGGGCCTGCATCCGCGCCTTCCGGGGCGGCACGGCGCTGTTCACCCAGCCGCCAATGCCGATCAAATGCGCCGGGGCACCGCAGAAGATCATGTATCTGGCCGCCTGCCGCTGGATGCGCCAGCGGCAGGTGGCCAATCCCACGATCGAGTTCTGCCTGGCCGGTGACGCGCTGTTCGGCGTTCCGTTCTTCGTGCCGCCGCTCGAGCAGGCGGTCGCGCGCTAGGGCATCCAGCCGCGGTTCAGGCACAACCTCGTCGCGGTCGACGGAGCCGCGAAGACGGCGATCTTCGAGGTGACGGACACGAATGGGCAGAAGACCCAGGTGACGCGCAAGTTCGACATGCTCCACGTCACGCCGCCGCAGAGCGCGCCCGACTTCATCAAGCGGAGCCCGCTCGCCAACGAGGCCGGCTGGGTGGCCGCGGATGCCGGGACGCTGCGCCATCCGAAATGGCCCAACGTGTTCGCGCTCGGCGACGTCGCGGGGACGAGCAACGCCAAGACTGCCGCCGCGGTCCGGCTCCAGGCGCCGGTCGTGGTGCGCAACCTGTTGGGCGCCCTCGACGGGAAGCCGGCGGCAGCGGTCTATGACGGCTACGGTTCCTGCCCGCTCACCATGGCATACGGCAAGGTCGTGCTCGCGGAATTCGCCTATGGCGGCAAGGTGACTCCGAGCTTCGCGCTCGGTCCCCGCGTGCCGCGCCGCAGCGCCTGGCTGCTGAAAACACGAATCCTGCCCTTCCTCTATTGGCGGATAATGCTGCGCGGGAGCGAGTTCGACATCGCGCACAAGGAGCGCCATTTCGAGCCGCGGGTCGGCGGCGCGGTCTGATCATCCACGCAAATGGAGACCGTCATGCCGGAGCGCCGGATCACCCTTCTGCAGATCAACGACACGCATGGCTATCTGGAACCGCATCCGGAATTGCTGTGGGACGGCGACCAGGCGAGCTGCGAGATGCTGGGCGGATATGCGCGCATCGCCGGCCTGCTGACGGCGGTGCGCGCCGAGTGCCGGGGCGCCGTGGTGGCGCTTGACAATGGCGACACGTTCCATGGCACCTTTCCGGTCGTGCAGAGCAAGGGCGCCGCGCTCGTGCCCGTGCTCAATGCCCTGGCGCTCGACGGCATGACGGCGCATTGGGATTTCGCCTATGGCCCCGCGCATCTGCAGGCGCTTGCCGCCGAGCTGTCCTACCCGGTTCTGGCGAACAACTGCTTCGACCAGGCGACCGGCGAGCTGAGCTTTCCCCCGAGCCGCATGGTGACCCGGGGCGGCGTGCGTGTCGGCGTGATCGGCATCGCGGCCACCATCGTGGATAAGACGATGCCGGCGCATTTCAGCACCGGCATTCGGCTCACGCTCGGGCGGGATGAGCTGCCGGGCCATATCCGCGCGCTACGGGCAGAGGGCGCCGAGATGATCGTCGTGCTGTCCCATCTCGGTTTTCCGCAGGACGTCAAGCTGGCCCATGAGGTGCCGGGCATCGACGTGCTCCTGAGCGGGCACACGCATAACCGGCTCTACCGCCCGGCGCGCGTCGGCGAGACGATCATCATCCAGTCGGGCTGCCACGGCTCCTTCGTCGGCCGCCTGGACCTCGCGGTGTCGGAGGGCACCGTCTCCATGCTGGAGCACAGGCTGATCCCCCTCGACGCGCGAATCCCGGCCGATCCCGCGATGCAGGAGCTGATCGAGGGCATTCTGCAACCGCACCGCGCCATGCTCGATACCGTGGTCGGCCGCACCGATATCCTCCTGCATCGCAATGGCATGCTCGAGACGCCCATGGACGACCTGCTGCTTGCCGCCATCGCGGAAGCGGCCGGGACCAGGCTCGCCTTCTCGAACGGCTGGCGCTACGGTGCCCCGATTCCGCCGGGGCCGATCCGCATGAACGATCTCTGGAACATCATCCCGACCAATCCAGCGGTCTCAACCGTCGAACTCTCGGGCGCCGAACTGGTCGCGATGCTCGAGGAGAATCTCGAGCGCACCTTTGCAGCCGACCCGTACCGCCAGATGGGCGGCTTCGTGAAACGCTGCGGCGGCATCAATGCCTATATCAAGATCGAGAACCCGACCGGTCTGCGGATCGAACGGTTGTTTGCCGAAGGCGAACCCGTCCAGCCGGAGCGGCACTACACCGCGGCCTTTGTCACCGCGCAGGGCGTTCCTCCCAAATTCGGCCGCAACCGGCGAGACCTCGACATCCGGGCAATCGAGGCGATACGGCGCTACCTTGTCGATCACGCGCCCGGCCGGTCGAGCTTGGCCGCAGGCAGCGTCACGGCAGTCTGACCGGCCCGCGCGAACAGATGGACGAATCGGTTTCGCCCTTGCAGCGGCGGCGCGTCACCATTTCCGGCCGGGCATGGAGAAGGCGGCTTCGATCACCCTATCGTCGCAGGATCCAGACTTTGTCTTTCGCCCACCCTCTCTCCGGCTCCGGGCCAGCAATGCAGCTCGATCCGGCAGCCAGGCCGGTTGTCGTCCAGACGAACGGCAAAGCCGTGCAGCTTCGCCACCGCGCCGACAATGTTCAGCCCGAGGCCGCTCCCCGGCGATGACCGGCTCTCATCTCCCCGAAAGAACCGCTCGAAGACGCGGGTCCGCTTATCGGGCGCGATGCCCGGGCCGTTATCGCTCACCGACACGACGGGATGTACGGGCGTGCCGCCCAGTTCCATGGCCACGTTGCGGCCGGGCCCGGCGAACTTGACGGCGTTGTCCACGAGATTGACGATCGCCTCGAGAATGAGCGCCCGGTCGGCGAGGATGACCGCCTCGCCGTCGGCGTTGAGCGACAACTCTATTCGTGCCTCTTCGGCCAGGGGCAGGAAATCGGCGTGGATTTCCCCCAGCAGCGGCACCAGGGGAAAGCGCGTGAACCCTTCGCGGCGCCGCCCGTTGTCGATCTCCGCGACCCGGAGCAGGCCGGCCATGACCGAAAGGGACTGATCGAGCCCGGCCAGGACGCAGTCGATCGCCTCGGTCCCGAGACTGTCCAGAACCCCGCTTTCGCGCGCGCGCTCCAGCCGCACGCGCGTTGCGGTGAGCGGCGTGCGCAGGTCATGCGCGATGTTCTCGCCCACGCTTTTCCATGCCACCACCAGTTCCTCGAAGCGTGCCAGCACGCGGTTGACGACACGGCACACGGCCTCCAGCTCGTCTCCCTGCCCGTGCACCGGCAGCCGCTCGTGGATGGCCCCCCCCGCGATGCGTTCGGCGGCGGCCCCGAGCCGACGCAGGCGCTGCTGCGCGCGAATCCCGAAGAGGATGCCGCAGGAGAAGCTGAACGCGACCGCCGCGAGCAGTCCGACCCAGAGCGTGCGCAACAGGGTGGCTTGGATGGCGAGCGGGCGGCGCACGCTCCTCGCTACCAGGAGAAGCCGCCCGTCTTGCAGCCGGCGGCCCGCGAAGTGCCGGGGTGCCTGCGGTCCGTACGATCGGCCGGGCAGCGTGACCGACCGCACCTTGCCGTCGAGCGGCGCATGCGCCGGGACCTGCACGATGTCGCCGACCAGGAGATGACCGTCCCGATCGAACAGGCCGACGCGCGTGATCACTGCGGGATCGTTGTTCATACGCGACGAGATCATGAAGGCAAGCAGCCCCGCAGGGCGCGCGGAAAGCAGGGCGAGCTGTTCCACGATCGAGCGGTCCACCGACTGGAACAGCGCGGCCGTGACGATCCAGTAGGTCGCGAAGAACACCGAAGCTGTCGGAATCGCGAGCAGGGCCGAGAGCCCCAGTCCCCAGCGAAGGGCAGCGCGCCGCAACATTCTAGGGGACCGGTTCGAAGATGAAGCCCAGTCCCCTGACGCTGCTGATCAGCGACTTCTCGCCGGGCCCATCGAGCTTGCGGCGCAGCCGGCCGATATGAACGTCGACCAAGTTGGACTTGACCTCGAAATTGTAGCGCCAGACCTCCTGCAGCAGCACCGCACGGGTGACAACCTGGCCGGGACGTCGCACCAGATACTCCAGGAGCTGGAATTCGCGAGGCAGAAGATCCAGCTCCCGCGTCCCTCGCGAGGCGCGGCGGCGCATGAGATCGAGCTCCAATGGGCCGACCCGCAGCACGGGATCCTGAAACTGAGCCGGCCGCCGGAGCAGCGCTTCAAGCCGGGCTGACAACTCGCCGAGCGCAAATGGCTTGACCAGGTAATCGTCGCCGCCCGCACGCAACCCGCCGATCCGGTCGTCAATCGCGCCGAGCGCGGTGAGGATCAGTGTCGGGGTCTGCACCCGTCGCTCGCGTAGCTTGCGAACGATAGAAAGCCCGTCCAGCCCTGGCAGCATCCGGTCCACGACAAGCAGGTCCCAGCAGCCTTCGGCAGCGCAGGTCAACCCTTCTGCACCGTCACCGACGTGCCGCACCAGAAAACCCGTGTCGCGCAGATGAGCGAGGATTTCCGTCGCCGTTGCCGGATCGTCTTCGATGAGGAGAAGCCGGGCCATGGGCAGTTACTCGCAACTCGCGAGTTGATGGGGTCAGAAGGGGATCGCCTGCTCCGATAAGGGACAGAACTCTGACATCGAATTTAATCGCAGCTTTCGCAGGCTCTGCCAACCTTGCTAAACAAATCGCCGCCAAGACGGTGTTTCGGAGGAGTATGTCCATGTCCCGAAGGGGCACGACGGCCAGGCCGCACGGGCCGGAGGACCGGCGTGAGAGCGATCCCGGAACGCTTCCGGATCGGCGTGGCATCTTCCGTGCCAGTCTCGGGCTTGGGGCGGGTGCTTTGGCGGCAGCTATGGCCCCAAAGATGGCGCGAGCCGACGAGCAGGCGCCGCCGGCCGATGACCCGTGGTCCCAGACGCTTGGGCCTGGGGTGGTCGACCGCGTATACGGCAAGCCCTCGCATTTCGAGAAAGACGTGATCCGCCGCGATGTCCCGTGGCTGACGGCGACGCCGGAATCGGCAATCAGCTTCACGCCGCTGCAGCACCAGACGGGCATCATCACGCCGAGCGGGCTCTTCTTCGAGCGCTATCACGGTGGCCGCGCAATGGTGGATCCTGCACAGCACCGCCTGATGATCCATGGCCTGGTCGACAATCCGCGGCTCTTCACCATGGAGGACATCCGCCGCTTCCCGAGCGTATCGCGCATCCATTTCATCGAGTGCCCCGCGAATGGCGGGATGGAGTGGCGGGCCGCGCAGCTCAATTCGGTGCAGTTCACGCATGGGATGATCGGTTGCGCCGAGTGGACCGGGGTCAAGCTCTCGACGCTGCTGGAGGAAGTCGGACTGAAGACGTCCGGCAAGTGGGTGCTGGCGGAGGGGGCCGACGCGGCGCACATGACGCGCAGCCTGCCGATCGAGAAGTGCCTGGACGATTGCATCATCGTCTACGGGCAGAATGGCGAGGCATTGCGGCCGGAGCAGGGCTATCCGCTGCGCCTGCTGGTCCCGGGCTGGCAGGGCAACATGAGCGTGAAGTGGCTGCGCCGGTTGCAGATCGGTGACCAGCCATGGTTCACCCGCGAGGAGACGTCGAAATACACTGAGCTGATGCCGGACGGGAAGGCGCGCGGCTTCTCCTGGCCGCTCTATGCGAAGTCGGTCATCACCTTTCCCTGTCCGGAAATGCCGGTCCGCGGGCCCGGGATGTACGAAATCCGCGGTTTCGCGTGGTCCGGGCTGGGCGCCATCAAGCAGGTGGATGTCAGCCTGGATGGCGGCGTGAACTGGAGCCGTGCCCGGCTGGAGGCTCCAGTGCTGCCGAAGGCAATGACGCGCTTCACCATGGACTGGCGCTGGGGCGGCAAGCCCGCCTTGCTGCAATCGCGCGCAGTGGACGAGACAGGTTTCGTGCAGCCGACCATCGCAGAACTGCGCGCAGTGCGAGGCACGAACCCGGTCTACAACAATAATTCGATCCAGACCTGGCAGCTCAAGCAGGACGGGACGCTCTATGATGTTCAACTGGCGTAGATCCGTCCTGCTGGCATCGGTCCTGGCGATGAGCGCCGGGGCCGCATTCGCAGCCGAGCACGGGGCCGGGTATTTCGGCTATGGCGCCACGCCGACGCCGGACCAGATCGCGGGCTGGGCGATCGCCGTACGGCCCGACGGGCAGGGCCTTCCCGCAGGGCACGGCTCGGTGTCGGATGGCGGGGATATCTATACGCAGGCCTGCGCGGCCTGCCACGGCACTTTTGGCGAGGGCGAGGGCCGCTACCCCAAGCTCGCCGGCACCGGTTCGCTCACTGGGGGTCGCCCGGAACCCGTCGTCGGGAATTTCTGGCCGTACGCGACGACGCTGTTCGACTACATCAATCGCGCCATGCCGTTCCCGGCGCCCCACAGTCTAAGCTCCGACCAAGTCTATGCGGTCACGGCTTACGTGCTGAACCTGAACAACCTCGTGCCGGACGATTTCGTGGCGGACAAGGACAGCCTGCCCAAGGTGAAGATGCCGAACCGGCACGGCTTCATCTGGAAGGACTCGCGGCCGGACACCAATGCGGAGGCTTGCATGCAGGACTGTCGCAAGTCCGACGAAGTCAAGATCACCTCCTCGGCGGAGGGCAATCACCTGACGCCGCGGACCTCCGGCCCGCTCGACACGTCGATGCCACAATGAGCCCGCGCCGGACCTGGTGGGGGCGGGGCGCGATGGTCGCGTGTCTTGCCACCGCCATGGCGATCGCCGCCGGAGTGCCCTCCCATGGACAGACCGCCGCGCCCGCAGTGCCGCCGCCCGCAGCCCCGCAGCCGGCGGCGCCGGCGGTGCCGGCGGCCGCCGGGCAGGCGCTCGCCTTCGACCGCAGCAAGGGAAACTGCCTCGCCTGCCACACGATGCGGGGAAGCGACGTGCCGAGCAATGTCGGGCCCGAGCTGTCCGACATGAAGCAGCGCTTCCCGGACCGCAAGGCCCTCTACGACGTGATCTGGGACGAGGAGACGCGCAATCCGCAGACGGTGATGCCGGCCTTCGGCAAGAACCTCATTCTCGACCAGCATGAAATCAACGAGATCATCGACTTCCTCTACACCCTTTAGGCCCGCCGCAGCCGGCGCGGCCTTGAACGAGGACATGGAGCCATGAACCTTCCGACCCGCCGTGCGGCACTCCAGGGGACCATGCTGGCGGGGCTGATCGGGTTCGGCCTCGTTGGCCGGGCGCGCGCGGCCAATGCGCCCGGCTGGCCTGACCAGGCATTCCAGAAGAAAAGCCAGGACGACGCGGTGCAGGCACTGTTTGGCAAGACCGCGGAAGCCTCGGACAAGATCACGCTCGAGGTGCCGGAGATTGCCGAGAACGGCGCCGTGGTTCCGGTCTCTGTCAGCAGCGCGCTGCCGAATACGACCTCCATCGCGATCCTTGTGCCGGAAAACCCCTTCACCCACGCCGCCAGCTACAAATTAGCCGACGGCACCGCGGGATCGGTCGGCTGCCGCCTCAAGATGGCCAAGACAAGCAACGTCGTCGCGCTCGTGGAGTCCGGCGGAAAGCTGTTCAGCGCCAGCAAGCAGGTGAAGGTTACGCTCGGCGGTTGCGGCGGCTGAGAACGGGGGGCAGAACCATGCCATCGACCATCCGCGTTCGCGCCGTCGCCAATGGTGACAGCACCGACGTCCAGTCGCTTATCCAGCATCCGATGGATTCCGGCTTCGTCAAGGACAGCAGCGGCGCGCTGATCCCGCCGCATTATATCGAGGTGCTGACCTTCGAGCACGACGGCAAGACCGTGCTGACCGCCTATTGGGGGCCGGCCGTTTCGAAGGACCCGTATGTGAAGTTCTCCTTCAATGGTGGCAAGAAGGGCGATGATCTTAAGGTCAGCTGGACCGACAATATCGGCAAGAGCGACTCGCTCGTCGCGAAGATCATG